>CAZFTD010000066.1:2678-16881 GCA_964521525.1 uncultured Marinilabiliaceae bacterium | reverse complement strand
TTACAACCCACAACAACTAATTAAAAGCTGCTGCAATAAACAAAATAAATTTCAAATTACAGCACACTAAATAACAGTTTACGCAGTTACTTACCAAAGGTTTCTTATTTTGCTGATAATTACGACAAATATGGCTTCAGATATTTACCGGTGTAGGATTTTGGTTCGTGTATCAGTTTCTCCGGTGTGCCTTCAAAAACGAGGTGTCCTCCTTCTTCGCCACCTTCAGGGCCCAAATCGATAACCCAGTCGGCCGATTTAATAATTTCCATATTGTGCTCAACTACTATTAAGGAATGCCCCTTTTCCAACAATGCCTGAAAGGCTTTTAATAATTTGTGGATATCATGAAAGTGAAGGCCCGTAGTTGGTTCATCAAATATAAAGAGCGTAGGTTCATTACGTTCCAAAGCCAGAAAAGAGGCCAGTTTAACGCGTTGACTTTCACCACCACTTAAAGTACTGGACGACTGGCCAAGTTTTACATAACCAAGGCCAACATCAGCCAGGGGTTTTAACTTAGACACGATGCGCTTGTCGGTGTTTCCTTTTTGCTGGCTGAAGAAATCAATGGCTTCATCTACAGTCATTTCTAAAATGTCGTAAACATTTTTGCCGTGATAACTGATTTCCAGTATTTCAGGTTTAAAACGTTTTCCATGACAGCTTTCGCAGGTGAGAATGATATCGGCCATAAACTGCATTTCAACCTTAATGGTGCCTTCTCCCTGACATTCATCACATCGGCCTCCTTCAACATTAAAAGAAAAATGGGCCGGCTTAAATCCGGCAATTTCGGCAGTTTTTAGTTCCGACATGAGTTTGCGGATTTCATCCCAGGCTTTTAAATAGGTTGCCGGATTTGATCGTGACGATTTACCAATGGGATTCTGGTCAATAAATTCAACTTCTGAAATGGCATGAATATCGCCCTTTAATAAATCGAAAGACCCGGTTCTGTCGGCAAAGCCTCCTTTAATCTTTTTAAGTGCCGGATAAAGAACTTTTTTTATGAGTGATGATTTTCCTGAGCCACTAACCCCTGTAACCACAGTTAATACGTTTAACGGAAATTGTGTGGATACGTTTTTAAGATTATTCTCGCGTGCCCCAATAACTTCCAGTTTCTGGTTCCAGCTTCTTCGACTTCTGGGTAACTCAATTTTTCTTGAACCGGTTAAATATTGGGTGGTGAGGCTTTCACTCACCGAACTGAGGTTGCTGAATGCTCCCTGATAAACCACCAACCCCCCATGCTGACCGGCGCCGGGGCCAATATCAATAATTTCGTCGCAGGCACGGATGATTTCTTCATCATGCTCAACCACAATAACTGTATTCCCTAATTTTTGCAGGTTTCTTAAAACACCAATCAGCAGTTGAGTATCGCGCGAATGAAGGCCTATGCTTGGTTCGTCAAGTATATATAAGGAACCCACCAAACTGCTTCCCAATGAGGTGGCCAGATTAATACGCTGGCTTTCGCCGCCCGAAAGGGTAGAAGAGAGTCTGTTGAGTGTTAGGTAGCCCAATCCTACACGGTTGAGAAAACTTAAACGCGATGTTATTTCGGTAAGTAATCGTTTTCCCACTTTTACATCATGCTCTGGCAGCTGAATGTTGTTGAAAAAGGTGAGCAATTGAGATACCGGCATTAACACAAGATCGCTGATGCTGCGATTAGCAATTTTTACCCAACTGGCTTCTTTTTTTAAACGGGTACCGTTGCATTCGGGACACACTGTTTTACCCCTGTACCTTGCCAGCATAACACGGTTTTGAATTTTATAAAGTTTCTCTTCCAAATGATTGAAAAACTCATTCAGACCATGAAAATAACGGTTGCCGGTCCATAGAAGTCTGCGTTGTTCAACGCTTAGTTCATAATATGGTTTGTGAACAGGAAAATCGAATTTATGTGCGTTACGTATCAGCAAATCTTTCCATTCGCTCATAACATCCCCTTTCCAACAAGCAATGGCATCTTCAAACACAGAAAGGTTTTTATTGGGAATTACCAAATCTTCATCTATGCCAATAACACTGCCAAATCCCTCGCATTTGGGACAAGCCCCCACCGGATTGTTAAAGGTGAACATGTGCTCAGATGGTTCTTCAAACGTGATTCCATCGGCCTCGAAACGATTTGAGAAAACAGAGGTAGAAACCGTGTTGTTGGTGAAGATTTTAACCATGCATTCGCCTCGTCCTTCAAAAAATGCTGTTTGTACTGAATCGGCAATTCTTGAATTGTTATCAGCATCATTATAATTTACGCTTACCCGGTCGATAACTAGGTTGATATTACAATCTTTGATGTCGGTATTTAATTGGTACGAGGCCAGAAATTCATCCAAACGGATAAAATTACCGTTGACTTCGATTCGTGTAAAGCCCTGTTTTGAAAGTATGTCAAGATGGTTGTAACAGGTACGGTCGTCGGGTACAAAAACCGGAGCCAAAATGGCCACTTTGGTTTCGATTGGAAATGAGTTAATAAAATTAACTACATCGGTAACATGATGTCGTTTTACCTCGTTTCCCGAAACAGGCGAATAAGTTTTTCCTATGCGGGCAAATAAAAGTTTCAGATAATCATAAACTTCGGTGGAAGTACCCACTGTTGATCGTGGATTTCGGGTATTTACCTTTTGCTCAATGGCTATTGCAGGTGGAATTCCTTTAATATAGTCAACTTCCGGCTTGTCAATTCGTCCTAAAAACTGACGCGCATAAGCACTTAAGCTTTCTACATAGCGACGTTGGCCTTCGGCATACAAAGTATCAAAAGCCAGGGAACTTTTTCCTGAGCCGGATACGCCGGTAATAACCACAAACCGGTTTCGAGGTATGGCTATGGAAATATTTTTAAGGTTGTGTACCCGCGCTCCTTTTATAAGGATATGTGTGTTGGCCGAAATATCTTTGCTACTCATTGGTTCATCATTAATCGGGCAAAGATATTAAACAAAATTGAGATGATAGAGATACAAAGAAATTTAGATTGGCAACTATTTATGCCAACTGTTGCTAAAATATAGTTTTTAACACAATTTTATAACAAAATGCTTGGAATTATAAACATTTTTTTATTTATTCGCCTATTGTAAACTTCAAAACAAATATGCCTATAGGGAAAACCTTTACAAGTTAATATTAAATTACTGGTTATGACAGAAATATATCAACTGTCGGACGAGGAGCTTGTAAAAGGTTTTATTTCCGGGAATCAAAAATGCTTCGAGATTCTTGTTGAAAGGCATAAACAAAAAGTCTTCTCTTATATTTATTTAATGGTTAAGCGTCAGGAGCTTGCCGAGGATATTTTTCAGGAATCATTTTTAAAGGTTCATTGTTCTATTATGCAGGGGCGTTATGCCGAATCGGGCAAGTTCACATCATGGGTTATGCGCATAGCTCATAATCTTATTATCGACCATTTCAGGAAACAGAAGCATCTGCCAATGGTTTATAATGAAGATTATCCCAACGATATCTTTAATAATCAAAAATTAACCGATAGCAGCATTGAAGAACGTATGGTTCACGATGAAGTTTTAAAAGATGTTGCTGTTTTGGTTGAACAACTTCCGGAAAGTCAGCGCGAAGTTGTAAAAATGAGACATTATATGGGGTTAAGCTTTAAGGAAATTGCTGAAGAAACCAATGTTAGTATTAACACAGCACTTGGACGAATGCGTTATGCATTGATTAATTTGCGCAAAATGATGGAGGAGAAAGATATAACACTATCTATTCCGCATTAAAGCTGTAAATTTTTTGGTTAGTAATACAATTTTGATTTACATCTTGCAATATCATAAACATGGTATTTCAAGGTGTTTTTTTTGTTTTAAGTATAATAACTTTTTTAAAGAAGCGTTTAGAGTGTAAAACCATCAACATTTTGCCAATGAACAAACATTTACCAAATGAAATTGCTTTTTTAAACCGAAAAGGTAGCTTCCTGCGACGGTTAATTCTGGAGTTTAGTGATGAAGAATTAAGGAAACTGTTTCCTTCGCCATCTAAAAAGAGTGTTCGTGACTTAATTCACCAATGCAACAAAAATTATTTGCGGTTAGCTCAAAGAAACTGATTGTCAATATATTGTTGTTTTTTAATGAGATTGAGTTTCATCCTAAAAAAGTGAGTAACTGTTTAAATTTAGTTTCCTGTATTTGTTAATCTCAGAAGTATAGACACGTGTTCCGGTTTATCAGAAATAGACAGATAGACACGTCCCGGTTTATCGGGATAAGATTGAATAGACAATATAGACAAAAGAAATATTTGAAAGAATTATTTGATATTGTGATTATTACTATAATGTTTGTCTTAAGTCTGTAAATCTTATGTCTAAAGTCAAAAGATTTTTAAGATTAAAATTTTAAACAGCTTCTGAGGGATTCCAATATTTAAACATCATTTATAAAAATTTCTCTCAAAATCGTGGAACTCTTTTTTTCTGAAAATTCCTCTTAAAACCAAAGCTTTAAGAAATCCAAGGCCGTAGCCTATGGTTTGAACAAAGGTAGCTACAACAGCCCATAATGAGGTTCGGAACTCTTTGGTTACTGACAAGGCATGTGCGAAAATAATTGCAGGAACAATCAGTAAGGTTAATAGCAGGGCAGGGAACTTAATTGCAGCTGCTATGAGCATGATATGGCCCAAAACAAATAGAGCCGGTAGCCAGTGAACTGGTTTTATGGTGTTAGGATGACGGAATTCGAGATTTATGCGGGCTATACCGGAATTAAATATCTGTTTAAAGAAAGATCGGAAATTGTTACGTCGTTTATGAAAAACAAATGCTTTTCTGATTAAACGGGTAGAATAGCCCTTTTCGAGCAATCTCATGCTAAAATCGAGGTCTTCGCCAAAGCGCATGGTTGAGAATCCCTGCATGGCCATAAATACCGATTTGCGTACTCCCAGATTATAGCTTCTTGGGTAAAAAATATCAAGTTTTTCTCTGGCGCCTCTTATACCACCCGTGGTTAATACACTGCTCATGGCATATCCTATGGCTTTTTGAATGGTATTAAATGTAGGGTGGGCTTTATCGGGGCCTCCAAAACAATCAAATTCTTCGCAATCAGCTTCTTTATCAACAATTTCTAAATAATTGGGAGGAAGCATACAATCAGAATCCAGAAAAATAAGCCATCTTCCCTGAGCTTTTTCTGCGCCTGTGTTTCGGGCAGGGCCAGGGCCGGTGTTGGCCTGATACACATAATGTATCGAAAAGCGGTTCGAAAACTCGTTGCACACAGCTTCTGACTTTATAGAAGAACCATCTTCAACTACCACCACTTCAAAGTCGTTAAAACTTTGTATAGCAATAGTGCCAAGCAGCTCGTGCAACTCGTCAGGGCGGTTATAAACCGGAATAATAAAGGAATACCGGGGCATATTTACCTGTTTATGGTGCAAATATACAAAAAGAAGTGAATTGCCGAGGTGGTGATCAGGCTGGTTAAATATAACCTGACCAGAATTAAGGGGTAACAAATCATGTGGTTGGTTCAATAAATTCAAACAAATTTGGAGTAATGCATTTCAATTTGTCAATAATAGTGCTTCATTTTTTTATGTTTGCGAAAATATTCTCAAATTTGCATTTCAATTGTTCAGGAAGAACATCAGCATAAAGTCTTCATAATAACAGATAGAAATTATAAAATAATATATTTTAAACACACCTACAATGATAAAAAGTCCACTTCAGATTGCCAGGGAAAGTTATGTTCCCAAAATGCCGAAGTCTTTACAAGGCACGGTTAAAATAGTTGAGGGGAAAAAAACTCAATCGGTTGCCGATCAAGCCGAGATCGAGAAAATGTTTCCTAATACATATGGTATGCCGGTAATTACTTTTGAAGCCGGTTCAGAGAAAAAGGAATATCCTGCAGTAAATGTGGGCGTTATTCTGTCAGGTGGTCAGGCTCCGGGTGGTCACAATGTTATTTCGGGGTTATTCGATGGTTTAAAGAAACTTAACAGTAAAAGTAAACTGTATGGTTTTCTTGGAGGCCCAAGTGGTTTGGTTGACAATCAGTACACCGAACTAACTGCGGATGTTGTTAACCATTATCGGAATACCGGGGGTTTCGACATTATTGGTTCGGGGCGTACCAAGCTTGAAGAAGAAGCTCAATACCAGAAAGTTATTGAGAATTGCAAGGCTTTAAATATTAACGCGTTGGTAATTATTGGTGGCGATGACTCCAACACCAATGCCTGTGTGTTGGCTGAGTATTTTCTTCAAAAGAAAACAGGTATTCAGGTTATTGGTGTACCCAAAACCATTGATGGTGACCTAAAAAACGAGGTGGTTGAAACTTCTTTCGGTTTTGATACAGCTTGTAAGGTTTACAGTGAACTTATTGGTAATATTCAACGCGATGCCAACTCTGCAAAGAAATACTATCACTTCATTAAATTAATGGGACGCTCTGCTTCTCACATTACACTGGAGTGTGCTTTGCAAACTCAACCAAACATCACCATTATTTCTGAAGAAGTTGAGAAAAAAGGGATGACCCTTGACGAAGTTATTTCATCCATTGTTGATGTGGTGGTTAAAAGGGCCGACAGAGGTGAAAATTTTGGTGTTGTTTTAATTCCGGAAGGATTGGTTGAATTTATTCCAGCCATGAAAAAATTAATTTCCGAATTGAACGACTTGTTGGCGCATTTCGATATTGATGCTTTGAGCGTTGAAAGCAAACGCGAGCGACGCGAGCTGGTAGCTGAAAAACTATCGCCTGAATCGGCTGAAGTGTTCCTGAGTCTGCCAAATAGTTTTGCCAATCAGCTGTTGCTCGACAGAGACCCTCATGGCAACGTTCAGGTGTCTATGATTGAAACTGAAAAGTTGTTGATTGATATGGTAAAGGCCAAAATTAAGAAAATGAAAAAGGCCGGTGAGTTTGATGGCAAATTTAGTGGTCAGCCACACTTCTTTGGTTATGAAGGACGTTGTGCTTCACCATCAAACTTTGATGCCGATTATTGCTACACTTTGGGCTTTACAGCATCATTCTTAATTGGAGAAGGTAAATCGGGTTATATGGCATCGGTTAAAAACCTGACTGCTCCTGCCGACCAGTGGATTCCTGGTGGTGCTCCTATTACCATGATGATGAATATGGAAAAGAGACATGGACAAATGAAGCCTGTAATTCAGAAAGCCTTGGTTGATTTAAATGGAAAACCGTTTAAAAAACTGGTGCAACACCGCGAAGAATGGGCATTAAATACCATGTATGTTTATCCCGGACCAATTCAGTATTTTGGTCCTGCTTCTGTTTGCGATCAACCAACACATACATTGCGTTTGGAGCAAGGAAAATAATGATTTTAAGGTAGAGGAAGTTTCAAAATTGACAACAGCCTGTTACCGAAAAAATGCAAAGCTTAGAATGAGAATTCTAAGCTTTGCAAATTTTTCACTCCATTAATTCCATCGGGAATATAAAAAACTTTTGCAGCCATCATTAATAATTACAGGTAGTTAATATACTTTTCAATGTCGCAAATTATTGCCTTATCTGAAGCAGCCACCATTGGATTACACAGCATGGTGCTTATTGCAAGGTCGAAAGAAGTTGTTAATGTTGGCCAGATTGCTGAATCCATTCAGAGCTCGCGGCACCATGTAGCTAAAATAATGCAACGGCTGGCCAAAGAAGGTTATATTCACTCAAATCGTGGGCCCAGTGGTGGCTTTGTGCTAAAGAAAGATCCAGCGGATATTTCGCTGCTAAACATTTATGAATGTATTGAAGGCAAATTTGAAGTACAATCGTGCCCCGGACACAAGGAGATTTGTCCGTTTGGTAACTGCCTGATGGGTGATTTATCTTACAAAATTTCTTTTGAATTACGCGATTACTTATCAAAAAAGAGCCTTAAAGATTACTTATAAACCAATTTGGTTACACCTCATTTAGCAGTTGAATAGTATGGCAGGCTACTAAAGCTGCGGTTTCAGTTCTTAATCTTTTTTCTCCAAGTGAAACTGCTTTAAAACCAGTTTTCAAAGCTATTTCAACCTCTGATACATCAAAATCACCTTCGGGCCCAATGAGTATAACAACATTGTTTCCCGGTGTATAACTATTTTTTAGCAGAGTTTTATCTCCACTGTTGCAATGCGCAATAAATTTCTGATAATTATTGGAATCCGACCAGTTTTTAATAAAACTGTTAAAATCAATTAGTGGATTAAGTTGAGGACGCCATAAACTAACCGATTGCTTGATGGCCGAAGTAATTATTTTGTCAAGTCGCTCATTTTTTAAAACTTTACGTTCCGAGAAGCGGGTAGTTATAGGCGTAATGGTTTGAATGCCAATTTCGGTGCTTTTTTCCAAAAACCATTCAAAGCGGTCGAGGTTTTTTGTTGGGGCAACCGCCATGTGACAATGGACTCTGGCAGGCAATTCTTTTTGTTCTTCCAAAATTTCCAATTGGCATTGCCTGACATTGGCGGCAGATATGCGACATTTGAATAAACTACCGCGGCCATTAATTACGTCAATAATATCATTTTCTCTATGTCGTAAAACACGCACACAATGGTTGCTCTCTTCAGCATTTAAAACGTTTCCGTTATCGGTAATGTCGGGTTCAAAAAAGAGTTGCATTATTTTTTTTCTTACAAAATTAGGTATTTCTGATTTGTTAACAGAAGTTGGCTGGAAATTAAGATGAATTGATGGATAAAAAAACGAAAATTATAGAACAAACAGTCAAAAAAATGCTTTCATTTGATTTCGGTTTTACAAGGGTTTACAATGCTTGTAAGTTGCTATTAAATGATTGATTAATAATAATATGGGTTTATTTATGAATCCCGATAAGTTTATTAAAATTCATTCCCAACCCGACGACACAACTTGTGGTCCTACCAGTTTACATGCCGTTTATCAATATCATGGGCTCGAATTACCTTTACAAGAGGTAATTAACAGTGTTGATTTTCTTGAAGATGGAGGAACACTGGCAGTAATGTTGGGCATTGATGCGCTTAAACGTGGATTTGATGCCCGCATTTATACCTACAACTTAAAAGTGTTTGATTTATCGTGGCAGGGTCGTTCCAATGCCGAACTTATAGAATTATTGGAAAAACAGCTTCAATACAAACAAGGTAAGAAGTTTACAGAGGCAACCAGAGCTTATCAGGAGTTTTTAAGTCGAGGTGGAACTATTGTTTTTGAAGATTTGAATCCTGGCATTTTATCTCGGTATTTTGAGCAGAATCTGCCGGTATTAACAGGTTTAAGTGCCACTTATTTGTATAATACAACACGCGAATATACTAATAGAAAAAACATATCTGTTTTCGATGATTTAAAAGGAGAACCAATGGGTCATTTTGTGGTGTTGTGTGGCATGGAAAATTCAACGGTTTTTGTTGCCGATCCCTATAAGGAGAATCCATTGGCAGGACAAAAATACTACGAGGTAAACCTGAACCGGCTTTTAAATGCCATTTTACTGGGCATTGTTACCTACGATGCCAATATGTTGATTATTAAACCAAAAATATAAAACTCAATCGGATTAGCCGTTAAGAATGAAAAAATTAGTAGTTATTAACAATCCACAGAAGTGGAATATTAATATTGATGGAGTAGAAGTTATTTCCCCAAAAGCTTATCTGGAAGAGGCAGTTTATGCAAAGATGAAAAATGTTAGAGTTTTTAATCTGTGCTACGATTATGCCTATCAAACACGTGGTTATTACGTATCGCTTCTGGCAAGTGCCCGAGGCCAGAAAGTTATTCCATCGGTTAAGAATATCCTCGATTTAAAAGCTCAAACCATTGTAAAATCTGTTTCCGACGATTTGGATAATCTTCTGCAAAAAAGCCTCAAGCATTTGCGGTCGTCCGAATTTGTACTGAGTATTTATTTTGGGCGCAATGTGTCGGCGCAGTACGACCGTTTGGCTCATGAACTTCATAAACTGTTTCAGGCGCCATTTTTACGTGCCCGTTTTGTGTTCGATGGTAAAAAATGGTTGGTTCAATCCATTAGAACCATACCTATAAAAGAAGTACCTGAGCATCATTTACAATTTGTTTCAGAGTTTGCCAGCGAATACTTTGGTCGCAAACGTTACGACAATGCCAAGCCTGGAAAATATCTTTACGATTTGGCTATTTTGGTTAATCCCGAAGAAAAGGCGCCTCCATCCAATAAAAAAGCCATTTCAAATTTTGTTGAAGCGGCCGAAAAACTTGGCTGCTCAGTGGAGTTAATCGGCAAGGACGATTACAACAGGATAGGAGAGTTTGACGCCTTATTTATAAGGGAAACCACTGCTGTTAATCATCATACCTATCGGTTTTCACGCAAGGCTCAAAGCGAGGGACTGGCCGTACTGGATTCACCCGAATCTATTCTGAAATGTGCCAATAAGGTTTATCTGGCTGAGTTGTTAACTTTATCAAAAATCCCTACTCCAAAAACCATTACCATTCATAGCGAGAACGTTAAAGGTGTTGAGCACAAACTTGGCTTTCCATGTGTTTTAAAATTGCCCGATTCATCTTTTTCGCAAGGCGTGGTTAAGGTTAATTCACCTGAGGAGATGCGCGATAAGATTAAAGAGATGATGAAAATATCGGATCTGATTATTGCCCAGGAGTTTTTACCCACCAGTTACGATTGGCGAGTTGGGATTCTCGATAACAAAGTGCTTTTTGTTTGTAAATATTATATGGCTAAAGACCATTGGCAAATATATAACTGGGGCAGTAAGAAGAAGGGGGATGTTACCGGTAATTTTGAAGTGTTCAAATTGGAGGATGTTCCTTCGAAAATTATTGAAACTGCTTTAAAAGCTACACGACTAATTGGAAACGGGCTTTATGGGGTGGATGTTAAAGAGGTTAAAGGAAAAGCGTATGTAATTGAGGTTAACGATAATCCCAATATTGATGCCGGTGTTGAAGATTTAATTTTAAAAGAGGATATTTATAGTCAGATAATCAAGTTCTTATTAAAACAGGTTAACCGATAAGGATGGCGTAAACTTCTTTAAATTTAATCTGATGTTTTGATTTATATGATTAGATTATAGATGTTTAGATTGATAGAAATGATTCGTAGATGGTAAAAATTTTAATCTCATCTGTTTATGGATTTGTCGGTTTCTTCCTCTAAATTAATCCTCCCCGGGATTATTTCCAACCTTAATTTAGCCTAATAACCAATCCTTTGCATTTATGGAATCCGTTAGTGACAATTCATCTTTCAGTTTCTCCAATACAAACCAATCATCCAAAAATTGGAAATATGGATTATTTGAGGTTATGGGGATTGAGATGGAGTATATGATTGTTGACAAAAACTCCCTTTCAGTTAAGCCGTTGTGCGATGTTTTAATGAAAGAAGTAGCCGGTGAGATTGTTGGAGATTTCGATAATGGTGCCATCGTGTGGTCGAACGAAATAGTGAACCATTTGGTGGAAATTAAGACCAATGGACCAGTTAAAGAAGCAGCATCAGCTATTCAGTTGTTTCATGATAATGTATTGAAAATAAATAATATACTGGAGTTGTTTAATGCTGTGCTTATGCCCACAGCAGCACATCCATGGATGAATCCATATACTGAAACACACTTATGGCAACACGATAGCAATGAAATTTATAATTTGTACAATCGCATTTTTAACTGTAGTGGTCATGGATGGAGCAATTTGCAAAGTACTCATATCAACCTGCCATTTGCCAACGATGAGGAATTTGGAAAACTTCACGCAGCAATAAGAGTTCTGCTTCCGGTTTTACCAGCCTTATGCGCCAGTTCACCCATTCTTGATGGAAAACCAACGGGAGTTTTAGACACGCGATTGGAGACTTACCGGTTTAATCAACAAAGAATACCATCCATTACCGGCAGCGTGATTCCGGAAAGGGCTTTTTCTGAATCCGCTTATTATAACCTTATTTATGCGCCTATGATGCAGGATGTGGCGCCATTTGACCCTGATGGTATCCTGGAGTGTCACTTTTTAAACTCAAGGGGTGCCATTGCCCGTTTTGACAGGGGTGCCATAGAAATCAGAGTTTTGGATATCCAGGAATGCCCATTGGCCGATTTAGCTATTGCAGAAGCTGTTAAAGAAGTTTTAAAATTGCTTTTAGAGGAGGTACCTTTGGATACGCTTCAGCATTGGCATGAAAAGGATTTAGCTGAAATTTTACTCAATTGCATTACCTCTGGCGAAAGGGCGTTAATTACAAATATGCAGTATTTAAGTTTGTTTGGAATAGCAGAAACAAATATTACAGCAGGTATGTTATGGAAGCATCTGCAAGCAAAACTGAGCAGCAAAATGCACGATGATTTATATCCACAATTTAAACTAATAGTTGAAAATGGAACGCTTAGTAGCAGAATAATGAGGCGTTTAAATAATAATTTCTCTCACGAAAACATTAAAAACGTGTATCGCCAATTAGTGCAATGTTTAAATGAGAACAAACTTTTTTTATGACAAAACTGTTTTTATCCTGCGAACATGGGGGCAATCAAATTCCGTCATTATATCAGCACCATTTTCGAAATGCCGGCGATTTGTTAAATACTCACCGTGGTTTCGATAATGGGGCTTTGGAGTTGTTTAACGAATTGAAAAGCACCGGTGTTCACTTTTCCATCTATAGTGAGACATCACGTTTATTGGTCGATTTAAATCGGTCGTTGCACAAGAGGTCGCTTTTTTCGGAATTCACAAAAACGCTCGACAAGTCCATCAAAACAGAAATTTTAAACAGTTATTACTTTCCTTTCAGAAATGCTTTTTTAAGTGAGGCTAAAAAGGTAGTTGAAAATAATGATTGTATTTTTCATGTTTCTGTGCATGCCTTTACACCTGTTTTAAACGGCGTTGTGCGTAAAGCTGATATCGGACTTCTATACAATCCTGCGCATGGCATTGAAAAGAGCATAGCTGTTAAATGGAAATCAGAATTGGAAAAGGTTTTTCCAGGTTTCGTGATTCGGTTTAATTATCCTTATCTTGGAAAAACTGATGGGCATGTTGCGCCACTGCGTAAAGCATTTGGCAACCGATATTTGGGATTGGAATTTGAGTTGAACAGCAAACATGCAGGGAATTTTGAAGTGATTAAAGGCATTGTGTTAACATATAAGAAAATAACTGATAATGATTTATTCCTGGGGACACCATAAACGATACAACGATTTTGGTACTTACATCCGAAAATTATTCAACGGCACTGTTCAAAAAATATCCATAAATGCAGGCTTTACCTGCCCAAACCGCGATGGCTCGAAGGGTACAGGTGGTTGTACTTTTTGTAACAATGACTCGTTTAAACCATCATATTGTGAGCCGGTTATGAGTGTAAAGGATCAAATCAATAAGGGCATCTCTGTTTTTCGTAAAAGGCACCCCGAGGCAAAATATCTGGCTTATTTTCAAAGCTATACCAATACCTATGGAAATCTTGATGATTTAATCCAAACCTATCAAGAAGCGCTGGCTTGTAAAGGGGTGGTTGGTTTAATTGTTGGAACACGTCCTGATTGTTTGCCCAATGAATTGCTTGATTATTTCTGCCAATTACAAAAGAAGGTTTATGTAACTGTTGAATTGGGGGTAGAATCAACCAGTAATCATACTTTGGAGTTAGTAAACAGAGGGCACAACTTTGAAACTACCAAAGAAGCTTTAAATAGGTTAGTCAGCTATAAAATTCCATCTGGTGCTCATCTAATTCTTGGTTTGCCGGGCGAGTCACGTTCCCAAATGTTAAACCATGCCAATGAACTCTCAGCGCTTCGGCTTAATTATTTGAAAATACATCAGTTACAATACATAAAGGGCTCGAGACTTGGAAATGCCTTTCAGAATAATCCCGAATCGTTTAAAGTATTTGATTTGAATGAATATGTAGAACTGGTGATTGATTTTCTTGAACTTCTTTCACCCCAAATTGTGATGGAACGATTTGCCAGTCAGGCACCTTTTGATTTGTTGCTGGCGCCCAACTGGGGAATAAAAAACTTTGAATTTGTGCGTTTGGTCGAGAAAAGAATGGAAGAACGCAATACCTGGCAGGGGCGGTTGTATAAAGGTTAGCTTCTAGTTCTTAGCTCTTAGTTGTTAGTTCTTAGTTGTTAGTTCTTAGTTCTTAGTTCTTAGTT
>CAZFTD010000066.1:0-2578 GCA_964521525.1 uncultured Marinilabiliaceae bacterium | reverse complement strand
TTAGTTCTTAGTTGTTAGTTCTTAGTTGTTAGTTCTTAGTTGTTAGTTCTTAGCACATAACACCTAACACCTAACACCTAACACCTAACACCTAACACCTCTCCTTATTGATTGGCTTCTTTTGAACCGAATACTCTTTTCAGAATGTCGGTAACACGGGCCAACGGGTTGGTTCTGATTTTCTCTTCTTCCAATGCCAGTTTCAGAAATAAACCATCTAAGGCTTTCTGAGTGAGGTATTCATCCAATTTAACCTCAACCTTTTTAAAGCCGGCAATTTGGCCGGCCAGCGAACCAGCCAGTTGATTCCATTGACCTGTAAGGGTTTCCCACGAATCGTTGGTGCTGATTCCAGCCACCAGGTCTTTGTTCAATGAATTGGATATTTTGGGTTGATAAAGCTTATACAACTCGTTATAAGTGTTGGTTTTCAGATATTGCGTGGCGGAGTGTTTATCACCTTTTAAAATGGTAAAACCATCTTGTATGGTCATATTGGTTATGGCATTGAAAAAAATAGGGCCAACCTCTTTGGCAGCGTCTTCGGCCGAGCGGTTAATGCGTAAAATAACATCTTGCAATAGTTTATCGCCACCAGGTATTTTATTAAGGTTCTGCGTAATAATGGCTGCTTCAGGCGGCAAAAGAATTTTAACCATCTCATCGCCAAAATAGCCGTTTTGATTGGCTAAACGACGGGCGGCTGAATCGGTACCTACTTTTAAGGCTTCTTTTAACCCGCTAACCACTTCAAATTGAGTAAGCGGACGGTCGGTTTCAAGCGTTTTGGCTATCTGGAGCATTTCGGCACATCCGCTCATAATAAGCATGGCTGAAATGAGCATTACGGCATATAATGTTTTCATGGTATAAGTGTTTTATTTAATGTTTATTACGAATTGTTAATTTAACTTCTGGTTAATATTTTTTGTGTGGATTATAGTGCGATTTTTTGATGCTGTTCGAACGTTTGTCCTGCCCGGAATGTTTAGTTGTACGTTGAGGGGAAATCGCTTCTTTACTGCCTTTTTGCACAGAGGGCTTTAATCCGAATAAATATTCACGAAGGTTGGAGGCTCCAATCTTTTCAAGCCGTTTTTCAATTTCTTTACGCATTTCAGGTTTATACCAGAAGAAATACATGCGTTGATGTTGCTTTTCTTCACTGTTGCGGGCTGTAAAAACCGGTTTCAGGGTATAGGGATGGTAGCCCGAATAGTAAATTACTGTTGCTACCGTCATGGGCGTTGGTGTAAAATCCTGAACCTGTTCTAAATTAAAATTCAGTTGTTTTGTTTCAATGGCAAGTTGAGCCATATCCTTTTCGGTAGATGAAGGATGACTTGAAATAAAGTATGGAATTAACTGTTGATTAAGCTTTTCACGTTTATTAGTCTCTTCAAACAGACGATTAAAATCTTTAAATAATGAAAAGGGAGGTTTACGCATGGTATTTAAGACTTCAGAGGAGGTATGCTCCGGGGCTACTTTAAGCCTGCCCGATACATGTTTGGTTATCAGTTCTCTGGCATACTCCAATTGTATCTTTTTTTCATCATTGGAAACATTTGGATTCATAAACAAATCGTACCGCACTCCACTGCCAATAAACGATTTCTTAATACCAGGAATTTTATCAACCGCCTTATAAATGTCAAGCAATGGTTGATGTGAAGTATTTAGATTTTTACAGATTGAGGGATGAATACAGGATGGTCTTCTGCATTGCTTGCAAATATCCAAATCTTTGCCCTGCATCTGATACATATTGGCACTTGGACCACCTAAATCAGACAGATAACCTTTAAAATCAACGGTTTGGGTAATTTTCTGAACCTCTGCAAGTATGGATTCTTTCGACCTTGATGAGATGAATTTTCCCTGATGTGCCGAAATGGTGCAAAAACTGCATCCACCAAAACATCCCCTGTGCAAAATAACCGAATGTTTAATCATCTCATAGGCCGGAATAGTTCCGCGTGATTGATAGCGTGGGTGTGGCAGTCTGGTAAAGGGTAAATTAAACGAAGCATCCAAATCGTGGGTGGTCATTGGTGGATATGGCGGATTTACAATGATGCGTTTATCACCGCAAACCTGGTGCAATCGGGCTGCTTCCATACGATTGGACTCTTCTTCGATGTGCCTGAAATTGGCTGCATATTTTTTTTTGTCGTCCAGGCAGGCTTCATGACTGTGAAGTTCAATGTTTTCCCATTTTTTATGGGCTTGAAGCGGTTGATTGAATTCGCGAATAATGGCCGTTTGAGGTATAGTGGTTAATTGGCTAAAGGGTACACCCTTTAAAAGCAGTCTGACTATCTCCTTTAAGGGCAATTCGCCCATACCATAAACCAACAAATCAGCATTCGACCATTGAAGAATTCCGGGCAATAGCTGGTCTTTCCAATAATCATAATGTGTTAAGCGCCGCAACGAGGCTTCAATACCACCCAAAACAACGGGAACATCGGGGAATAGATTTTTTAGGATTTTTGAATAAACCGAAGCAGCATAATCGGGGCGAAAACCTGCTTTCCCTCCCGGGGTATAGGCATCATCGGAACGCAACCGTTTA
>CAZFTD010000065.1:7189-17242 GCA_964521525.1 uncultured Marinilabiliaceae bacterium | reverse complement strand
GAAGGATCGTAAACGTAGAATCGTTGTTAATTTGAAACTTCGTACTGAAGCGGAACTACTTGCTAATAGAAGTAGTGCGTATGAGTACATCATTTGAACATTTTGATTTTATTCAACTAATGAACTTACCCTCTGGTGATCATCAGGGGGTTGTTCGTATTATTAGGTATAGGTTTAGGTCAGATTCATCATTCTACTATGTTGATCTTTATCAATTTGAAAAAATTGAGGGGACTGATGTTTTTGGAATTAAGTTTTTTCCTAAAAGTTGGAGAGATCATCCTGATAAGTATAAAGTCGTCTTAAATAAAAAATGGACTATTAAGCCGCGTAAGATAATATTCACTATCCTCGCCATTTGTGTTGATCACTACAAGAAATACCCAAATGCTTCATTTGCTTTCTTCGGTGAAAGAAGGCAAGATGAATGTATAAAAAGTACAAAGAGATTTCGAGTGTATTCCATTTTTGCATCTTTTTTTATTTCTAACTATTCATTTTTTCAATATTGGGATGAATCAACGAGTACGTATATGTTGTTAAATAAGGGTTCTGAAATGTCTGACGAATTTTTAAATAGAATTAAAGACTATTTTTCTGAATATCTGGAAGAAAGATAGTTTAGAAAATTAACTTTTTTATGGATGTGCCGGAATAATTTTCCTCCCCCCAATAGCTTATTTTATATTGGAGCAAATCCAGCGTCGTAAATTTTCCAAGGATAATTTTCTTTTTTGACACAAAAGAAAAACTGCAAATATTGATCTGATCTTTTTTTTATCAAATATTTAAGGGATTGAGTTTTAACTAATCCATCCTTAAAGTAAATAACACTATCAACTATAAAATAATTAGAGTCACTTTCTTGTGCAATTGACTTCCAGAACTCAAAATCACTTAATTCACTATATTTTCCATCCTTGTATTTTTTCATGTCAAAAGAACGGTGTAAAGTGTCTGTCATTATTTCAGTAGATTCTAAAAGTTCGTAGCTGTCAAAGTATTGTAGAACAAATATTTCTGAACGGTTATCGGAAGTGTATTCAAGAGGATTATCTGTAAAGCAATCGAAATAATCCATCCTAACAAATCCGGTGTTATCAAAACCAGTAAAAAGGTTGCCCTTTTTGGCTGCGTTTAAAATCTTATTACAGGTATGTTTTGAAGAACAAGAACCTAAAAAAACGATAATAGCAATACCAAGAATCCGAATTATAATCTTTCTCATGGCATTAATTTTTAAAATTACAATGTTATTAGTGAATTGACCTCTAGTTTTTTATAAATGTAATAAATCGAGGCATTAATAGCAAGTATCCTTGTATTTGAAAAGATAAGCAGGGTTTAGCACGATAAAAACTTATTTTTCTGTCTGTTTTTATCATTAGAAATGGAGTATCCTTAGAGCATAAAAACAATAAAAAAAGGGACCAATTCTCTTAAATAGTCCCTTTTGATTGTAATTCACTGTTAATCAGTGATTGTGGCGGAGAGAGAGGGATTCGAACCCCCGGAACCTCTCAGTTCAACGGTTTTCAAGACCGCCGCAATCGACCACTCTGCCATCTCTCCCAAAAGCGTGT
Source organism: uncultured Marinilabiliaceae bacterium (assembly GCA_964521525.1). GTDB lineage: Bacteria > Bacteroidota > Bacteroidia > Bacteroidales > Marinilabiliaceae > CALEUX01. The sequence continues at coordinate 15,659 of CAZFTD010000065.1, read as the reverse complement.
GCAAAATTAGATTTTTAATTTTATCTGCAAAATAAATTTTCAATATTTTTTGCATCGGGATTAATCAAAATTGGGTTGGTTGATTTAATGAATTGCAAAACAAACAAATAAATTAAGGCTGTTGGAATGTTAAATTTCGCGCTATAGCTGCTCCCTGACTAATCCGGTGCGCCATACCAATGCCATCGCGCATATTGCCCGCTAATACTAAGCCCGGAAATTGTTTTTCAATATTGATAATGGTTTCCAATCTGGTATCGGGGTTGTCGCCATAAAGTGGGAAAGCATAATGATGACGGAATATTTTGAATAAATCGGGTTCTTCCGGTGTCAATAACATGCACCGGAGTTCATCCATAACCATTTTTTTAATGGCTTCATCGGGTATATTTATCATGTCGGGGTTGTGCACGCCACCCAGAAACAATGATAACAAGGCACCCTGCGCGGGAGCACGGTCTTTTAAAAACGAAGAAGGGAAGAGGATACCAAGTATGTTTCGGTTCTCGGTATTGGGTACTAAGCCCCCAAAGGCTTTTAAGGGAATACCCCGCCATTTGTTGAACCCCGCTACAACCTGGATTACGTGTGTGTGCGATACATTACTTATGAGGTCTTTTTCGTGAGCATTTAAAAACGGGAAGGTTTTACCAATACCAGAGGCTCCAATGGTAGAAATTACCACAGGAACTTCCAAATTCCATAAGTGCCCTTCGGAATTGTATTGAACCGAAAATCCCTTTTCTTTAGGATAGATTTGTATTGATTCTGTTCCAAAATAAAAAGCATCTTCGCCAATTTTTTTTACCAAAGCTTTTACCAAATTATCTAAACCACCATTAATAAAAAAGAGCTGTCTGTCAATTTTTACATTTCGTTTCTCGTTTTTAAGGCGAGAGTTAACAACGGCCTCTTTTTTATTGGTTTTATGTTGGTTCGGCTTGGTTAATAACCCATGAAAATCGCCCGAATAAATGGCATGAATAAAGGGGTCGACAGCATGTTCAGGTCGTGTGTTGTTGCCTGCGGTAAATTGTTCAGTTATATACTGGTTATTCCGCATGGTTCCAAACAGAAGTTTTAGTTTTTCGTTCCATTTAAACAATGGCGTTCGCAAACCATCACTCAAACAGTGTGGAAGTGCATACCAACGGCAATCTTTCCAAACCAACCGGCGACGAACACTTTCTCCAAGTGGCTCAATTTGAATATGACCAGTTAGTTGGGTAAGCAAATCGGCCACGTCGGGGTGCGAAACCAAACCTGTGTTTGGGCCACTTTCAAAAACAAAACCTTTCTCACGGTGGGTAAAAATTGACCCGCCTGCTCTGTGGTTACGTTCAAATATTTTTACTTCCCAACCGGCTTTTTTAAGGTAAAAGGCTGTTGTAAGTCCTGTAAGTCCTGCTCCTATTATAACGGCTTTTTTTTCAGTCATGAGGGATTGTGTGATTTTAAATAGTCAGCAAATGGTTTAATTAAGCAATTAGCCGGCTTCTTTATCTAATAATCTGGTTCATTACATTAATAAATGTATTAATAGGTAATGGTATTTTTTCTGAAACATACAAGGTATAGAAGTATTAAATAAGAAAAGTAGTAATTATATGTCTTTAATCTTCTTATATGTCTTATATGGTTCAATATTCTACTTTAAGAAATGTTTAATCATTAAAACAGGTAATTATTAATGTGATGAGCCAATAATCTAAATGTTCATTAAACTACTCAGTTAATTAACATCTCAAATATAAAAATGGTTTGGTTGTGTTGGTTTTTTAACCAGATATTTTGAAAGTTATAAAAAGATGAAAAATTGAATTATACCCTATTTGAAACAGGGTGGTAATAATTAAAAGTGATAAAAATATAGCGACAACTATAAAAAATAAGGGAGTAAATTAAAAAATGGCATATAAAATAGTTGTTTTCTGATAATTTTAATATTTTTGTGTCGTCCTATTTTTAATCTAAACCTTTTTTGAGATGAAAAAAACGATTTTATCAGTTCTGATGTTAACGATTTTGCCAGTTTGGGCGTTGGCATCGGAGGCCAATGGGGTTGATACCGGGGTAACGGCCTGGATGATTACCTCTACGGCTTTGGTGCTTTTAATGATTCCGGGATTGGCTATGTTCTACGGAGGCCTTGTACGCTCAAAAAACGTGCTTGGAACCATGATGCACAGTTTTGCAGCCATGGGGGTAATGAGTGTTCTATGGATAGTGGTGAGCTACAGTATGTGCTTTGGTGAGAATGCCTTGGGTGGATGGATTGGGTGGAATCCTGACTATCTGTTTCTGAAAGGTATTGATGAGACTATCATGGAGGAAGGCGTGCCCGAGTATGTTTTCAGCATGTTTCAGGGAAAATTTGCTATAATAACCCCTGCGTTAATTGCCGGAGCTTTTGCTGAGCGTGTTTCGTTTAAAGGATATCTGGTTTTTATTGCATTATGGGGATTGCTGGTATATAACCCTTTGTGTCACTGGGTTTGGGCTTCTGATGGTTTTCTATATAACATGGGAGCAGCCGGAGCTATTGATTTTGCAGGCGGAACTGTGGTGCATATCTCTGCCGGTGTAAGTGGTTTGGTGGCTGCATTATTTATTGGCGGACGCCGTGGACACCCAAAAAGTGCCATGCGTCCCAGTAACCTTGTAATGACACTCATTGGTGCCGGACTACTTTGGGTTGGCTGGTTTGGTTTTAATGCCGGTAGCAGTATTTCAAGCGGTTTGGCAACAGCACAAGCATTAACAGCCACGCAGGTAGCTGCCGCTTCCGGGGCGTTGGGTTGGATGCTGATTGAATATTTTCATCATGGAAAAGCCACCGCGCTTGGTTTTGCCAGCGGTATTCTGGCTGGTTTGGTGGCGGTAACACCGGCTGCCGGTGTGGTACAACCATATGGTGCCATGATTTTAGGCTTTGTTGCCGCTGCCGTTTGTTATTATGCCATTATTTTAAAAGATAAACTGGGCTATGATGATAGTCTGGATGCTTTTGGTGTGCATGGTGTGGGCGGTATTGTTGGTGCTTTATTGTTAACTTTCTTCATAAGGGATTCATGGATGGCTGATGCCGCTGAGGCTGCCGGTGGTAGCTGGAGTGTTTGGCAACAGCTTGGCGTTCAGGCAGCAGCCGTTGGTATTGCCATTGTATATGCTGTGGTGGTTACGCTGATAATTTTATTTGTGATGAAGAAGTTTGGCGGTCTGCGTTCATCGGCCGATGAGGAAATGGAAGGACTCGACCGTTCGTACCATAGCGAACGCGGTTATGGAATGCTGAACCCGAATTAGAAGAGGGAGTCCGGAAACCGGAGACTGAAGACTGAAGACAGAAGGCAGAAGACAGAAGACAGAAGGCAGAAGAAAGCGTGGCTTCTGACCATTAACAAAAAAATAAAAACAGATGAAACGAGCATGATTCGTCAAAAATAAACACGGATGAATTGAAAATCGGCGTAGCCAAAATTCATCATGCGAGTTCCCCCGATAACTCGGGGCAGGCAATCCAACCTTATTGTTAAAATTATATACGGATGAAATTAATAACAGCCATAATACGTGAATATCAGCTCGATAAAGTGCATGAGGCATTGATGTCGGCTGGAATAACCCGAATAACAGTAAGTCGTGTTTCGGGTCATGGAGCTCAGCGGCGCGAAGAGATGTATCGCGGAAAAATTATTATTCCCAATCTTACGCCCAAAATGCGGCTCGAAATTGCCGTTAACGACGATTTTGTTGACGTTACTGTTGAGGCCATCATTGCTGCTGCACGGTCAACCAAAACCCATGATGGGGAAGTAGGTGATGGAAAAATTTTTATTACGCCACTGGAGGAGTGCATACGTATTCGAACAGGCGAACGTGGCGGCAAAGCCATTTAGCCATTGACAAAAACCACTTCGTTCCGAGTTAGGCGGTGGTCTCCCGGGATTGATTTCTTAAGAAGTCCCGGGAGTTTTTATTTCTTTACGGTTTGGTAAACCGGAAATACCTCGAACCCTTTATCGGAAAAACGCTTTTTTACTTCACTATAATTACGGGTAAATCCGAGAATAAAGCCACCACCGCCCGACCCGCACAGCTTCAGAATGTATTCTTCAGTACTTAAACCAAATTGCCAGTCGGCTTCAAGATTGGTGGGTATCATACGCTGAAAATGGATAGACTGAAAAAGCGAGAGCTCTTTTAGCGCGGGGAAAAAACCTTCAAGATTTCCGGTAGTTATAGTGTTAATGCATTGATTGTTAATTGGTATGTATTCATCGGTCATACGTCTATGAAAATTATGGTTTTCACAGTCTTTAATAAATTGCTGCACCAGTGGCGCCGTTTTACCGGGTTTACCGCTATTAACAAGAAATATGGCATCTTCGGGTTGAACATCGTAGCGTGGAATTCCAATGGGGGTAATGGTATTCTGGTCTTTGAGCAAAAGAGGATTTCTTAAATAGCAAATTAATGGGTCAATGCCGCTACTGGTTCCATGAAAATAAGATTCGAGTACAGCCATTTCCTGCTTGAGCCATCCAATTTGGTTATTTCCTATAGCTGAATTCAATGGTTTGTGGTTATCGGCGTACCGATGGTATAATGAAGCCACTAAAGCCCCGCTGCTGCCAAGTCCGTATCCTTCGGGAATGGTGGACTCAAAATAAAGTCCGTTTTCAATATCTTTCCCCATTAGTATCAGGTTAAACCCCTTTGGGAGTTTGTTTTGTCTGTTCAAATCTTCAAGATATTGAAAATAATCCATAAGCTGCCGGTTGCTACGGTGCGCAAAATCAAGGTCCGTATACCGGTTTTTATTTATGAATCCTAATCCCCCATTAAAATGGGCATAAGGAATGGTTAAACCCATTGAACCCAATATAATGCTGTACTCACCGAACAGCATTATTTTAGAATAGAAGACGTTTGAACGGTTGTGTGTTTCGCTTGTTGACATAAAACGCTAATTTTGAATATATTCAGGCCCCGACCCCAGCTTGTCGTATATTATGTTTCCATGATGGCAAAATGCCTTAAGGTCTGTATTAATCCATTCATCAATGATTTGCCTATGAGATGCTGGATATAACAGATGGATATTGGGTCCGGCATCGAGACTAAACCCCACCGGCCATCCTTCTTTTAGTCGTTTTTCCTGAATTAAGTTGATTAAATTGATGGTATTAGGATGCAACAATGTATACGATGGGGTTGAGCTCATCATGAGCCCGTGAAGCGTCAAGGCTTCAGTCTCGGCTAAATTTAGAAATGAATTGATATCGCCCGTTTTTAGAATTTCGAGCAGACGTTCAATATTATCATTGGCTTGGTTGATACGTGCCTGATGGTAAGGGTGGCTTTCCATTAACAGGTGCCCCTGGCTGCTGCTCACTTTTTTGGGTGTTGGGTCAACTAATAGAATGGTATCCTGAAGAGAATTAAATATGGGATGAATATTGTTTTCCAACGGAATTGCATACATATTGGAACTTTGGGCTATGGTCGGTGTTTTACCCCATAAACACCATCCACCATAAACTGAACGGCTGGCGCTTCCCGAACCCAGACGGGCCACTCCTGACACCATGATTTTATCAATGTCATATACATTATTTCCCAAACTCAACTGGTGCAACGATACGAAGCAATGTGCCAGTGAACTCATAGCGCTGGCCGACGAGGCAATACCCGATGAATGTGGAAATGAGTTATGACTCTTGATTACCAGATGATGATTTTTTAAAAAAGGAAAAAATGGCCTGACTTTATTCAGAAACTGTTCTATTTTACTGTTAAAGTTTTCCTTTTTCTCACCATCAAGCAAAAACGTAAACCCCCCATATTCGGATGGTTTGGCAGTTATTGTTGTTTGTGTAAACGATTTTTCCAGTGAAAAACTGATGGACGGATTTAAGGGTTCCTGATTTCCCTGTTTTCCCCAGTATTTTACAATGGCCAGATTAGAAGGCGATTTCCAGCTTACTGATGCTGATACTTCGTTTAGTCGTGTCATTGATGGGCCTTTTATCTCAAATTTATTGTTTTGTTTAATGCAATCTCTTTAATATTAAACAAAGTAGTGTAGCCTTTTGTTTGAAAATATTCGGCAGATTGTAAAAAGGGTTCATTGGATGAGAATAGTATATAATCGCCTCCCCATGCTCCAAGCGATTTAATGGAGCCGCTAAAGTCCTTAAACAATAGATTCTGAACAGGAGTGAGTTTGGTGATGGAGGCAATGATGGATTCGTGCCGGTTTATTAGTTGATTAAATTCGTTTTGGTTATCGCATGAAATCATGGCCTTGCTAATCTCACTAATTTCGTTGATGGTGCCGGCATCGTTAAACGTTTTTCCGAGAAATGCTTTTACCTGTTGTGCGGAGCTTTGCTTACGTTTTAACCATACCACTCCAATATTGTGCATAAATGGTGGATTAAAATCCACAGTTTGTATTTGATGTGTTTGGTTGGTAATTTGATACATCAGGGGTTGTGACGAAACGGCACATGCCAGATCGTATCCTGAGCCTCCAAAGGTGAGTGCGTTTAAATGCCAGGCATCCACATCAAGCCATTGACTTAAAAGGCTTATTAACGAGGAACTGCTTCCCCAGCCCCATTGAGGATTAAACTCCAGACTGGTGGTCACACTTTTTCCATTAATGATTCTTAAGGCATTGCTGTTGAGTTGCAAAACAGCCTGAAGAATTTTTCGAAGGCGTTGAGCATATTCGTTATTAGTGGTTGTAAGAATTTGCAAATTCTGGTTAAAAGTTGCTTCAAACCATTTTCCTTGTGGAATAAAAGCTTGCCATTTTAACCCGTTCAAATTTTGTTCTTCCACCTGTAATGTTTGTCCTTTAACCAGAGGTACGGCTAATGCAAGAGCCCCTTTCAGAACAAGGTATTCACCAGATATCAGCAGCTTTCCGTTGGCTCTGAACAATTGGTTCATTGTAAGCCCTCCTTATTCCGTAATGCTGATAAATAATCGGCTACAGCTTTGTAACTGATGGTTTTATCTTTAAAATAATCCTGTAAAATAGGTTTTTCCAAATCGGATGCTTCCAGCGTATTGAGAATATTTGTAAGGTGCAGTTTCATATGCCCTTTTTGGATGCCTGTAGTAACCAATGAGGCTACAGCAGAAAAATTATTGGCCAAACCTGCAGCTGCAGCAATACCCATCAGGTCTTTGGCCGATGGATTGTTGAGTATTTGGATGGCCAGGTTTGATACCGGATGCAGCCTGGTTAAACCGCCAACAGTGCCAATGGCAATAGGCACTGTTAGACTGAACCGGAAAAAACCATCATCGGACAGGAGGCAATTTGAAAGCGACCGGTATTGTCCGCTTCGCGATGCATAGGCGTGTATGGCGGCTTCAACGGCCCTGAAATCGTTTCCCGTGGCAATAATTACTGCATCAATACCGTTGAGAATCCCTTTATTATGGGTAACTGCACGATGAACGTTGTTGTGTGCTATGTCAACCGCTGTTTTAAACCGATATGCAAACTCCGATGGCGACAAACCAGTTGAATAGGGCTGTAGTTGATTAATGCGACACTCAACCTGACATGTTACCAAGCAATTGGGGGTATAATTCGAAAGGATGGCCATTAATATATCAGGCATATTCAGATTGTGATGGTTGAAAAATTCCATGAGTGGGCTCTTCATTTCTTCGAGGCACGAATTAATAAAGTTGGCTCCCATGCTATCAACAGTATTAAATTTAACATGCAGTTGCCAAATGTTTTCCAGTTCAGGCAGTGGCATCAATTCCATACCGGTTATGCCACCTCCCCGCTGCTCCATTGAACGGGTCAGGCGTGCTACCGATGCTTTTAAATGGTCAGATAGCTGATTTTGCAGCGACAACAATAATGAAGTGTGGCCTTTCCATGTAAACCAGATATGGCCAATTTTTTCGGTATCGTTAATGGTAACTTTAAATCCCCCGTTCTGAGCCCAAAACGAAGCAGCTCTGGCTGCAGCTGCAACCACCGAGCTTTCCTCAATAACCATTGGTACAATATAGTTCTGGCTATTAATAAGGAAATTGGGCGCCACACCAAATGGTAAAAGGTAGTTGGTGATGGTGTTTTCCGAAAACTCATCGAATAAGGATTGCTTTTCGGGATGCCTGTATTGTTCCAGAGCTTGTTCCAGGTTGTTGTTTAAGCCGGTAGATGCCTTTATGTATGAAATTTTTTCCTCTCGCGATAATTTTGAGAATCCTTTAATTATAGTCATAGCTTTTCTCTGCTTAGATAATAGGCTCTGTTCAGGTTATTTTATTTCAAATAACACAGAGATTTTAAAATTGTTGAAAAGATTGGAAATTAGTCTGTAGTTCAAGGTTTAAGATTGATAGAACCCTGAACCCTGAACCCTAAACCCTAAACCCTCATTCCCTAATTGTAAGATAACTATTAGCCAGTGACAGACTTTTTTTT
>CAZFTD010000065.1:0-7089 GCA_964521525.1 uncultured Marinilabiliaceae bacterium | reverse complement strand
AAACCCTCATTCCCTAATTGTAAGATAACTATTAGCCAGTGACAGACTTTTTTTTATTTTCTCAGCATAGTTTCGCAAGGCATCGTAGTCGTCCATGGCATGTTCCAGAAATGCCGACCCCATTCCAAATACCGATTTCAGGCTACTTATTTTAGTAAGATAATAGCCATCCAGCACATTGGAAATACCTCCTGAAATAATAAGCTCTTTGCATTTATAGTCTGAATTTTCTTGAACCAGATTATTTACCAAATAAGTCATTTCAAGAGCGGTATGACCAATATTACCAAAAGTATTAAATACAGTTGAGGTTCCGGGTGAATGGCGGGCTAATTCGAGTTTGGTAAAATTGGTTCCGCCAAGGGCCCCAAATTCAATGGCTTGAATAGGCAGTTTTAAAAGCGCTTTCAGGCTTTCGGGCCCCATGCCCTGGCCAACTTCTTTTGCAATAATTTTAAGTGGCCAACTTTCTGCAAATTCCTGCAATGTTTCAATGGGAGGTCGTTTCAATAAATCTCCCTCGGGCTGAAAAGCTTCCTGGAGCGGATTTACATGAATGATGATGCCATCGGCCCTAAGTTTATCAACCATTTCGCCCAACCGGTGATGCGTTTTATTTTCGAGCATATGTTCCAGTTGCGCAATTCCCATGTTGGCATAAAAGGGGGCTTGGTTTCCAATAATATCGCGCACATCAAAATCGGGTAAATGTTTGGGGTCGTCCAGCAAAATACGGCACGACCCAAGTCCCATACCCATGCCAAATTCGGCACAAACCCTGGCCAGATTACGATTTATTTGGCCTGCAAGCGCTGTTCCACCAGTCATGCTCGACACCCAAACCGGCAATCGCATGGTTTTGCCAGCAAAACTAAAAGGCTGGAAGTCGGTTGTTGGATGCGCCGATAACATAGGTTCGTAGTTAAACCGGTGGTCGGCATCAATGGCATTTACCCTCGATTGAAAAGCTAAGTTGATATGGGCCTTTTTGCGTTCTTCCATTAAGCGGTATTTATTTGCTGATTACTTGTGCTTTTGAAAATGAAATCTTTGATTTAATATAGGTTAGATGATTAGATATAAGATATTTAGATGGATAGAGAAGAAATTAAGAAAGCCATGATGTACTCATAATCTTAAATATCTCCTCTATCCTTCTTGAATCTAAACATCTTACATCTAATTTTAAATGACTTTTAAAGTTCTATAATTGCATGGGTAAAATTAATCCAAATTATTACAAGCCCAAATGCCTGGCAATTACCATTCTTAATATTTCTGATGTTCCTTCACCAATTTGAAGTATGCGTTGGTCGCGGTAAAACCGTTCAATAGGATTGTTTTTGAATAAGCCGGCACCTGAGAAAATTTGCAGGGCCTCGTCGGCCACTTCTTTGGCCACTTCCGATGCATAAAGTTTCGACATGGCTGCTTCTTTTCCAAAAGGCTGCCCAAGGTCTTTTAACTTGCAGGCATTATAAAGTGTGTTTCGTGCCAATTCAATTTTTAGGGCCATATCGGCAAGTTTAAACTGAATAGCCTGATTTTTAGAGATGGGCTGATTGAACTGGATTCTTTTTTGTGCATATTTTATTGCCATTTCATAAGCGCCTTGTGCCAAACCAAGTCCCATGGCCGCAATTGATAAGCGACCGGAGTCGAGCGTTTTAAGCATGTTCTTTAGTCCGTGCCCGGGTTGCCCCAATACATTGTTCAAAGGAACCCTGCAATCTTTAAATGACGCTTTTCCTGTATCTGAGGCACGCCACATCATCTTTCCTTTCATGGGTTTGGTTTCGAAGCCGGGGGTACCGTTTTCAACCAGCAAGGTAGTGGGTATGTCAAGGTTGTTTTCGTCCGGAGTCATTGCCAGAATGGTAATTCCAAGTGTAAGTTCGTTGGAAATATTGGTAATGTAACGTTTACTTCCGTTAATTAACCAATCATTGCCTACCATCTTAGCTTTTGTTTCAACTCCTTTTGCATCGGAGCCTGCACTGACTTCGGTTAAGCCAAAAGCCCACAGATGCTCGCCGTTGGTTAGTTTGGGCAGGTATTTCTGCTTTTGCTCTTCGGTTCCAAATTCAAAAATGGGAGCCAGCCCCAGACTGTTATGAGCGGCCACAGTAGCTGCCTGAGAACCATCAACTCTTGATAACTCTTCAATTGCTATAATGTAAGAAAGTGTATCTAAACCTTGTCCCCCATATTGAGTGGGAATGTTGATACCTAAAAACCCTGCCTTTCCTATTTTTCTGATCAGTTCGGGCGAAAATCGCTCTTCTTCATCCAAAATGGCTGCTACCGGGACAATTTCTTCTTCGGCAAACTTTCTTACTTTTAAGCGATAAGCTTCATGTGCTTCGGATAATAATGGGTGCATATTTAATTTTAAATAAATTGTTTACAAATGCAGTGTTGATCTTAGCCTCTATAATTTAAATTCAAGACTGGTTAATTCCAGTCAATTCTATTGTACTCTTCGTTTCCTGTTCCAAATCAGGTTTCACGGTAATTAAAAGTTCTCTGGCTTTAACTTGCTGACCAGGTTTTACATGCAAAGTGCCTACTTTACCGGTTAATGGCGCAAGTATATGGTTTTCCATCTTCATGGCTTCCAGCGTTATCAGGTTATCTCCTTTGTTTACAAAACTCCCTTCAGAAACCAAAACGGCAGTAATTTTACCCGGAATAGGAGCTGTAATGGTATTACCCGTTTTTAAATCCATTGACGGACGCTGTTTTGTAATATTTTCCTTATTGATGCAGAAATCGGGTGTTACAACAAATGGTTTATGTTTAAACTCCAGTATCAGCTCACCGTTTGGAGCTGAACTCCAGTAAAACTGATAATAGTCCTGATTAATTGAAAAGGCTAAATCTTGATCGTTAAAATGGATATCGTTAACAACGAAGGATTGATTTCCTATATTTATTTTAACTGAGGAACTGTCTGTTTTTTCCCAGTTAAATTGAATTAACTCATTGTTTAGGTACACCCCGGCCTGATTGCCAATTCGCCAATAGCCTGTTTTATGCCAAATTGTTTGGCCTTTAGGCTTAAAATTCAGTAGCCAAACCAGATAAGCTGATACCATGGTATCAACCTCCGGTACAACAATTATTCCGGCAGGATGAAGGCGGCAGTAATCTGTATGTGTTTCTCCATGTATAAAATCCGGCTCAGTCAGGATGTTTTTTAAATATGGAATATTGGTCACCAATCCGCTTAAATGCGTTGAATTAAGCGCCGAAACAGCTTTGTTTACAGCTTCAATACGCGATGGGGCATGAGTAATGATTTTTGCCACCATGGGGTCGTAATCGGCCGATATTTCAATGGGGCCATGAAACCATGAGTCGGTACGTGCCAACTGTTCCGACGGCCATTGGGCTTTGTAAATACACCCGGGGGACGGCCTAAAATTGTTTTCAGTATCTTCAGCATAAATCCGGCATTCAATGGCATGACCATTTATAAGGACATCTTCCTGTTGCAACTTTAGTGGGTAGCCCATGGCTATTTTCAATTGTTCTTCAACAATATCAACTCCTGTTATGGCTTCACTTACAGGATGTTCAACCTGAATACGGGTGTTCATCTCCAAAAAATAGTGGTTTCCCAAAGCATCAACCAGAAACTCGATTGTACCGGCGCTTTGATATTCAATGGCTTTTGCTATTTTTAAAGCATCCTGGGTCAGTTTCTGCCTTAGTTCACTGTTAACAAAGGGCGAAGGGGCCTCTTCAATTATTTTCTGGTAACGGCGTTGAATGGAACATTCGCGCTCGTTTAAATGGATAAGATGTCCAAACTGGTCGCCAAGTACCTGAACTTCAATATGCCGTGGGGCCTCAATATACTGTTCAACAAACACCGATCCATCGCCAAAATAATTGAGTGCTTCACGCGATGTTTGCAATAGTTTTTCTTCCAACTCAGCCTGGTTAAAAACCGGAAGCATTCCTTTGCCTCCGCCACCGGCTGCAGCTTTAACCAGCAAAGGGTAGGGCAGCTGTTGGCTGTTGGCCATAATATTTGAAATAGAACCATTAACAGCCCTGGCAACGGGAATATTAAGTTCGGTAGCTATTTTCCGGGCGTTGTTTTTATTGCCCATTTTTTCAATAGAGGTAGCCGAAGGTCCAATAAAAACCAGGCCAGCTTCCTGAGTGAGGCGGGCAAAATTGCTGTTTTCTGATAAATATCCATATCCGGGATGGATGGCATCGGCACCATATTTCAGAGCTAATTCTATCAGCAAATGGGGGTTCAGAAAAATCCCTGATGGGTTTTCTCCATTAATTGTAATTTTTATGGTAGCATCGCTAATGGGATCGTTTTTACTCACAATACCAATGGTATCAATACCCATTTTCGATGCTGTTCTGATAATTCTGGCGGCAATTTCCCCCCTGTTGGCAATAAATAATTTCTGTATTGGCCGAACCTTTGGTTCAGATGGTTTCATTCCAGTTTGGTTTTCGTTTCTCAAAAAAGGCCATCACACCTTCCTGTCCGTCAGGCGAGGTGCGGGCTTTGGCTATAAGGTCGTTGCATATGCGTTCAACCTCCTTGTCCATAGAAACAACAGAACAACCCAAACTGTTTAATAAATTTTTAGTTTCTTTTAACGCCGAAGGACTATTACGGGCAATCCGCAAAGCTACTTCGCGTGTTTTAATGCTCAATTTATCGGCTGGAGCCAGTAAATGAGCCAGGTTATAACGCAGCGCTTCTTCGCCTGAAAAAGTTTCAGCAGAGAGCATTAATTGTCGGACAACTGAAACACCCGTTTTTTGAAGAATATAAGGAGCCACAGTTGCAGGAATAAGACCGAGAGAAACCTCACTCAGCGCAAATACGGCATCGGGCGAGGTCACTACAACATCGGCACAAGCCATTAAACCAATTGCACCACCAAAAGCCCCTTTATCAACCCTCACTACAATAGGTTTTGGAAAGTTCCATAGTGCGGCATATAACTGACTGAACAAACGGGCATCTTCAAGATTTTCTTTATACGATTGTTCTATACCTTGTCGCATCCAGTCAAGGTCGGCACCGGAACAGAAAAAACCATCATTACCGGAAATAACCAATACTTTAAACTGGGTTGATTCGGCATGAATCTGTAAAAATGTAAGCAGCTCAAGTATCATTTTCTTGTTTAGGGCATTTTTCTTTTCAGGTCGGTTGAGCTCAAGATAGCAAATGCCTTCGCCAAATTTTCGTATCAGTATCATATTTGGGTTTTGGAATGATGGTACATGATTTAGAATAGTGAAAAGATAATCATTTTTAGTGAATTTTTTCACAAACAAAATCCTATTTTACATTCTGAACACTCCATACGTTGGTTTATTAAACGGCTGGTTTAGTGAAGAGGCAAGCGCCAGAGCCAATACCTCGCGCGTTTGAACAGGGTTAATGATTCCATCGTCCCACAATCGGGAGGTGCTGTACCAGGGAGACCCTTCGTGTTCATACTTTTCGAAAATTTCCTTCTCAATTTTTTGAAGCTGGTTGTCATCAACCGGGTTTCCTTGAGCCGCTGCCTGCTCTTTTTTTAGAGTTATTAATACCTGTGCAGCCTGGTTGGCCCCCATTACTGAAATACGTGCATTGGGCCACATAAATAAAAGCCGGGGATTATACGCTCTGCCGCCCATGGCATAATTGCCGGCACCATACGACCCACCAATAATAACCGTGAAAAAAGGAACCGACGCATTGGCCAGTGCATGAACCATTTTGGCGCCATCTTTGGCTATTCCACCGTTTTCATATTCTTTGCCTACCATAAAACCTGTAATATTTTGAAGGAAAATCATTGGAATGCCACGTGTATTACACAACTCAATAAAATGGGTTCCCTTAAGGGCCGATTCTGAAAAAAGCACGCCATTATTGGCCAGTATTCCTACCTCATAGCCTGCCAGTCGGGCAAAACCGGTTACCAGTGTGGTGCCGTAGTTCTGTTTAAACTCCCTGAAATCGCCATCGTCAATAATTCTTAGAATAATTTCACGTACATCGGGCCACGATTGACCCGGAGCCGGAATCAACCCGTAAAGTTCATCGGGTTCAAATAAAACCGGCTTGGGCTCCTGAATGGGTAAATAGTGTTTATTTTTTCGCGGGAGATGTTCAAAAATATTGCGACAAATTAATAGCGCATGGTCATCGTTTTCGGCCAGATGGTCGGCTACTCCTGATATTTCGGTATGCACCAGAGCACCACCTAATTCTTCGGCGGTTACTTCTTCACCGGTAGCGGCTTTTACCAGTGGCGGCCCTGCCAGAAAAATGGTACCCTGATTGCGTACAATGATGGTTTCGTCGCTCATGGCCGGGATGTAGGCCCCTCCTGCAGTACAGGAACCCATAACCACCGAAATTTGTGGGATTCCGGCTGCCGACATTCGTCCCTGATTATAAAAAATGCGTCCAAAATCATCCTTATCGGGAAAAATGTTGGCTTGTTCAGGCAAGAAAATTCCTCCCGAATCAACCAGATAAACGCAGGGGAGATGGTTTTCAAAGGCGACTTCCTGAGCTCTAAGATGTTTTTTTATTGTTTCGTGCACGTAAGTGCCACCTTTCACTGTGGCGTCGTTGGCAATTATCATGGTTTCGTGGCCATGAATTAACCCAATGCCTGTAACAATGCCTGCCGATGGAAATTCATTGTTATACTGGTTTATGGCAGCCAGGGCCGAAAGTTCTAAAAACGGAGTATTGGCATCAATCAGCCGGTTGATGCGGTCGCGCACCAATAGTTTGCCCCTTTTCTGGTGTTTTTCACGAAGGGGTTGGGGACCGCCTGCACTGACGAGTTGAAGCTTATTGAATAGTTCTTCGGCGAGCTTTTGGTTGTAAAGCCGGTTTTGCCCGTAAATGACCGAATTTTTATCTATGTTGCTGTTAATTTTAAACATATCGGGTTATTCTCATTTCTGAAAATAACCCGATTAATGTTTAATTGTTCGAAATGAAAAAAGGAAAATATTTGAAAATATTTGGAATAAATAAAAACTTAATATAATTTTGACTAGATGGTTAAACCAAATAGTTAAACAAAATGG
>CAZFTD010000064.1:0-17631 GCA_964521525.1 uncultured Marinilabiliaceae bacterium | reverse complement strand
TGACACCCGATTTCAAACAAGCCTTCATATACCGGCTATAAATGTCGTGTATAAGTGGTTTGCGCGAGGCCTTATCGGCCATTATGCGATGCTGGTCGCGGGCATAGGCAGGGGGCAGAACCAAATCGTTTTTGGCAGATGATATTCGCGATAAAACATCGCCCGGTTTATACTCCTTCTCGGCCAGGTTCATCTCTTTAAGAATCGACTTTATCAGACTTTTCGAGTCTGCCGTGTCGTATATGGTAAAATTTTTAGGAAAATTAATGTGTTGTGCTTCAATTCTTAAAATACGGGCAAAAATGGAGTGAAACGTACCCATCCACAGATGTGCAGCCACTTTATGTCCAACCACGGCGGCAATACGTTCTTTCATTTCACGTGCAGCTTTATTGGTAAATGTAAGTGCCAGAATATTCCAGGGGGGAACACCATTTTTAAGTAAATGAGCAATGCGGTATGTCAGCACCCTGGTTTTTCCTGAACCGGCACCGGCAATCACCAGAGATGGACCTTCGGTGGAGATAACTGCTTCGCGTTGCGCCGGGTTTAATAAGTCCAAATAATTCTGCACGCCCTGTTGTTGTTAAATTTTCAAATGCTATTTTGGGTTTGATATTGCAGGAGGTTGATTATTTAATTGTGTTTCAGATTAGTATGCTGAAGATTGAAACACCTCTGCAACACAAAAATAATAAAACAGAATAGTATATCACAGAGTTATGCGTAAGTTTAGGACGAAAAATCATTTGCAAAGAAATTTGTATATTTGATGAAAAAAGAGTTATGATTATTGAGAGAACACCTAATGAAATAATATTCAGGTTTCCAAGGAATATGAATTTGGACGACCTGCAAGATTTAACTGATTTATTTGAATATAAAGAACTAACAAAGAAATCTAAAACATCACAAAAGGATGTCGATGATTTAGTTAAAACGATTAAAAAAGGTCGTTGGAAAAGAACCAAACAACAACTTGACTAATGAGAATAGTTGTTGATACAAATATTGCTTTTAGCGCAATTCTTAATACTAACAGCAAGATTGCCGGTATTATTTTACAACCTAAGAGTAGACTTAATTTTTACTCAACAAAACAACTGTCGTTAGAAATAGAGGAACATAAAGAGAAAATTAAGAATATTTCGAACTACTCTGATTATGAATTAGACAGGATTATTAGTTTGATAACCAATAAAATAAGATGCATTGATTTGAGGCTAATTCCCAAAGAATCATATGATTATGCTGAAAGTTTAACAAAAGATGTTGATATTGATGATTTAGAATTTGTTGCTTTGACTGGAGCATATTAAAGGGAAATTGTGGAGTGGAGATAAAGAGCTACAAAGAGGTTTAGCTAAAAAGGGTTGGAAAAAATTTATCTCAACTGAAGAACTTTTCGAAAGAGTAATTAGACGAACAAGATAAAAATTCACCTACAATATTATAAAAGCATTGGTATTTGACTTTTTAAGTCAAGTGTTTTGCCGGCATAGGGTCACCGACCGACAGATGCCGTCTGAAAGGGAAGAAACCCGCAATCCCCAACTTTTCATTCATGTAACCGCAAAACAATTATTGTTTTAATTATGCGTTTAAAACGAAACCATTCTCAAATGTAGATTGGATTGCAATAAAGAATGTCGTATAAAAAATGTAATTTTGCTTCAGTTTTAACGTTAAGTCAGGATATTATATCAATTTTTGTTTTTCTGACTGATAAATTTTTAACAGATGAGATTAGGTTGCGCTTTTTTATTCATTTTCACTATTGCTGTCGCAACAAGTTATGGGCAAATTCAGGCGCCTTCGGCCATCTATTCCGAAATGACGAATTATGCTTCACCCGACCCGGTGTACTTTTTTTCATCGGTTCAAATGCAGGTTTTAACTTGTCAGGGGCCTAATCCCTCCGATACTTATATCTTTAACTGGACACGACATAATCCAACCGGCAACACCTGGACTCAACCTTTGCTAAGTCAGGTTGGAGCATCATCTGATTTAATGATTAACGAACCGGGAGGCTATCAGGTTAGGGTAACCGGGCCTGGGGTGGATGCCATTTATCGCTGTTGGGCATTTGAACCTATGCTAAACAATACAACCATAACAGAGGTGGATGCCACTTGCTTTTATCTTGATTTACGCGCCACCAATGACTCGCTTCCTATGGTTTATTACGATCCGGCAACATCGCTTGCTACCCGCGTAAGGTATAACCGAACCTATCAATGGACTGCCTCAACAGGAGAAACTTTACCTCAAGGGGCATTTATTTCAATGAATGCACCGGTTGAGAATACAAAGTTCGAAGTCTTAGTTACTGATAAATTTGGAAACCAGTCGTCGGCTTATATGGATTATACTGCTATTGCCGTTGAAGCAAAATACAAGAGGGAAATTGTTAAATTAAATGTTCCTCAGGAAATTCATTCCGAAGCAGAGGGTTCAGCACCAATCGAAGTTCGCTTTCAGGATGAAAGCAAAGGCAATATTTCTGCCTGGGAGTGGCGCTTCGGCCGAACAGGTGTGGCTTTCGACCGTAACCCGTTTTATGTTTTCACTGCATTCGGTAAAGATACTGTTACTTTACGTGTGGTTAACCGTTTATCGGGGTGCGAAAGCATTAGTGAAGACAATTTAATTGTAAATGTTGTTAATTCTCTGCTTGAAGTGCCCAATACCTTTACTCCCAACGGGGATGGTGCCAACGATGAATTTAGAGTTGTTTATAAATCAATTAAGAAATATAATATTGTAGTTTTTAACCGATGGGGACGAAAAGTTTATGAATCAACCAATCCTGCCGAAGGTTGGGATGGAACAGTAGGCGGTTCTATGGCTCCTCCCGGGGTTTATTTTTATTATATTGAAGCTGAGGGATATGAGAAAGGTGAGAAACACAAGCTTCACGGTCCTATCCACCTAATAAGGGGGAAATAGCTCCAATTTTTGCGTCTGATAGCATTTGATATTTGAAACAACCAAAAATTTCTGTAACCACAGATGGCTATAATCGTATAAGCGATTATATGTTATTAATTGAAATTCAACGCAATAGCATTCTGATCCACAAAAGACTTAGAATTTAATAAAACCACCTACCCATTTAATTGTTAAAACCATAACCCTAATCATACAATTAAATCATATCAAAAACATTATTTATTTAAAAAATGGCTATTAAAGAAAGTAATCAAAGAATTACAAAAATCGGTGTTTTTTACGATGGGAACTACTTTTATCATGTAAGCAATTATTACAACTATGTACACGAGCGGCAGGGGCGAATCAGTATTGCTGGTTTGCATGATTTTATACGGCAAAAAGCATCCGAACTTGAAGGGGGCAATTATCGTCATTGTCATATTGTTGATGCGCATTATTTCAGGGGCCGTTTAAATGCTGCCGATGCCAGTCAGAAGGGCAATCAGCTGTATTACGAACGTGTGTTTGACGATATTTTAATGTCAGAAGGAGTTACTACTCATTATTATCCTGTTAAGTCGGTAAACGGGCAACGTCAGGATAAAGGTGTGGATGTTTGGTTATCGCTCGAAGCTTTCGAACTGGCTTTTTACAAACGGTTTGACATTGTGGTGTTGATTGCTTCTGATGGCGATTATGCTCCTTTAGCCCGAAAACTTAATTCATTGGGCATTAAAGTAATGCTGTTATCGTGGGATTTTGAGTTCCGCGATGACTATGGCAACCAAAAGGTTACGCGCACTTCGCAGGACTTACTCGATGTGGCAACGTATCCCATAGCCATGCACGAACTTATTAATAACCGCCACGATAAAGATAAACAGGCTATTAATAACTTATTTGTGCCTAAAGACTTTTCAAATTATTCAAGAAAAACTTATTCTGAAGCCGATTATGGGAATGAGGATGTTCACAAGAGTACCATTCTCTCGTTAAAAACCGGTTATGGATTTATAAAATATCCGCCTAGCAACCTGTTTTTTCATTTCCAGAGTGTTAACGGGTGCGACTTTTATGATTTGCAGCCGGGCGACCAGGTGCGTTTCCGTATAGCACGTAACGAAAAAGGTGAAGATGTTGCCATTGATGTTGAACTGGTGGAATAGAATGATGATGCAACAAGCCGAATTAATTATCAATAAGTACTACAACAATAATCCTTTAGCAAAGGATATTCTTTTAACTCACAGCAAATTAGTGCGCGATAAGGCTCTTTGGATTGCTGACAGGAATCCGCACCTGGGTGCCAATCGGGATGTTCTGGAACTTGGTTCCATGTTGCACGATATAGGCATTATGTTTACTCATGCTCCGGAAATTGGCTGCAATGGGCCTCATCCATACATTTGCCACGGATATTTGGGACGAGAGTTATTGGAGTTGGAAGGCTTGAATAAAATAGCACTCTTTGCCGAAAGGCACACAGGAACCGGCCTAACTTTGCAAACAATTAAAGCGCAAAACCTGCCTCTGCCACATCGCGAAATGGTTCCGGTTACCATTGAAGAACAAATTATTTGCTTTGCCGATAAGTTTTACTCTAAAGGGAAACATCCTGAACATGAAATCCCTCTTGATAAAATCAGGAAAAAACTTGCCAAACACGGTAGCGACCCTGTTGAGCAGTTTAATAAATGGTGTGAAATATTTTTATAGTGGACGATAATTCAAATAAAGCCGGATGGTACTACCACCACCCCGACTACAGATACAATTGCGCCCAGGCCATAGCTCATTGCTGGAGCACTGACAAATCAATGATTGCAGAAATGCGCCTACATGGCAGCGGCAGGGCTGCCAATGGCTATTGTGGTGCTTTTTATGCTGCCATACAAGTTTCCGCCGAATTGAACCTGGATGGAGCTCTGCTTGAAAGTCAGTTTAAGGAAAAGACCGGCTCGCTTATTTGCAGAGAGATTCGTGCCAAACGCTCCGTGTCGTGCCGGGAATGTGTGAACATAGCCCACGATATTCTAACAGAATTATCGTCTCAAAAGCCTGATAAACAATAAACCTGATAGGTTTACATAAAATTGAAACTGCAAAATATCAGTTCTTTAACAACCTTGTAATGCTGTCTACCAGCCCATCAAACCGTTGAAGGTTTTCCGAAACAAAATCGAGTTGGGTTGGATTGCCGAAATCGTTCAGGCAGACTTCATGAAAACCATGTTGCCGCGGATATACCATGATAAAATTCTGATTTTCGAAATACTTGGTTAGGTATTTTGGTATTCTTGACATAACATTGTGGTACGAAACAGCATTTTTTCGGCTCATTATAACAACCAAACCATCATCCCTCCCCACTTCCTTGCTGAGTGCCAGAAAATCATCGAAATCCTGAAAAACTTTAAAGTCGGCCGGTACCGGATGCTTTTTATGAACGCCTTTAATCACGGTCAGGGTTGCTTCATTACCAAAAAAAACAAGCTTTTCACCGGTGTTTTTCGATAGCATCCACATTCGTGTAATCCAGAATGGGAAGCCTGTTTCTTTTTCGGCATCAGGTGGAACTATAACTATATGGCGTTTAACGGTTGACAATGGCTGTACAAAGCGATAAATGAAAATGGTTGCAAGGCATTTTGAGAGCAAACCTTCAGTTACACTTCCGAGCAACGAATCGGTGATGCTGCTTTTTCGGTGCAAGCCCATAAAAATATCGGAGATCTTCTGTTCTTTAACAACATTGGTGATGCCATTCACCACATTAAGGTCGTATCGCAAAAGCTTGTTTAGTTTATTGTCGGTAGCAGCGGCAGTGGTTGATGCTTTTTTTAGTAATTTTTTGGCTTTGCGTTCTTCTTCGGGATTGAAGCTTTCTGCCGAAATAACATTTAATCCGTACAATTCACCTTTTGAGGGGTCGGTTTTCATGGTGACAGCCAAATTTACCAATTCTTCAATGGTGTCGGGGTGGCTGATGGGTATCAGCATTCTTTCTTTATTGTTTTCCTTAGTTTCAGTTTCGGCAGGCACAGTTTCGCGGGCAATATTTTGGGCGCCCTTTTGAGCTACAAATGAAGCGATTGTGCAGGTTACCAGAATCATCAGAATGGTGCCGTTTAAAATGCTGTCGTCAAGTAATCTGATGGGAGCACCGGTTTCAGTTTCGCCAAGTATAATGTTATAACCTACCAGAATGGCGGCCAGTGTTGCCGCTGCCTGGGCATTGCTTAAGCCAAAAATAATCCGGCGTTCATCTCTGGTAAAACGTAGCGACTTTTGAGTCAGATAAGCAGCCAGATATTTGGCAACGGTTGCAACTACGGTCATTACCAGAGCTACAATGATGGTATCTAAATTGGTTAATAACACTCTGAAATCAATGAGCATTCCAACTCCCATCAGGAAAAACGGGATAAATAATGCGTTACCTACAAATTCAATCCGGTTCATCAGCGGCGAGGTGTGAGGCACCAATCTGTTAAGCGCCAAACCTGCCAAAAATGCGCCAATAATGGCTTCAATTCCGGCTAACTCTGCTGCAAAGGCCGAAATAAAAACAATTCCCAAAACAAAAATATACTGCGATACCTTATCGCTAAAACGTTTAAAAAACCAGCGACCTATTATTGGCACCAAAAAAATTACTGCCAGAATGAAAACTGTAACTGAAATAGATAATTCAATCCAGAAAGCCTTGGTAATTTCACCTTTGGTCATTCCAACCACAACGGCTAACACCAAAAGTGCCAGTGTATCGGTTATCATTGTTCCGCCAACAGCCACACCAACTGCCCGGTTGCGTGTTATGCCAAACTGACTGATAATTGGGTAAGCTACCAATGTGTGAGATGCAAACATACTTGCCAGCAGTACTGAAGTGAGCACCGAAAATTTTAACAGATATAACCCTGCCAGTGTTCCCAAAACCATTGGTATTGTAAATGTGAACATCCCAAAGAGAATACTTTTACGACTGTTTTTTTTAAAATCGGCCATGTCGATTTCAAGCCCGGCCAAAAACATAATGTACAATAGACCCACGGTTCCAAAAAGTACGATGCTGCCGTCTCTGGCCAGTAAATTTAAACCGTTTGGACCAACGATGGCGCCGGCAATAATTAAGCCTATTAAATGTGGAACTTTAAAGTAATTTAATATGATAGGCGCAAATAGAATGATGAATAATATCAACGAAAATATAAGAACAGGATTTTCCAGCGGGAAAGAGAGCCCTTTAACCATAGCCAACAGCATACCCTAATATTTAAAGAGTTTCCATCAAAAATAAAAATATAATTGGCATTTGCAAAAAAGATGTTTGGATAATCTAAAATAAAAGTGGATAAAAATATCCACTAAAATTATTTTTCTTATATTTGCAAAGTAGATAAAAACATCCACTAAAAAATAACGTTATGCAAGTATCAAGAAATCAAACCGTAGGAGAAGTGGTGGCAAAAAATTATAAAACCGCCGATGTGTTTTTAAGCAAAGGAATTGACTTTTGCTGTGGTGGCAATATTACCATTGGTCAGGTATGTCAAAACCAGGGAGTTGATGAGGGAAAACTCATTCATGAATTGGAGGAGGTTTTAATTGATAAGGATATTGAATCAGATTTACTGAATCGTTTATCGTCAGGTGCTCTAATTGATTACATTGTTGATACGCACCATACTTTTGTACGCGAGAACTTAATTACCATACCGCCTTATCTTGAGAAACTTGCCGATGTTCATGGAGCTAACCATGCCGAGTTGATTAAGGTAAATGATTTATTTGCTGAAATTGTTGTGGAAATGAAAGACCACATGCAAAAGGAGGAGGAAATCTTATTCCCATACATCCAAAATCTTGAAAAAGGTTCTTTGCCTAAACTGGTAAAATATTCCACTTTAAATGAAGTTTTTGATATGTTGCATACCGAACACGATGCAGCAGGAACCGGAATGCGCACCATCAATGAATTAACCAATGGATATTTTGTACCTGCCGATGGTTGCAATACTTATCGTGTTGCGCTTGAGAAGTTAAAGGCATTTGAAAGTGATTTGCACCGCCATGTGCATCTCGAAAATAATATACTTTTCCCAAAAGCCTTACAATTGGAAAAAAAGTAATATTTTCGGGAATAATTTGAAAGCTATGCTTACCAAAGCCACCGAGTATGCCATTAGGGCAATGGTATATATTGTATTAAAAAACCGGGAACAAAAGCGTCCCGGTTACCGTGAAATTGCCCGCGAAATTGAAGCCCCTGAGCATTTTACGGCTAAAATATTACAAACGCTTGTAAAGCAAAGTGTTATTCAGTCGGCGAAAGGACGTGGCGGTGGTTTTTTCTGTTCGCCCGATCGTAAACCGGTAACCATAATTGAAGTAATTCAACACGTTGAGGGATTAAAACTTTTCACCCGCTGTGGCATTGGGCTTAGTCATTGCTCCGATACAAATCCCTGCCCAATACATAACGAATATGCCATTATCCGTAATAAATATCAGGAACTGGCGGCATTAACCACTATACAGTCGCTTGCCGATAAAATATCCAATGGTCATGCGGTGCTCAATCGGATTGGTTCATAGGTGATTCGTTTTAAGTTGGCTGGTTTACAGTTCATAGCTCCTTGCCTAAGCTCTAAGCCTCAGGCTCTATGCCTTTTTACTAACACCTAAAATTTCATCTTATTAAATAGTAAATCCTGCCTATCGGCGGATAAACCATGAACTAAAGAAAATCCGCGAGAAAATAGGGCGACTTGAGGCAAAATTCTACCCCTTGTTACAACAAGTGATGGATGAGAATTTGGATAAAATCCCAACAATAACATGAAAACAAGCTAACTATACCCAGTTGGTAAAAAAATACAGGAGTGAAGAAAAATCGGTTTTAGAGCGCAGGGCGCATACCCCGGCAAGAATTAAAATATGCCAAATGCCAAAGATTCAGAAACACAATAAGCTTAATACCGAAAGCAAAGTGATTATGAATATAATAAAAATGATATGCTACCTCGCCGAAACGATAGTTGCAAACCTATCAATCCCATATGTGACAAAAGGAAGCGAAGAAATGCGAATGTTCATTAAGCAAATTACCAAAACCTCTGCCGATATTAAACCAGATTATATAAACAACACATTAACAGTAGTAATGCATAGTCTGTCAGCCCCGCACTACAATGAAGCAGCAAATCAACTGGCAATGTTGTTAACTCAGATTGAAACTTTATACTCAGGCACAAAACTGAAAATTAGTTACAAAACTACTCCAAGCTAAACTGCGACAGGTCAGGAGTTCTGAGATGAGTCATTATTTCCTGTTTTTCCATTAGCTACGTTTTGAATTCCTTAAAACTTTATCCATCTTTTTCCCTTTCGCCAATTCGTCAACCAGTTTATCAAGATACCTGACTTGTTTTGTTATTGGGTTTTCAATTTCTTCAATTCTATAGCCACATATTACACCGGTTATTAACGGGGCATCTGAATTCAGGTTTGCACTTTTAAAAAATGATTCAAAAGTTACATTTTGGTCTATAAGATTCTGTAAATCAGTATTATTATAACCTGTAAGCCATTCTATTACCTGATGCAATTCCTCTTTGGTTCTTCCTTCCTTTTCTACTTTCGCAACATAGTGCGGATAAACAGAAGCAAATGTCATTTTTGCAACGCGTTCGTCATGTTCAGGAGTTGTTTTCATCCGTAAATAATTTTAACAATAAGGTCGAATTGTTTTCCGCGCTGCGGAACAGGTTGCGCCGAGTTATAGGGGGAACTCGCATGATGAATTTTGGCTCCGATTTTCAATTCATCCATGTTTCCCGAAAAGTCGGGACAAGTTGTGTTTGACAAATCATGTCGTTTCATCAGTTAATAATTTTGTAAATCTGGTTGGTTTGCTTTCATTGTTTATTTAAACTGTTTTAAACTTATTCTGACTTTGCCAACTTTAAAATACTTCAAGTTAAACAATTGCCAGAAATATTAGTTTAAAATCAATGTTGAAAGTTAACACTAACATTTACAATTTTTATATAAGACAACATATTAAAAAACTATGAACTGCACAAAAGCAATTCATAGTTTTTTTTAACTAACTCTATTGCAAGACTTAATATAAAATATAGAGCAATTGATTATTTTACAATATTCTTAAAAGCCGAACCAAAAATTAGATAACTGGTATTTCCTCCAATGGTGCCCTCATTTTGCCCCCACAAAAATGGCCAGTCGTCGAAGTTTTCGAAGTGGTCGGGTTGCCTGAATAATAAACCAGGAGCCACATTTCCCGGAATAAATGAAAAGTCGGCTCTGTTATTACCATAAAACACCTCTTTGGGACGGGCAGCCCCCACAGTTGCTACCAATGAATAGTTATGATACGGATGACAGCCATAAAGCCAGTTAGTGGTTTTGTAAGCATGACTGGCATCAATAATATCAGGAAAATGTTTATTGGCAAAGCAAATAGTGGTTCCAAAGTTTACAATAACACCGCCTCCGGCCCAATTACCAAGGCCGATGGGCACACCGTAAGGATTATCTTTTTCAAGCTCTTCAATGTAGTCTTTATACTTTTCAACATATGGACGCAGTTTTTCTTTAAAAGATGCATCCATGTGAGGTATACCATGCAGAGCGGTTAGAATTACAAAACTGACATTGCGATCCAGAGCAGGCCATAAAAGCTCCTGAAATTTATCGGCATATTGTTGCTCTCCGGTAGAGATAAAAAGTTGGAGGTTGGTGGCAATATCTGCAGGCCCGCCAATCCTGCCTGACCCCTCCTCCTGTGATGGCCGGTTGGCAAGTAATTCAGTTGCTTCTTTAAGAAGCCTTTTTGATTGAAACAAAGCCCTCTCAGCCAAATCGTCGTTATATCCTTTTAATGCCCGGCTTGCGGCGGCAAACATGGTTGCGGCTCTTAAATCGAGGTTTGGATTGCGGCTTGTAAATGCCCACATATCATCCTTAACACCGCTTGACCGGCCGTCGGGGGCTACTTCGTAAGGGCCAAGCTTGGGATTATATGGAAGGCCATCGGTTATTGAAGCCGCATCGCCCAGGTGATGGTAATTATAAAGTACAGAGTTTGATAGCGTTTGTGCCATATGGCCAATTATTTCGGCCTGTGCTACCAATTGCAAAGTACCATGCTCGATAAACTGCAATATATCGGGAATTCCATCGGGACGATGAAGTATAACATAACGTTGTTTCTGGTCAACAAAAGTTTGGTCGCGTAAGGGTTTAAAATATTCCCATGTTTGAACAAAGTTTTGTACAACCCCAATGTTTGCACCAGTTTCAATATCAAAATCTCCGGCATCGAAAAACCCGCCAACATTCAGTCCAGGGATTAACTCCAGAGCCTTAAATTTGGTGTCGGTAGTTGGGCCTTGCCAGTGAAGGTCGAAATGATCAGTATTTGGTGGAGCCTGGCGATAACCTTCTTTAAAAGGTTCACCATGCCATACCCTGTATGCTTCCTTAACAAACATATGGTTCATATGTATCGGAATCCATATGTCGCTGGTGGCATCGGTAATTTTATCGTAAACGTTATCTTCAATTATAAAGTTATTGGTTTTAAAGTCGCCATACTGAATATAGTAAATACCAGGGGTGTTAACGGCAGAAAAATCAAATTTTACATAGTGATACTTATAATAGTCGCCCCAGGGCACAATTTTGCCAGTGAATACTTCAGTAGCTTTACCATTGTCGCTTAACTTAAAAATTGAGGCCTTTGCAAGTGGTTTGTCCTTTTTATCGAGTTCAATAACACTAACTTTTGGCTGTGATGGGCGATATCCAACCTGTGAGAATCCAATGTTTGGCTCTCTTATCCAGCCGTTAATGGCATTTGGTTCAACGGTCCATGTTAATACTTTGCCGGTTTTTCCAGCAGGCAGCATACTGCGAACAACATACCATCCGTTTTGTGCCAAAACCCGGCCATCGAAAAGCATTAAATCGGTATCATGTGAAGTAATTTTCACTGTACGTTCTGGATCTTCAGGCGCAAGGAGGATATTACGGCCGGTTTCGAGCGGTAGCGGATCGATAAATGTGCCAGTTCCCCTGTCGTCGGAAGTTACATACCCTTTGAATTGCTTTAGTTTTTCACTGTTGGGTCTGGTTATTGTATTGCCAACCACATAGCGGGAGAAACGATTGAGGCGTCCGTCCATCAAATAGGTTTTACCCCAATATTGAGAGGGAAGAAACTCAAGGTTAAAGCCTGCTGCGCCTTCGAGTTCAGCTGGAATTGGCTTGTCAAGATAAACAGAAATTTCAACACTCTTTCCTTTGGCTGTAACAACCACCCGCGAATCAAAATTGTAATCTTCGTACCTTAAGGTTGCCTCAATGGTATTGGCTTCACGGTTTACCAAACGATTTGAAACGGCCGGAACAAGATCCCACTGCTCAGGAGTGTTTGAAAGGCGTACTGCACCACCTTGTGAAGTTCTAACGCCATGATGAATTAATTCAATGCCGGCATTTTTCTCATCGTTAAATCCTCCGGTAAAAAGATTGCTATACACAAGAACGTTAACTCCTTGCGTTTCGAAATATTCAAGGTCGTTAAGCACCAATTCCTGAGGCGAATCATTATTGCATGCTCCTAAAAGCAACAATACAAGAGATAGAATTATAAGTTTTTGCATCATAAAAAAAGTTTTAAGGCATGACGAGAACTGCTCAGGCAGCCATAATGCCAATTTAATATTATAGTGTTTGTTATTTAAACGTTTTATAATTCCAATAAAAATAAAAAAAGGAAATAAATCCAAGGCAGGAAATGTATTAAAGCACTTAACTTCAATACCATTCCTCCTGAACTTTATGTTATTAATTAACTTATGATTAATGTTTGCAAAATAAACAAAAACTCTAATTAAAACTAATGGATTATGTAATTGGGAAATTGGTTAGTCCTGACATCAACGTAGCCTGTTAATTTACATATCTAATTTAGACAGAACTGTTTTCACTTGATGTTAAGTTGGTTGTGAATAAATCGTTCGTTCTTAATACTGTTGTCTCTCAATGTAGAAACATTCTCATTGCCGACGATACATATGGCAAACCCATATACTTTAAGTGCATGATTAATCCTTTTTGTATCGGGACTGAAATACTCAATCATTATTTGAATAGTATAAGCAATTGGTATATAAATGGTTAACAGAAGGCAAATCTGAAATAATAATGATTCTTCATTAATTGGGCATTGAGAAACAAAAAATTGTTCCAACTTCGATTTTACTGCTTACCCATATACGTCCTCGATGCCTTTCTACAAAATCCTTAATTAACAATAAACCTATTCCGGTGCCATGCTCGCCGGCTGTACCCCGGGTTGAAAACTTTTTGGTTAAATCGAATAAATCGGCGACAATTTCTGGTTCCATGCCAATTCCATTGTCTTCAACAGAAACAACAGTACTATTATTCTCATTTTTGGCACTAATAAGAATTCTTCCATTCAACCGGGTGAATTTTATGGCATTGGATACTAAATTGCGTAGAATTGTTTTAAGCATATTCAAATCGGCATAAATCAAAACGTCCTCATTGCTTATGCAGTTTATAGAAATACTTTTAGCTATTGCCAAAGACCCCAACTCCTTAACCACCTCATTACTAACTTTATTAAAATTCAACCACTCAGGTTTAAATGGAAAAGATGAAGATTGGGCACGTGCCCAGCTAAGAATATCCTCAAGCATGTTATAGGTTTGCTGAGCTGTTTTATGAATCATTGATAATTGATGTTCCAGTTTATCATCATCATAACTTCTGAAATTAGCTTTTAATAAGGATAGAAAGCCAATAATTCCGTTAAATGGATTCTTCAAATCATGACCTAAAATGGAAATAAAACGATCTTTATCGGTATTCAGCCTTCTTAATTCAATATTAGCAGCATTGAATTGTTCAAGAGTTTGCTCCAATTTTCGCTTTTCGCGAATCAATTCACGTTGAAGATCAATATTTTCACGATTCAATCGATGCATTGATTGGTTGGTCTCGATGATTTGTTGAAATGGCATCCCTCCTACTATCAAAATCTCATTTTCTTTCCGGTAAACTTGTACCTCTATGGAATTATTTATGGAATAGTTATCGCCAATTGTCATATAGCCACTAAACACCAAATGCTTAACAGCTTCGTTTGACAACAAAACATCAAGAGAGGGATTAATTATGCTTTTTGAGGCTTCTCCCTTAAACAGCCCACGCATAGCTCCATTGGCATAAACCAGTTCTTTTTTCAAATTAAAAACAGCAATACAAACCGATTTGTTAATAGTAAAGGTTTCGACTATTTCCTTTTTCCAGCTCTCCAAAATAGATAATCCGCTCATATTTGTAATATATCATTTAAATAAATCAGATGAAGTTAGCTGGGCATCTGAAACTGAAACAAAAATGGGGATATTTATTATTAACCAGTTATAATACGGAAATATTTCAGCATAATCATTGGGCGATAGCATCTCTTTCAAGGCGTTAGTCCATGCATTTAACTGCGCCGCCCAGTATGTTGATGCAAAACCACGACTTCTGTAGGCCCTGAATACCCAAAGAACAGTATCAACAAAAACATCTGGCTGATAATGTTTCATTATTGATAGCATAAACCGGGCATGATTGGCGTGGTTATCCTTCATCATTTGAATATTGTTTTTCCCTATCAACTCTGTTAAATCGGCGCGATTAAGAAGAGATTCATTTACGGCTGCCACCAGCTTATCTGATGTTTCGCCATAGGTAATGACAACCTGGGGCCTCACCTGTTTTAAGTCAGATGCAGACTCAATTAACCATTCACGATTCATCTTGCATTTTTTTTAAATAATGGTCCATACTCATAACATCGGACAAAAAAACTACTTTATATTTGGAAAGAAACTCTTGTTCTCCTCGAGCAAATGCCTGGCCTCCAACTACAATACGAATTGCCGGGTAATATTCGCGTATTACCTGTAATAATACTTCGAGGGAAGGCAAATTAAAATATAAACTGACTGATATGGCCAACATATCGGGTTTAATAATACCGATATAATCAACCAGCTCATTATTAGGCATATTGGCACCAAGAAAATGCACCTGCCAATTATTCATTTCAAAAACATCGCTAATCATTCGAGCACCGATTTGATGCAATTCGCTTTGTATGCAAGTAATTATTACAGTTTTTTGAAAATTACCACTGAACGAAATTGTTGCATATAACTCGTTCATTACAGATTCAGTTACAGCTGATGCCATATGTTCGGTTGCCACTGTTATTTTATTAAGCTCCCAAAGCACACCAACTTCATACATAGCAGGTTTCAGAAGTTCTTCATAAATAACTTTAACATCTGTTTTTTGTTTTAACAGAGTGTTCACTATTTGAGAACAATGATTTCGGTTTCCCTCAGCAATGCATCAAAAAAAACCTTATACACTTCTTTATCTATATTTTTATAAATCATATATCCATGGCATCATTAATAAAATCAATAGTAATTTATGCTAAAATAATGGATTAAGCAATTGTCTATTATTTACATGAATTATTGGGCCTAAATAATACTAATAATAAATACTCAAGCATATTAGAATCTGAAAACAACAAATTTGCCCATATTTAAAAAGTAATCTACATTATTTGTTATAAATTAGGGGCTAATTATACAACTCAGGATATTTCACTGTATAGCCACAATAAAGAAATTATCCAATTTACTCTACTAATTTTTCATTTATGCAAATATTCAAGTATTACCCTTTAATAGCCTTACTAATTCTGGCACTATCCTGTTCTCAAAAGCCGAAAGATAAGAGCGTTGTAGCCAATGGAGCTAAACCTGTTTTACTGAGCAGCGCGTTTGCTTTTACTGAAGGCCCTGCAGCCGATAAAGATGGAAACGTTTATTTTACCGACCAGCCTAACAACCAAATTATTAAATGGAATGAAGCAGATGGTGCTTTTTCAGTTTTTTTGGATAACTCAAACCGCGCAAACGGCATGTTTTTCGACAATAAGGGAAACCTGGTAGCCTGTGCCGATATGTATAACCAGCTTATTTCTATAGCACCTGATAAAACTATTACCATATTAATAGAGCATTACAACGATTCTCTGCTTAACGGCCCCAACGATTTGTGGATTGACAACAAAGGGGGCATCTACATTACCGATCCGTTTTATTTACGTCCTTGGTGGAACCACAAGGAAAAACCACAGGATGCCCAATGTGTGTATTATTTAAGTCCTGGTGGTACCAGTTTAATACGCGTTGCCGATAATTTGAAAGCGCCCAATGGTATTATTGGAACGCCCGATAATAAACTGCTGTATATCTCCGATATTGACGCCGGCAAAACCTACTCATTTGATATTATGCCCAATGGCCATTTAACCAACCAAAAACTGCTGTTTGAGAAGGGCTCCGATGGTATGACCCTTGACGAACTGGGCAATATTTATATAACCAATTCTGATGGCGTTACAGTGTTTGATAAAGAAGGTAACCAAATTGACCAAATTCACATTCCAGAAGGTTGGACTGCCAATGTGTGCTTTGGTGGAAAAAACCGCGACAAACTTTTTATTACCGCCTCAAAATCGGTTTATTTATTGGATATGAAGGTAAAAGGAGCGTATTAAGTTAGTGAATGTTTATAAGAATGCCGAATTTAAGGGCATTAAAACAGGCTAAAGCGAGTTGAGGTTTGCACTCCGTAGTCCCGAGTTTAGCTTCTTGTATTTTCAATTCTTTGTACTCCCAAAATCGGGATTTAGTAAACTCAAAAAGCGAACTGAAACGCTTATGAGTGACAAACTTCGTCGAGTCGGGTAGGCGTATATAATCCAGGATTCACCTGCTTTAACTTGTCAATAACTTTCTAAAATCCTGCAAAACAAATATTCGACGATAACCCGACCGGTGAGGACCATAAAACTCATTCCCAAAGAATATAGGATAATCTATCGTGGTTTTAAAACACGGCAAAAAGTCAAGTGCCACTGATTCATATCTTTTCCGTAAACAAACCGGGCACTCTTTATAAGCCATTCCTCTCATGTCTAATTCCTCCCCTGTTCGGCGAAGTTTGCAACTTCGTCGTTTAACCCTCCGTAGTCTCCTGGCTACAAAAATAAAGATAACGCTTTTTTGACTTTGGTCAAGAGGCTGTCTCAAAAGAGGCAGTCTCTTGTTACTACATTGATAACGTAATCTTAAATTGAATCTTATTTTGCCTAATGGCATTTACAAACTGCCGGTTAAGATTCGACGTAATTACAAATTACGCCGAGCAAAAAGCAAACTACGGCTAGCTGGTCAGCCATTTGGCCAACAAGCAGATTAAAACCCAGCTGACCAACGCAGCCCGTTCTGCGATCGTAAATGACCCAGAACTGAGGAGGTACTACAAGTGCAAGCGGGATGAGGGGAAAGAGCATGGGGTAGTCATGAACGCTGTAAAGTTCAAAATCGTTTTAAGGGTTTACGCCACTATTAGGCGCGGCAAGCCCTTCGTAACCCTCAGGCAAGCAGGTTAATCATTGGACAACAGAGCCTGAGGGAGTTATTTGGCTTGGTTTATTTTGGGTTCGATACCCAAAATAAATCAAATAAGGGAAGCGATGACACTTCCCTTAGATAA
>CAZFTD010000063.1:0-17783 GCA_964521525.1 uncultured Marinilabiliaceae bacterium | reverse complement strand
CCTAGTATGTAGCCATAGAGGATATATTGATAATGCTTCCTTTTCCCTGTTTGGCCATGGCCTCTCCAAAAACCATGGATGGATAAACGGTACCATTCATATTTAAGTCGGTAACCTTTTGGAAATCGGCTACTTTCATGTCAAAAATGGTTTGCTCTTCGGTTAAAGTGGCACCCGGCATATTACCCCCGGCGGCATTCACTAAAATATCAATTCGCCCCCATTTTTCAACAATTTGCTGACGAACACCTGTTAGACTGTCCATATCGAGCACGTTACATACCAAACCCGATACTTCTCCAAACCCTTTTAGTTCTTCTATTCTTTTATCCAGCGCCTCCTGACGAATATCCAGAATCACCACTTTTACACCAGCCTGAAGCAAACTTTTTGAAATACTGCTTCCTAATACACCTCCTCCACCAGTTACAATGGCAACATTTCCACTTAAATCAAACATCGACATACCTGTTTCCAATTATTGTTTTTATTGATATAACAACCACTCCTGTCAGTTGTTTTGCTTTTTTATTATGAGTGACTGTATTGGGATAAGAAAAAACTTTTTTAATCTTCTCCTCGAAAAAATTTCTGATGCAGCAAAATTATATAGTTAATTATCAGCTCGCAAGTATTATATTTGCATCATATTATATTATTTTTGCCATTGATTTGTTCCTGTTATTGTTATGTAAATGAAAAAGAATCAGAATATTATGCACGAACAGGTGCTCATTCCGGGTGGAAGCCCAATTCGGGTGAAATGGAACGATTATCCCCACTTTACCTATCCCTGGCATTTTCACAGCGAATTTGAAATAGTATTGGTACTAAAAAGTTATGGCGTTCGGTTTGTTGCCGATACACTTGAAAAATTTACCGAAGGCGACTTGGTTTTAGTAGGTAGTCAGGTGCCTCACTACTGGAAAAACGATGAAGCTTTTCACCAAGGTAATCCCGACCTTAAAGTGAATGCGGTGGTAATACAATTCTCGTCCGATTTTATGGACCGCTCCATCCTTAATTATCCCGAGCTTTCGCACATAAGAGATTTATTGAATAGGGCCGGTCAGGGTATTTATTTTCTTCCTGCCTTTAGCGAAAGCATTCGTGAGCCAATTAAAAACCTCACACAAAAGGAAAGTTTTGAGCGGTTTATGGGTTTATTGCGTATACTGGATGCCATGGCACGAACCAAGCAGTACCGTTTACTGGCTTCTCCGGGGTTTAAGCAAAATCCACCTAATGTAAACGATCAGCGACTGAATAAAATTCTTAATTATCTGAATCTTAACTATACCCAAAAAATATCACTTCCCGAATTATCGCGTATTTTTGGAATGAATGCCTCCTCTTTTAGTAGGTATTTTAAGGGGAAAACCGGCAAAACACTGGTTCAATACATCAATGAACTGAGAATCAAATATGCCTGTAGACTGCTACAGAACAATCAGGGAACCATTTCAAGCATTTGCTTCGAATGCGGATTTAGCAATATTTCCAATTTTAACCGGTTTTTCAGAGAAATTATGAAACTTTCGCCCAAAGAGTATGTGCAACAATTCCGCTAATTAAGTGTTTGATAGTTTAATCGCCTTTAAATCCTTATCTTTGCACTTTAAGTATCAATCCGGAAATATTTAACGCACTGTTATTCAGATGTTATTAAAACATGACAAAAGTCAGACAACTCACATTGGAACAATTTCATCGATTGATTCAGCTAAATTTTATTGAAAGGAATAACCAGGAAAAATGACCAGGACAGAGCAATTGAGAGCGGCCGTTAAGGAACGAATACTTTTACTTGATGGCGCCATGGGGAGTATGATTCAACGTTATAAACTCACCGAAAAACATTTCAGGGGAGACCGGTTTGCCAGCCATCCTGCATTACTTCAGGGAAACAACGACCTTTTGTCGTTAACCCGGCCCGATATAATATCATCCATTCATGAGCAATACCTTGAGGCTGGCTCCGATATTATTGAAACCAATACATTTAACTCAACCAGCATATCGCAGGCCGATTATAAGATGGAGCCCTATGTTTACGAAATGAACAAGGCATCGGCTCAGTTAGCCGTTCAGGCAGCCAAAAAATACTCTACTCCCGATAAGCCTCGCTTTGTAGCAGGTTCTATGGGGCCAACCAACAAAACAGCTTCTTTATCACCCGATGTAAACAATCCGGGTTACCGCGCTGTTACTTTTGATGAGTTGGCCGATGCTTACGGTGAACAGGCTGCAGGACTTCTCGATGGTGGTGTGGACATCATTTTATTAGAAACCATTTTCGATACACTGAATGCCAAAGCTGCACTTTTTGGAATCAACCGTGAGTTAAAAAATCGTGGTATCGTTGATTTCCCCATAATGGTTTCGGTTACCGTGGCCGATGCCAGCGGTCGAACGCTTTCGGGCCAAACGCTTGAGGCGTTTATTATTTCGGTGTCGCATATGCCATTGTTTTCAATTGGCCTTAACTGCTCGTTTGGTGCCTCCGATTTGCGTACCTATGTGGAAGAGCTGGGGCGTAAAACTAATTTGCTCATAAGTGCTTACCCAAATGCTGGTTTGCCAAACCAATTTGGCGAGTACGATGAGACTCCCAACGAAATGGCTCCGCAAATATTTGATTATCTGAAGCAAGGGCTGGTTAATATTATTGGTGGTTGCTGTGGAACCACACCCGACCACATTGCTGCTTTTGCCCGATTGCTTAAAGATGGCAAACCTCATGTGCCCTCCCTGTTGCCTGTTACAACCTGTCTGAGTGGGTTAGAACCTCTTGTGATTGATAAAATAACCAACTTTGTAAATATTGGTGAGCGAACCAATGTGGCCGGCTCTAAGAAATTTGCCCGCCTCATTCGTGAAGAAAAATACGAGGAAGCATTATCGGTGGCCCGCGATATGGTTGAAGGCGGCGCCCAGATAATTGATGTTAACATGGATGATGCCATGCTCGATGCCAAAAAGGAGATGGTTACCTTTTTGCTGTTAATGGCTTCGGAACCTGAAATAGCGCGGCTGCCTGTTATGATTGACTCTTCGCGGTGGGAGGTGCTCGAAGAAGGACTAAAATGCTTACAGGGCAAATGTGTGGTTAATTCCATTAGTCTAAAAGAAGGTGAAGAAACGTTTCTGCAGCAGGCATTAAAAATTAAAGAATATGGCGCTGCTGTGGTGGTTATGGCCTTTGATGAAAAAGGGCAAGCCGATACTTTCGAACGTCGAATTGAAATTTGCAGTCGTGCCTACCAATTACTCACCCATAACATTGGTTTTCCACCGCAGGACATTATTTTCGATCCTAATATATTGGCCATTGCCACCGGTATTGAAGAACATAACAACTACGCCGTTGATTTTATTAAAGCCACTCGTTGGATTAAAGAAAATCTTACTCATGCACGTGTGAGTGGTGGTGTGAGCAACCTTTCCTTTTCGTTCAGGGGCAACGACCATGTGCGAGAAGCCATGCATTCTGTTTTCCTGTACCATGCCATTCAGGCCGGCATGGATATGGGCATTGTAAATCCGGGCATGCTTCAGATTTACGATGAAATTGAACCTCAACTGCTGCAGTTGGTCGAAGATGTGGTGCTCAACCGCAAACCCGATGCCACCGAGCGGCTAATCGAAATGGCAGAAAGCTATAAAAACAAAAGCAACGGCAACATTGCTGAAACCAAAGATGAGTGGCGATTACTCCCGCTTGAAAAACGTTTGCACCATAGCCTCATTAAAGGCATCGACTCCTTTATTGAGGAAGACCTGGCTGAAGCCCGAACCAAATACCCTTATGCACTCGATATTATTGAACAACCGTTGATGGATGGGATGAATATTGTGGGCGATTTGTTTGGTGCAGGTAAAATGTTTTTACCTCAGGTGGTAAAAACGGCCCGTGTTATGAAAAAAGCTGTAGCATGGCTACAACCATTTATTGAGGAAGAAAAACGGGCATCGGGTAACGAACCCACCAAAGCCGGTCGTATTTTAATGGCTACAGTGAAAGGCGATGTGCACGACATAGGGAAAAACATTGTTGGAGTTATTTTGGCCTGCAATAATTATGAGGTAATCGACCTTGGTGTGATGGTGCCAATGGATAAAATTCTGCACGAAGCCATTGAACAGAAAGCCGATATAATTGGATTGAGTGGCTTAATTACGCCATCGCTGGAAGAAATGGTAAATGTGGCCCGCGAAATGGAACGCCGCAACATGACCAAGCCTTTGCTTATTGGTGGCGCAACCACATCGAGCGTGCATACTGCCGTAAAAATAGAACCTGTTTACTCTGGCCCTGTGGTGCATGTTAAAGATGCATCCAAAAGCGCACAAGTGGTTGGTGCCCTGATGTCGGAACGAGATAGAGAACATTTTACCAATTCCATTCGAGCTGATTATCAGCGCTTACGCGAGGTTAATCAAAGCAAAAAAGAGCGTCGTTATTTGCCCATTCAAGAAGCCCGAAAAAAGCATTTTCCCATAAGCTGGGATGCAGCACAATTGATTAAACCATTGAAACCGGGCATTCATGTATTTAATGATTATCCGCTGGATGAAATCATTCCTTTTATCGATTGGACTTTCTTTTTCCACGCGTGGCGGTTAACCGGAAGTTATGATGATATTGAGTTGGTTACCGATGCCGGCTCGGAAGCCAACTGGCTTAAAAAATTTACCACTCCCGAAGGAAAAGAAAAAGCTGTTGAAGCTCTTAAGCTTTATCGCGAGTCGCAAAACATGCTGGAACAGATTAAACAACATAAAATGCTGACAGCTAAAGCAGTGATAGGATTATTCCCGGCCAACAGCATAGGCGATGATATTGAAGTTTACAATCCCGAAAATACCGGGGAATTAATCTGTACCTTTCATCATGTTCGCGAACAACAAGAAAAACCCGGCAAGGAACATTATTATTGCCTGTCGGATTTTATTGCACCCAAAAGCAGCGGCTTAACCGACCATATCGGGGCTTTTGCAGTAACTGCGGGTCATGGCATCGAAAAATGGGTTGAAAAGTTTGAACAGGAAAATGACGATTACAGCGCCATTCTGCTAAAAGCGTTAGCCGACAGGCTGGCCGAAGCACTGGCCGAACTGATGCATTTCAGAACTCGCAAAGAATTTTGGGGCTATGCTCCCGACGAGGTATTTGACCATGCCAACCTCATTCGCGAACGTTACCGTGGCATCAGGCCTGCATTGGGCTATCCGGCTTGTCCCGACCATAGTGAGAAACGAGCCCTGTTCGACCTGATAAACGCTGAAAAAAATGCAGGGATTACCCTTACCGAACATTTCAGCATGTATCCCAACGCCTCGGTGAGCGGTATTTATATGGCTCATCCGCAAGCCATTTATTTTGGTGTTGGTAAAATTGAACACGACCAGGTAATCGATTTAGCCAATCGAAAAGGAATATCGGTTGAAGAAACCGAAAAGTGGATTCCTTCCAATTTGGCCTATAAATAACAAAAAACTAACATTCTTATTTTTGATTCAATCATGGCAACAGCAGCACAACTGATTCGAGATTTAAATAAACCGGCTTTTTCTTTTGAACTGCTGCCTCCACTGAAAGGCAACAGCATTAAAAGGGTTTTCAACACCATTGATACACTTAAAGAGTTTAACCCCATTTATATCAATATTACTTCACACCGTGATGAAGTGGTATTCAAAAATACCGAAAAAGGCTTGTTTGAGCGAAAGGTTATTCGTAAACGCCCTGGAACAGTTGCCGTAGCTGCCTCCATCCAACATCAATATGGTATTAAGGTGATACCACATATTATTTGCAGTGGTTTTACCCGTTCCGAAACTGAGTATGCTTTAATTGACCTGAATTTTTTGGGCATTCACGATTTGCTGCTGTTGCGTGGCGATAATAGCCAGAAAGAGCGCTTTGTGCAAACCTCCGAAGAAACCAACAGCTATGCCATTGACCTCATTCACCAGGTAAACGACCTGAATCAGGGCAAATTTCTCGACAGCACCATTGCAGAGGCCTTTGAAACACCCTTTAGCTTTGGCGTAGCCGGCTATCCCGAAAAGCATGAAGAAGCTCCCAACCTCGATTCCGATATTTATTGGTTAAAGAAAAAAGTAGATGCCGGGGCTGAATATGTTGTTACTCAAATGTTTTTCGACAATCAGCGATATTACGATTTTGTAAGAAAAGCTCGTGAAGCAGGCATTCATGTTCCAATTATTCCTGGTTTAAAGCCGGTTACATTATTAAACCAGTTAACCGTTCTCCCTAAAATATTCCATGTTGATATACCCGAAGCCTTTGCTAAAGAAATCAGAGCTTGCAAAACCGATGCCGATGTGGTAAAAGTTGGCATCGACTGGTGTACTTATCAGGCTAAAGATTTGCTGGCCAATGGTGTTAATCTGATTCATTTTTATACCATGATGGCCACCCAGAGTGTTAAAGAAGTTGCAGAACGTATTTATTAATAACATGTAACCTCTTGAATAAATTGCATAAAAATGAAATTTGAGCTATTTTAGACGTTTGGCATAATCAATTACCATGCAACTAAAATCAATTAATCCGGCTAATGGTGAGGTTATTCACTCTTATGAGGAATTTCAGTGGGGCGATATAGACAATTGCCTGGATGATTCAACAACAGCGTTTTATCAATGGCGCCAATCCTCCATTCACAAAAGGGTTGATTTGCTGAACAATCTATCTTCCAAACTGCTTGAAAAAATTGAAGGTTTAGCCATTGGAATCAGCCTTGAAATGGGTAAACCCATTAGGGAATCGCGTGCCGAAATTGAAAAGTGTGCCTGGGTATGTCGGTATTATGCCGAAAATGCTGAAACCTTTCTGGCCCGTATACATGTTCCTACAGGTGCCTCTCAATCGTTTATTTCATTTCAGCCTTTAGGTCCGGTGTTAGCCATTATGCCGTGGAATTTTCCATTCTGGCAGGTTTTTCGGTTTGCAGCTCCTGCACTTTTAGCCGGAAACACTGTTTTATTGAAAC
Organism: uncultured Marinilabiliaceae bacterium; assembly: GCA_964521525.1. Classification (GTDB taxonomy): domain Bacteria; phylum Bacteroidota; class Bacteroidia; order Bacteroidales; family Marinilabiliaceae; genus CALEUX01. The sequence goes on along the minus strand of CAZFTD010000063.1, from coordinate 10,761 downwards.
ATGCATCCAATGTTCCGGCGTGTGCCCTGGCCATTGAGCATTTGTTTCAGGAGGCCGGATTTCCGTATAAAACATTTCAATCATTACTGATAACGAGCCGCAAAGTTGAAAATTTAATCTCCGATAAACGAATTCAGGCGGTTACTTTTACCGGCAGCACCCCGGCCGGACGCAATGTGGCAGAGCTTTGCGGCCGAAGCTTAAAAAAAGTGGTACTTGAATTAGGTGGCAGCGACCCATACATCATTTTGGCCGATGCAGATGTGGCACACGCTGCCGAAGTTTGTGTAAAAGCACGAATGCTCAACGGCGGGCAAAGCTGTATCTCTGCCAAACGTTTTATTGTTGAGGAGCCTGTTTACGAGCAGTTTGAATCGCTGGTGCTTGAAAAAATGAGCAACATCATTATGGGCGACCAGCTTATTGAAAGCACCGAATTAGGTCCTCTTGCAAGAAATAATATCCGGTTAGACTTACAAATGCAGGTAAACAACAGCATTACTAAAGGTGCCCGTATGTTGTTGGGTAACGACAACCCCGATTTGCCCGGAGCGTTCTATCCGCCAACGGTATTAACCGATGTAAAGCCAGGCATGCCTGCTTACCACGAAGAACTTTTTGGTCCGGTTGTTTCGCTCCTAAAAGCAAAAAATGAAACCGATGCCATTTGCATTGCCAACGATACCACTTTTGGCTTGGGTGCCGCTATTTTCACCGCCAATATAGAAAAAGGACTGGCAATTGCCGAAATGGAACTCGAAGCTGGAACCTGCTTTGTAAACGATTTTGTTAAATCGGACCCCAGGCTACCATTTGGCGGTGTAAAAGAAAGTGGAATTGGACGAGAATTATCATATTTCGGACTGCATGAGTTCATGAATGTGAAAACCATTGTGGTTAGGTAGTTATGGATTTTAATACCGCCTTCTCAAAAGCATCGGCCATGTGCGCCCAGCAAGAACGATGTTGTTCCGAAATTGAACACAAACTTGCTTCGTGGGAGGTTGAAAACACCGTTTCACAAAAAGTAATTGCAAAACTACTTGAAGAAAAATATATTGATGAAACGCGCTATGCAACCTTCTATGCCCGCGATAAGTTTCGTTTTAACAAATGGGGAAAACAAAAAATAGCCTGGCATTTGCGAAACAAAAAAATACCTGGAAACATCATTGCTGAAGTTTTAAATAATTTGGACGAGTTGGATTATAGCGATACCCTTTTTTCGCTTCTGAATGAAAAAGAAAAAAGTATTTCAGGTCGCGATTTCTTAAAAAAGAAGGCTGCGCTTATACGATTTGCAGCATCTCGCGGCTTTGAATATGACCAGATTATGAAAATATTGGACCGATTGTTGTAGTATTGACATTTGTATAAACAATCGGCTCAACCATCTATAAAAACTCTAAATCCTTATATATGAAGCATTTTTTACACCTTGTTTTTACCATATCAACCGCTTTCCTTTTCATATCACAAACGATTGATGCATCGTCGAGACCAAATTGGGTAAAGCAACGGCCTTCACAACCCGATTTTTATCTGGGTATAGGCATGGCTTTTAAAACTGCCGGCGATCGCGACATGAAATATGCACAGGATGCCCGCAGCAAAGCACTTCGCGAAATGAGCTCAGAAATAAAAGTTACCATTGCAGCCAATTCATTGTTGCATCAGTTCGAGAACAACCTGTCGTTTCGCGAACAGTTCGAATCAAAAATTTACACCTCTGTTGCCCAAACTCTTGAAGGTTACGAAGTAATAACCTGGGAAAACAAAAAAGAGTATTGGGTAATGATGCGGTTGAATAAAGATAAATATGAAATGCGCCGCCGCCAGAAACTCGATCAAGCAAAGATGCTCGCTTCCTCATATTTTCAAAGTGCCCGTCAGGCAGCCGGACGTGGTGAAGTAGCACAAGCCATATCCAATTACTTTAAGGCAGTAACAGCACTTCAGGACCATATAGGCGAAGACCTTACCCACCGTACGGTTAACGGTACTGTTAATTATGGCGTAGATATCATCAATGATTTGCGAACACTTTATCGTCAAATTGTTTTTCGCCCCGAAAAAACCTCCTATCTCCTCGAATTTTCACGTCAATTGCAGGAGCCTTTATCCCTCAATGTTTTTATGAACAGGAATGGTGACGAAATTCCCGTTCAGGGATTGCCTGTGGCATTTACCTTTTCGCGCGGTGATGGTGTGCTGATGCCGCAACCTGCTACCAATTATCAGGGGAATGTGCAATGTGCCATCAGTCGCCTTATTTCCAAACGAAAAATGCAGGAAGTTACAGCCTGTCTCGACCTTTCATCTATTCTAAAACTTGAAAATCTCGACAGCCCGCTGCTTCCCTATTTCTTCCCTGGCGAAGACTTACCTTGCACCCGCTTTACTATTGAACTGCAAAAAGCCAAAGCCTTTATTGAATTGGATGAAGTGGTTTTTGGCCAGTCAGATAAAAACATTCCTTTCGGAAACATGATTAGGGCCGATTTAAATGAGAATTTCTTTGCCTTTACTACCCATCGTGAGGATGCCGATTATATTGTGCGTCTTTCTTTGCGTTTTCGCAAAGGCGATGAAAGACAAGGTACAGGGTACTCAGTTTTCATGGTTTACGCTGATTTGCACCTATCAGTAATATCCACACAAAAGAATGCAGAGATTTTCTCCGATGGATTTCTGGAAGTGCGAGGAATGCGACCAGGAAGCTATGACCATGCCTTAAAAGAAGCACGCGAAAGGGTTTTGGCTAAATTCCGAAATGAAATACTTCCAAAACTGGAAGAGGTGGACATGTAAGTAATAGCTTAAATAGAATTTAAGAAGTTTAGATAAAAGACAGATAGAGAAAATTTGTAATGCTTTAAGGATGAATTAGCTTCTTTACAAGCTTGTTTATCTGTCTAATAATCTCAATAAAAATTTCACACATTTATTTTGCCTGCATGCCAACTAAGGCAAGTCTTAATAATCTATCAAATCTGTTCTATCTGTCTAATGTCTTAATTTCTAACTGTCTATTATTAGTTTTAAGTTGCTCATTATTATTAGAGTGGCCTTTCAAAATAGCTCCCGGGTTAACTGTAAAAACAACACCGGGTAGTGCCGTTATGGCCGAAGCCGCATAGAAAAGAATACTTAATGCCACCGCATAAGTCTGATTTATTCCCAAATATTGCGCCCCAAACAAAAATGTAATCTCTCGTGCTCCTATTCCCCCAAGAGTGATAGGGATGGAGCCCATAATAGCCGATAGAAAAAAAAGAAAAAGATAACTTTCATAAACCCCATTTGAGGTTACGCCTAACGACAGCAATATCATAACTGCTGCTCCAAGTTGTAAAAACTGAACCACAAAAGCCCACAAGGTAGCCTTAAAAAAAGCCGGAGTTAACGAGTTGTTGAAAAAGTTAAGAAATAAATAAAACCCGGCTGCCACAAACGGGATAGCCAGCCAAGTCCATTTTTGATACGGAAAACTGAAATCAATAAAAGGTAGCAGAAACAATAAAAACATCAATATTACCGACAATCCGCTTAGCCTGTCGGATAAAATAGCACCAATGTTCTTCCTGATGGGCGACTTAAGGTATTTTCCGAGTAAAAAAACTTTAAACCCATCGCCTCCAACGCCGCCCGGTAAAAATAAGTTATAGAAAAGCCCAAGCCAATAAAGTTTTATATTCTCACGCCAACCTATGTTTAACGGAACATACTTGAAAAAGCACCCAAGCCTGAATGCTGCAGCAAACTGCGAAAGCGTGTAAAAAACCAGTGCTGCCAACAGCAACAGCGGACTGGCAGATACAATGGCCTCTCTGATTAATAGAAAATCAATACCGGTGACCACGTAATAAATGGCCGCCACGCTTAAAACTACTTTCAGACTCGTTTTAATGATTTTGTTCCGCACAGTGAAATTAAATTTGAGGCCAAAAATAGGAGATTCTTTTTAAAAACCGTAATAAAAAAGTTCTCCAAACACTTTGTGTTACCCTGTAGTATAATGCTGATGATTTGCATCAATAGCCATAGTGGCTCTTACTTGGCAGCACGAAGCATTTGGAGAAGCTATTTTAAAATTAAGAATATTTTTTATTTAATCCAAGAGCATTTCGGCTAATTCCGGCTCAAAAAAGAACTCTTTTTTGCCAAAAGCAGGCTGTAAATCGTCCATCCATTGAGCTTCCGGGTTATATTTAGCAAAAAATGGACGGGTAACCCAGTCAGGATTCCGCCCTTGAATAAATTCCAATACAAAAACTTTTTCTCCCATCACCTCAGTTACTCCACAAATCCTGACTTTACCAGGTGTGCACGACATGCTTGGCCCCCTTACTGTGCGGGCAATACCACTTACTTTATTATAGGCCCTCCTATAAATATCCCAGGCTTTTAATAAAGAAACACCGAAATATTCCTGGGCACCTGTATCGCGTGCTACAAACATATAGTAAGGAATCAACCCAAGTTTCACCTGACGCGTCCACATGTCTGACCAGGTTTTGTCGCTAGCATTAATGTGATTTAACAATGGCGATTGGGTTCGTATTTGTGCGCCTGTGCTTCGTATCCGGCTTATGGCCTGCTCAACAGCAGATGTGCTGAGCTCGCGAGGATGATTAAAATGTGCCATAAAGGCAAGATTTTTTCCGGCTTTTGATACTTTCTCAAAAGTGCGGATAATGTCATCGGCATCCACATCGGAGGTAAAACGATATGGCCAGAATGACAAAGATTTGGAACCAATGCGGATGGATTGCAGATGCGAGATATTGGCATCCAGAATCCTGGTTATATACGCATCGAGTATGGAGGCTTTCATTACCATTGGGTCGCCTCCGGTAATTAATAAATCAGTAATTTCAGGATGCTCTTTAATATATGCGATAACAGAATCAACCTGATTCATGGCAAACCTTATATCGTCCATGCCAATAAACTGTGGCCATCTGAAACAGAAAGTACAGTAGGCATGACAAGTTTGTCCCTGTGTTGGGAAAAAAAGCATGGTTTCGGGATACTTGTGTTGTGCTCCCATTAATTTTTCCCCGTTTAATATAGGTACATTATGCGATTGACCTGCCGGGTGGGGATTTAGTTGGTGCCGAATTTTATTTGCGGCATTTTTTAATACAGTTTTGTCGGCTTGCCGATTAAAAAGCCGTTTAATGGTTTCAAAGTCTTCCGGTTTCAGCATTCCCTTTTGGGGAAAATTTAATATAAACATGGGGTCATCGCGATAATTATCCCAGTTTATCAGTTCGTTTATTACATAATTATTGGTTTTAAAGGGCAATACAGTTCCTACAACATCAATGCTTTGCAAATCCTCTTTCGAAAGTTTTTCTATTTGCGGAATTTGCCTGTAATTGTGAGATGAATAAATTTGATATTTCATAGGCATTTAAGATATTATTTATGTTGTTAATTAAAAATGGCATGTCCAAACCCTTAACCGAATAGGGTAATAAAAAGTGGCCGATAAATTGTGTTATGCTTTAAAAACCTTTAAAAAAGAAGGTGGCCCGATAAAGATTTCTGGGGTTTTCCCATGTATAATCAAATATAACTAAAAAAGCCCCGAAGGGCAAATTTTTCACTACTCATCTGATAGATTATGAACTTATTATATAATCATAAATCATCCAAAAGCACTTAAAACCAGGGCAAAAAGACAAAATGTTAAATATTCGTTAATTTTTGTAAATATAAAAGAAGGTTATTAAAACAATAGATCGTTAGATATTAAGATTTTTGGATGCGAAGCGTCGCGTAGTTCCGGTTTATCGGAATAAAATTAATCCAATCGTCTGATATTGTGCGGCTTGCACATTACAAGTAAGTTCCTATTCACGTGAAAATTTGACACATAAAAAAGATTGTCGAACTGTTAATAAAAGAAACCACTATTAACATGTGCGGCAATAAGGAATGAATATTATTAAACATATTATATCTCAGATGTACGCTGATTTCTTCTGAACCGTCTGCGGCTTCTGCGTGTTACTCTGCGAAAATCTGCGAGAAACAGAAAATTATTACAATCCAGCAACATTTGAAGCAATTATCTTACCTTATCAACTCATTACGATTGGTATCTAATTTCAGAAAAATAAAAAGAAGAATTGAGAAACCCCATAACGAGGACCCGCCGTAGCTAAAGAAAGGTAAGGGGATGCCAATAACAGGTGCAAGACCAATGGTCATACCTATATTAATGGCAAAATGGAAAAAGAATATGCCAATAACGCCATAACCATAAATCCGGCTAAAGTCGGAGTGCTGTCGCTCGGCCAGTTTAATTAGACGGATAAGCAGAAAAACAAAAAGTACAATTACTGAAGTAGTCCCCAAAAAGCCCCATTCTTCGCCAACAGTGCAAAAAATAAAGTCGGTGCTCTGCTCAGGTACAAAATTAAACTTAGTTTGGGTCCCCTGTAAAAAACCTTTACCAGAAAAACCGCCGGAACCAATGGCTATTTTCGATTGATTAACATTGTACCCTGCGCCTAATGGGTCATCTTTTAAACCCAAAAGCACCATAATGCGCGATCGCTGGTAATCGTTTAAAACCTTTTCGTAAAAATAGTCGGTGGAGTAAGCAAAAACTACAGAGCCCCAAAACATCATTAAAAAAATCCAAACAATTGACAACCGTTTTACTAAGGCTTTAAAAATTAAAAACAATGAAGCACCTGCCATTCCGAAAGATAAAGCGAGGTCGTAATTAATATCAGCACCCCGGCTCTTAAAGACCAGAGCAAAAATACCAAAAATGCTTAATGCTACTACGGCCGATATCAACGATTCCCGGCGTAACCCTTTCAAAAACAGAAACACAAAGAAACTGGCAGCCAGTACTATATGAATAGTGTAGTTGGGTATAATTAAGGTTAAAATAAAAACGATAACGGCAATAAAACCAAATAAAACGACGAAAGGCGACATGCCTTCGCGGAAAAACAAAACAAAGAAAGCCACAAAAACCAGTGCAGATCCCGTGTCGTTCTGAAGAATGATGATGGCAACCGGAATGAACCAGATTAAACCCAGTTTGGCAATATCAGACAAATTGTAAATAGAAAATTCGAACCGGCTCATCACTCGGGCAATGGCCAGTGTTGATGCCACTTTAGCTATTTCCACCGGCTGAAACCGGGTAGTTCCTATTTGAAACCAGGCTTTAGCCCCATTAATTGGCACACCAAATGCCAATACTAAAATCAGAAGCAAAATGCTGATACCATAAAATATATAAGCAAACTCCACAAAAAATTTGCTGTCGGTTAAAAGAATAACGCCTACCGATAAAAGCGCCACAATAATCCATATTAGCTGCTTAAAATATTCTTTGCCGGTATCAAAAAAGTCGGTAGCATCAGGACTGGTATTGGCGGCGTAAAGGTTAAGCCATCCAAATACAATCATTATCAGGTACAGCGTAACTGTTACCCAATCGAGGCTGCTTGCTATGGATTTATTTGTTCTCATTTATCAAATTTGCTTCAACCATTCGCGTTTCTAACCACTTGCGCGAGGCATGAATTTCCTGCTTCAGATATTTCTCTACCATTAAACTGGCAATGGGGGCTGCATAGGTTGCTCCAAAACCACCATTTTCAACATACACGGCAATGGCAATTTTAGGATTATCTTTTGGCGCAAAAGCAACAAAAATACTGTGGTCCTTACCGTGGGGATTTTGTGCTGTTCCTGTTTTACCACAAATGCGCACATCAGGGATGCGTGCAATACGTGCAGTAGAGCCATAGTCGCCCCAAACAGCTTGTTCCATACCATCTATAACCGGGGTAAAATGAACCGAATCGATGCCGGTTTGATGAATTGTTCTAAAACGCATGGGAATGGTATCATTCTTAACCGATTTTAAAACATGAGGGGTATAAAAACGACCTTTATTGGCAATGGCGGCTGTCATATTGGCCATTTGAATAGGGGTGGTAAGCAGCTCCCCTTGTCCTATAGAAAGCGAAATTACGGTTAAAGACCCCCACCGTTGGCCGCCGTAAATACGATCGTAATAGCTGCTGCCAGGTATAAACCCACGGCTTTCGTTAAAAAAGTCGGAGCCCAGGCGGCTGCCAAATCCAAAATTTAAAAGATACTCCTTCCATTTATCTAATCCCCTTTGAGGCGAACCCACAGACGGATTGTCCAATATTGTGCGGAAAACATTACAGTAATAAGCATTGCACGAATTGGATATGGAAGGTACCAAATCGAGCGGAGAAGAGTGGGCATGACACCCAACCGATAAACCGCGGGCGTGGTAGCCCATTTGACAACCATAGCGTGTGGTCTCTTTCAATACTCCCTCCTGCAACCCAATGAGCGCCATAACTGTTTTAAAAGTAGAACCGGGAGGATAACCTGACATAATGGCCCGATTCAGCAAAGGAAAAAGCGGATCGTTGGATAAAACAGGGAAGTTTTTAGAGCGCTCCCTTCCAACTAAAAGTGCCGGGTCGTATCCCGGGCTGGAAACCATGGCAAGAATTTCACCAGTGGCGGGCTCAATAGCAACAATACTGCCAATTTTATTTTGCATCAGATATTCGCCGTAGGCCTGAAGGTCAACATCTAAAGTAAGCGTTAAATCTTTTCCCGAAATGGCAGAGGTATCTATTCGGCCACCACGCAACATTCCCTTTTCACGTCCATGAACGTCAACTAAAACATATCTGGCACCCTTTGCCCCACGCAGATAGTTTTCGTAAGTGTATTCAATGCCGCTTATACCGGTGTAATCGCCAAGAGCATAATAGGAGTCGCGTTGTAACATGGCATCGTTAACCTCGCCAACATAACCTAATACATGGGCCGCGTGGTGAAACTCGTACTTGCGAAGCGTACGGCGCTGTACATGAAAACCGCTGAACTTATAGAGTTTTTCCTGAAAAACACCATATTGCTCGGCCGATAACTGTTTAAAAAATACACTTGGTTTAAAAGTGGATGCTTTCTTGTTTCGAATATTTTGTCGTAATTCCTGAAAAAGTCCATCCAACTCAGCTCGTGTAATGTTAAGCGCATTACAAAAATCGAGCGTATCAAATGCCTTAACTTCACGGGGAATAATCATAACATCGTAAACGGCCTGATTGGAAACCAACAATTTTCCGTTTCGGTCGAAAATCAACCCTCGTGAAGGGAATTCGGTAATTTTGCGGTGCGTATTGCTGTCGGCCAAATATTTATAAGTTGGGTCAATCACCTGAAGTACAAACAGGCGTATAACAAATATGAGGCCTATAAGACCAAAAAAAATGGAAATAAGTATGGCGCGGTTGCTTTTTCCCACAGCATCAAAAATTTAATTCCTCTTAGTCCTGGTTTGCCCAAACAACTGAGCAATCATTACAAAAACCAGTGTAAAAACGGAGCTCATAATCACTCTCCACAGGGTTGAAAAAATATTGTTAAAGGTAAAAGCTTCTACTAAAAAATAAAATAAATGATGGCTTACCACGCAAAGCACTGCGTAATTTAAAAACCAAATAAATCCAAAATGTGCAGGAATTGGCAAACTGCCCGGCTCATAACCATCGCGCGGTGCTATATAACGTAAAAACAGCGGGCGCATAAAACAGAGTAAAACCGTGGCAGAAGCGTGCATTCCCGGCGTATTTAAAAATGCATCTATGGTTAATCCGGTTAAAAAACCCAATATCAACAAGAGCCACCCTGGTATTGCCACCGGCAAAACCATAATAAACAATATATACAAGTATGGATTGATGTATCCACCCAGGTTCAACTGATTCAGAATCAAAACCTGCACAAGCACCAGAACCACAAAGTTCAGAGAATATCGAATCCAAGTATTAATCATCCTGCGATTGTTTTTCAAGGTTTCGTTGCTCCTCACCGGTAATTTTTTCAGCTACTTCAACATAGGCAAGATTTTTAAAATCAACCGATAACTTCACCCTGATACGGTAAAATCCTTCTCCTTCCCCAAGTTGAAAATCTTCGATGGTACCCACCAGAATTCCTTCAGGAAAAATGGTTGAATACCCGCTGGTAACAACTGCATCGCCTACCTGAACCGGAGCGTGTGCAGGAATTTCAATTAAGATAGCATGTCGATACGAGCTGCCATCCCACTCTAATGAACCAAAATAATTAGAATCCCTGAGTTTTGCCGATACCTTTAACCGTGTATTTAGCAATGATATAACCGTGGAGTAATGAGGAGAAACGTTTTTTACTACACCTACCAAACCTCTGGCTGAGATTACGCCGGTTTCAGGTTTGATACCATGCATTGCCCCACGGTTAATGGTAATGTAGTTAAACTGCTTATTGACTGAATTATTAATGACCTTTGCATGTCTGTAATGAAACCTATCGGGAGTTAGTAAATCAACCGAAGAGACCACACTTGGCGAGGGAGCTGTTTCAGCCATATTTTGAATTTGCGACCGTAAGAAAGCATTTTCTCTCGACAACTCATCATTGACCCTCTTAAGCGCAAAATAATTCCTTAAACTTCCCGAAACTTCCAAAAAGGAAGCTGTTATTCTATTAGAGGTGCTTATAAAAGTTTGTTGCTGAAGTTGGTTATAGTTAACAACAAGATAAAGTGCCAGTGTTTCGAAAGCCAGAAACAGCAAAAAAAAATGATATTTCTCGATAAACCGGAAAAAATTTCTCATAATTCCGAAACAAAAAGGCTAAACAATTTATCGTGTTGCACTATTTTCCATAGGTATCAAAAAAACT
>CAZFTD010000062.1:14126-17890 GCA_964521525.1 uncultured Marinilabiliaceae bacterium | reverse complement strand
CAGTTTTCTGATTCAACATTGAACGAAATTGGCAGTTGGTTTGCTTTAGGGATAAGAAACTGGGCACACGCAGATATTCTGGGTATGTGGATTTTGCCCCGTTTGATGGAGAAACAATTGGCATCCATGGAGGATTTTCAAAGCTGGATGAAATCACCATATAAATTTCAACGTCGTTGTGTTCCAGTAACTTTTATTAAATTGCTGAAAAAAGCTGATGATTTTTCGAAATTGTTTTGTTTTCTGGAGCCATTAATGACCGATTCGGAGCGGGAAGTTCATCAGGGAATGGGTTGGTTTTTAAGAGAGGCCTGGAAAGTGAAAAGTGAAGTCACTGAAGACTTTCTTTTAAAATGGAAAGATTTGTCGCCACGACTGATTTTTCAATATGCCTGCGAAAAAATGACAAAAGAGCAAAAGCTGGGGTTTAAAAGAAAAAAATTATGAGCCATGAATAACCCAAAAGCAAAACCCAATATTATTCATTATAAGCTCGATAAGAGTTTTGGCCCGGCCGGTGCTGCTGCCGGCTTCTTTCTAATCACCATAGGTATTATCACCATTTTTGAATCTTTTTCGGGTGCTATTTTAATGGTATTGGGGAGCTTTATGGCATTTTCCACTTCGGGAAGCACTGTTGATTTTGATAATTTCCGCATCAGGTTTACCAATAATCTTTTTGGTATTTTTAAGGTAGGAGATTGGAAATATGTTTCGCCCCAGATGAAAATTGGGCTTTCGGATGCCCATATGGTTTACCGCGTTTACAGCATGAGCAACCGGTCGGTGGATGTAAGCAGCGATGATTTCAGAATTTTTCTTTATGGGGTGGAAGGCAGAAAAGGGATGGCCATTTGCCGCTTTAAAAAGAAAGAAGAAGCTCTGGAAGAATTGTCGAAATTAAGCGACCTGCTTGGGTTGCAAGTCCGAGAAGGGAAATATGATAAACCAACAGGGCAGATAGAGATTAAGTAACAGTTTAAGCCTAAGTAATGGATTTTGAAATGATAACTTCTAACCCGGATTATTTATGAAATTTCCATGCACCTGTTGGCGATACACAGGCTCAGTGTAAAAAGCATGGATATTCTATGTGTATAATGAAAAAACAAATTATTAATACTTAGATAATCCAGATTATGATTGATATTTTTTCTACCTTCAATAAAAACAATTATGGTTAGAATCAGTTGTTATAAGTTAAAAGGAAGAGGTAATAATTAATGAATTCAAATCAGGATAATGCCTCGCGCTGGCTTTTTAAGTGGATGAGTGAGGCCAAAAAACACTATATATTTGCATTGCTATTAACACTCGCAAGCGCCGGGTGTTTCGTTTTGTTTAGCTGGTACTTGTCGTTTTTTGCTGCCACTTGGCTTACAGCAGACCGGTTAATGCCTCATTATTTGCTGCTTGCCTTGCTATTTATTGCAGGCAGGTATTTGTTTGGTCACTTCTCGTCTGTTATTAACTACAGTGCGGGCAGTATCATTGTAACCACAATAAAAAAGAAACTCTATCCGCGACTTTTGAATAACAATCAACATGATTCAATATCGGGCACCTTAATGGTTACGCGGGTGAGCGACGATTTAAAACCTTTCTTCTCTTTTTTTATTCCTTATGCCACAGCTTCGGTTATGGTGGCCATAGTGTTGTTGGTTGTTAGTTTTTGGTTCGAGGTGTGGGTTGGTGCCACGTTGCTTATCTCACTTTTGGTAATTCCTTTTCAGATGATTATGATTGGTGTTGGGGCTGAGTCGCTGCACAAGAAACACATCAACCTGTTCATGAAATACTCGGCTGTTTTTTACAATCGGCTTCACACCATTGCCGAAATTGTTAACCTGAACAACTTTAAGCCTCAATACGAGTTTCTTTCGGATAAAAGCAAATCGCTTAACAATGCAACTACCAATGTTATGCGCGTTGCCATTCTTTCGTCGGCTGTGCTGGAACTGTTTGTTTCCATTGCCATTGCGGCTGTGGCCATATATTTAGGTATGAGTTTGCTGGGAATTATGCCCGGTTCTAATTACGGTAAGGGTTATGATTTTCATATTGCCTTGTTTTTGCTGATGTTGGCGCCCTATTTTTTCTTTTACCTGAGAAAGTTTGTAAGTGCCTATCACGACAGAAATAAGGCTTTGGCCTCGGCAAAACTGCTGATGCCTTTGCTTAGCGAAAGCCGTGAAGATGCAGTTTTCAACCTAAGCGAAGCGTTAAACACACTTCAAATAAGCAATCTAAACTTTGCTTATCCCGATTCGATGGTGAAAGTGTTGAATAACATTACTCTATCCCTTCCAGCAAAGGGTGTGGTTTTGGTAAAAGGCATTTCGGGTTCAGGTAAATCTACCTTGTTAAAAATATTATCAGGAAACCTGACCATAAAAGAGGGCTCAGTTTCGGTGAATGGGAATGCTAACGATTGGTCGATACAATGGTTGCGAGCTAATTCTTCTTACATGAATCAGTTTCCTTTTATATTTGATGGCACACTGCATTACAATGTTTTTCTCGATGAAAAATTTGATTCCAACCGACCATATCCTCGCTTTTTAGATAAAATACTTGCCAAAAAGGAAGAGCAATGGCAAACAGTATTAACTCATAACGGCAAGCAACTCTCGGGAGGCGAAAAGCAGTTAGTTACGCTTGCGCGGATGATGTTGTATCCTAAACCAATGGCAATTCTCGACGAACCAACGGCCAATCTCGACCCCGATACTGCTGACATTATTATTGAGCAAATATCCGAGTTATCGAAACACAAGCTTTGCATTGTGGCCTCACACGAAGAGAAATTTGAAACCATTGCCACTTCAATTCTTAATTTAAACTGGGGAGAGCAGATATAACATGAGCAGATTTATTTTTAACCACATATTGAAGCCTTTGGCAGGCCGATGGCTCTCCGGATTTTCTCTGTTGTTATTCTGGACGGTAGCCTTTATAGCTCTGCCGGCAATTTCGGGATGGTTTATAGCCGTTTGCAGTGTGGTATTTATCACTGCTAATACGTTGTTTTCGTATTTGGTTCCATCGGCCATTATTCGTTTACTTACATTAATTCGTACTGCCACAAGGTATTTTGAAAGGTTAAATAACCATAGAACAACTCTCGATGCTCAACGTAAACTGCAATTAAACATTTTTAGTGCGGTGGCTCGTTTTCCCTATTTTAAAAAGCAGGTTAACAACAATTCATCAATTCTCGAGAACAGTACTTATGGTATCGATTTGGTTTTAAATCATATCCTGCTCTGGATTTTGCCATTAGCAGCGCTCATTATTTCGCTAAGTTTTTACTTCTTTTTTCTCAATTATTTTTCGCCACCAATTGCCATTGAGTTTATTATATCATCGGCAGTTCTTTTGTTTATTATTCCTCAATTTATATTCATAAAAAACCGAAAGTTATATGCCGGGCTTAAAGCTCTTAAAGAAGAAAATAATCAGCTGTTAATTGAGAGTTTCAGGGGGCGAATTGAGATATCGAAATACAATCTTGAAGAAAAAGCAATAAGTCAGCAAGAACAGCGAATGGCAAAACTGGAGCGATTGGAAAGTCAGTTGCAGAATAATTCGTTTTCGCTGCAAATGATTGTGGGCTTTGGTTTCAGCTGCATTGCTATTTTCACTCTTTGGCAATCGGGCAATTACCAACTAACCGCACCATTAGCAATTGGAATTTTCTTTGGTATTATGGCGCAGGCCGAATTGTCGGAAATGCTATTCTCAGGAAAATCGGAAAGAAGTTC
>CAZFTD010000062.1:12363-14026 GCA_964521525.1 uncultured Marinilabiliaceae bacterium | reverse complement strand
GTTCCCGAAGCTGTTTATGTTACACAAAAGGCATATCTGCTAACTGGCACATTACGTGAGAATTTTCAGGGCTATGCCGACAAGGATATTCTTACGGCACTCGAAACGGTTGACCTTACCAGCTGGTATTTGCTGCTGCCAAATGGTTTAGACAGCTGGCTGGGAGAAAACGGCGAAACACTGAGTGGTGGCCAGCGCAAAAAACTTTTACTGGCACAGGCTATCCTAAAAAAACCACAGCTTCTGGTTGTGGATGAACCTACAGCCGGCATCAGCACCGAAAATGCAATCACCATCTTTAAAAACATAAAAAAACAATATCCACTCATCACAATTCTTATGGCTACTCACCTTAAAAGCTTTGAGAATGAAGTTGACAGGGTGGTGAGAATTTAATGTGTGTTTTTTCTAAGGACGGTAATGCTATGTGTATTTCGTGATGGCCTATATCTAAGTTAAACTTTTGTCGGACGATCCTTTTTCATGGCGAAGGGGTCGTCCGTTTGTTTATTATGGTCACAGGTAAAGGCACAGATATGGCGTGTCCTCATTCACACTTACTTTAAAGGTAACCCCTTTTTCAACTCTGAAAGAGTCAAATTTTTTGTAGGTGGTCCATTCTGTTGCGTCGTGCTGTTTTATTTTCATCTCTCCCGAAATAACCGTCATTATCTCTACCGATGAGGTGCCGAAATCATACTCTCCGGCAGCCATTACACCAATGGTGGCTTTTCCTTCGGCACCTTTGTGGGCTATGGAGACTACATTGCCATTGAAATACTCATTGATTTTGTACATGATTGTGCAATTTTGTTAGTGATATATTGATACTGCTAAGTGGTTTAATGTCCTTACAGATTTGTCCATTCTTAAAATTTCATATTTTCTCGCCAAAGCAAAAACTCTATTTCTGTTTAATGATGTTTGCAACGCCTTGTTGATAGGCATCAATTGTTTTTGCTTTTCGGATAATCTTATAAGTTTTATGCGCATCGGAGAACATTTGGCTGAAATATTCCCAGTAGCTCTGCATTTTTATCAGTAAATGCCCCGGTCCCGAGAGTGACTCACTCATAGATTGAAACAGGGCATCGTGAAAGGATTTAAACTGCTCTGCCCAATCTTCTGGCAGTTGGTAGGAGCCCGTTTTCATCATACTTGCTAAAAATGGATTGGAGATTACACCGCGACCTATTGCCCAGTGGTTTATGTTTGGGAATCGTTGTTTCAGGTAAACAAACTTTTCAACCGTATCAATGTCGCCGTTGTAAACAACAGGCAGGTTGCAGATGTCTATGCACTGCTCAAACAATGCCAAATCTGCATCACCCTTGTAAAGTTGCTTTCCAATGCGGGGATGAATGATCAGATATTTGATTTTATGGTTGTTGAGCACTGGCAGCAGGTTTAGTATTTCCTGATTGCTTTCATAGCCGAGACGCAGTTTTATTGAGATGTCTATACCTACTTCACTCGTAACTGTTTGCAGGATGGAATCAATTTTGTCATAATCCTTAACAAGTCCTGAGCCCATGCCTCTTTTGGCTACCATGGGGTAGGGGCAGCCCAGATTCCAGTTTAGTTCCTTATAACCCAGTTGTTTTACATAGTCGGCCACAAACAGAAACTCGTTGCTGTCACGTGTCATAACTTGTGGCACAAG
>CAZFTD010000062.1:0-12263 GCA_964521525.1 uncultured Marinilabiliaceae bacterium | reverse complement strand
GTTGAATAACCCATTTCGTTGTCGTACCAGCTAACAACTTTTACAAAATTGTTGTTCAAAGAAATACCGGCTTCAGCATCGAAAACTGAGGTTTTGGTTTCGCCAATAAAGTCGTTGGATACAACAGCATCTTCGGTATAACCAAGCACACCTTTTAATTCGCCTTCTGAAGCAGCTTTCATAGCAGCACAGATTTCAGCGTAGCTGGCAGGTTTTTCCAAACGGCAGGTAAGGTCAACCACCGATACGTTAGGGGTTGGAACACGGAAAGCCATACCGGTAAGTTTTCCGTTTAATGAAGGAATAACTTTACCTACAGCTTTTGCAGCACCGGTTGATGAAGGAATAATGTTTTGACCGGCACCACGTCCACCGCGCCAGTCTTTCATTGAAGGACCGTCAACAGTTTTTTGGGTAGCAGTGGTAGCATGAACGGTAGTCATAAGACCTTCAACAATACCAAATTTATCGTTCAATACTTTAGCAATAGGAGCCAAACAGTTGGTAGTACATGATGCGTTTGATACAAACTGCATATCTTTAGTGTACTTGTCGAGGTTTACGCCGCAAACGAACATAGGGGTGTCGTCTTTTGAAGGAGCAGACATAATAACCTTTTTAGCACCGGCATCAATGTGACCCTGACATTTGGCTTTTTCAAGGAATAAACCGGTTGATTCAACGATGTACTCAGCACCGATTTCGCCCCATTTCAAATCAGCGGGATTTTTCTCGGAAGTAACACGAATGGCATTGCCATTAACAACCAATTTGCCATCTTTTACTTCAACAGTACCGTTGAAACGTCCGTGAGTTGAATCGTATTTCAACATGTAAGCCATGTATTCAACATCGATAAGGTCGTTGATACCAACTACTTGTACATTGTCGAAATTTTGGGCAGCGCGGAATACCAAACGGCCAATACGGCCGAAACCGTTGATTCCAATTTTAATTTTTGACATTTTATTACTGTTTTAGGTGATTATTTTAAAAAGGTATGGATTTTAGCACAGCAAAAATATGAAAACATAACCAAATGGTCAAGAAATCCCTTTTTGATTTGGTTTATAAATTGTAAAATGAAGTTAAATTTAAATAATTTAGTGATTTTTATTGTTGTTTAATAGGTCGTTGGAGCTGAAACAGATAATAATAATCCAGATTTTATAAAACAAAAAAAGGAAACCTGTGATTTCCTTTTTCCTCTGATTCCACTAAATATAAAATTAAGCACGAACCGAAATTTCTGTTTCTGCCTGACTGTAGGCAGGACAATCTTGTTTGCTTTTACAGGCCGAAAAAGTTAAGGCTATTACAAAAAGCACAAGGGTAAATGTTGCTAATTTTTTCATACGGTTCTTTTTTTGTAAAAATAGCATAAATCGTTAATACAAACAATAATCCTCAAATTTCTTCACAATAATATTTCCTTATAACGTAATTGTTGGGTCTGATGTTTCATATTGACTTAGCAAATTTATCGGGTTAAACAGGCTATTGAATCTATTTTAAGGTTTAAGGCCAAATACAGAGTCTTAAAAGGCGTTTCGCTCATAATGATTTCTTATAATTGTATTATGTCGGCCAACGTGGTTTGTTCTAATTTGTTATAGGTATATTGCCTGATATCCTTAAATGTTCCTCTAATTTTACATTGTTCCTCGTTTTTGCAATGCTCACAAGGTTGATAGTATTTTTCTGATGTGCATGGTAACCAGGCAATGGTGCCTTCAAATAACCTGACAATCTCAAGCAAATTAACATTTTCCGGGTTTTTAATAAGGAAATACCCGCCATTTTTGCCAAGCTTACTATCAAGGTACCCATTTTTCTTTAGTTCCAGCAATATTGACTCGAGGAATCTCTTGGGAATTTTTTCGCTTTCGGCAATATCATTAATTAAAAGAAGTCCTTTTCCATATTCCTCGGCCAGTTTGCGCATCGCGAGCATTGAATATCGTGTTTTTTGAGTAAGCATTATTAACCTATTTTACTTATGTGATTAATTTTTTCAGTGTTAAGTATTTCCAGATGTTTTCCTTCAATACTAATAATCCCTTCCTTTTGCCAGCGTGAGAGCGTCATAATAACATTTTCGGTTGAGCAACCGGCAAACTCGGCAATTTCTTTACGGGTTAAAGAAAGAGAGAATGAATAGGAATGATATACTTCTTTTGAGAGATGAAGGAGGATATCGGCAATTCGTCCTTCTTTTTGTTTATGGGCCAGGCTAATAAAATTCATCACCGATTTTTTAAACATCTCGGAAGCTAACTGGAAGAGCATAATGGAGAATTTAGCATTTTCCATCATTACATTGAGCAATACATTGGCATCAATTAAAATTGCTTCGCAATCTTCAATAGCAACTATCGAAAACAGGTTATTGTCTTTATAAAAAAGATTGGCGCCACCTAAAATCTTTGGGGCAGACACAATTGTCAGAATTAAATTGCGCTGTGCCTCATTCTCATAATTAAACTTTACTATTCCTTTGGCCAAATAAACAATGTGAGTTGATAACCCATTTTGTTTTAAAATGGTTTCACCTTTTTTAAAATTGAGCGCAATTGAAGCTCGCTCAATTTTATCGAAATCAGCATCAGAAATAAACTGTAGAGAGATTCTTTTTAGCCAGGCAAACTCCTGCCCCAATTGTAATGTGGAATTACTGTTTTTCACAAATCTTCATTATATTAATCTGATAAATAATCTAAGGTACAAATATTTTAGTGTTGATATCTATAATACCAAAACAAATATACATTAAATCAATAGATATAATAATTAATTTTGTTTGAGATTTTTCCCCTTAACTTTCAATAAATGGAACATTGTAAGAGATTAATTTTTAAACCGGGATTATCATAACTGAAATTGTACTTTCGAAAAGTATATATTGGTTCCTAATGTTGAAATAATTGCCAATTAATGAGTCTAAATTTTAAAAACCAATCGAATATGGAAACAAAAAGAACAAGCATCTATAAAGCCATTTCATACCGAATTATTTGTATTGTATCAATGCTTACTATAACATGGCTTTTTACCGGAAATAAATCCCAGTCGATATTGATTACAATTGTTTTTCAGTCAATTCAAACTCTTTTGTACTATTTCCATGAAAGATTATGGGCGTCCTATTTAATTTGGAAAGCCAGAAAATGAACGTCATTTCTTTTCGAAATTATTGATTTAGTTTATATTAATACTTTAACTTCTATTAAAACGGGTCTTTATTATCGAATTGACTATGTTAGCCGCGCCTAATGATTGATTTAAACAAATAGAATAACCGGAATGCCACCTATTTATGGTAATGAAAATACCTTAAACACGGGATTTTAACCCGTAATGCCAATTCCCATTTTTGCATAAGTAATAATTATAGCTGATCTATATTTAGTAATCATTAGATATTATGAATATTACATTCATCTATGATTTTTATAATCCTTTAAATCTTAACATTCGAATGTTTAAGCGGGTATAGTATTTGCCACCTATGCCCGCAATTATTATTATATCTGGAATTATTCGTCAAATTATTCAGTTGGAATTAGCAGCGATTAATATGAAAGTCGATGAAGTCGTTTTTTCTTTGCAGTTCTCGTAAGGGATTTATGTTTATGGTTGCCGAAATCCAGCTATTTCTGGTTTATGCGTAATTAATGGTTAAGTTCTCAAATCGGAATTATTCCTGACGAAATGAAACGAGCCTGTCAAACGTCTCGACGACCCAGACGCAAAGATTGTCACGATTTACAGTAAATTATGGCGATTTCTCCTGATTAATCGGGACAAGCTATCTGGTGAAAGGAATCAAGTTATAAACAGACGAATTAATCAATTGGCAAACATTAAATATTTAATGTTTTGTGTTAAAATATTAAATATTAAGCTACACCAAAACGATAGACAAAAGCGATATTTTTGAAACAACCACCTTTAACCAAAATAAAATGTATAAGATTAACATTAAAAGCAAATTAATATTATTGCTTATTGTTTCAACAACCGCCACCTACGCCCAATTAAAGGTGGAAGCCCAATTCAGAACCCGAGGCGAAATCCGCGATGGTTACCAAAAATTAGCCGCCGAGGGCGCTACTCCTGCAGTACTTATTTCGCAGCGTAGCAGATTTACATTATCCTATGAGGCCGAAGATTTTAAGTTGCGCTTTTCACCGCAGGACGTTCGTATTTGGGGCGATGAAGAAATGGGCAATTTAGGAGGTGTTAATGGTAACAAAGCTTCCATCGATATGTTTGAAGGATTTGTAGATGTAAGAATTGGAAATCAAAGTTGGTTAGCCATTGGTCGTCAGCAGTTGGTTTACGATAATGAATATTTATTATCGGCCCGCAACTGGAATCAAAGAGGGATATCCTCGGATGTGGTTATATATAAGTATGCGAAAAACGATTGGAAAATTCATATTGCCGGGTCGTGGAATAGTTTAAAAGAGACGGGCTCAGATAATTTTTACCCAACCAATCGCTGGAAATCGCTCAACTTTATATGGATAAATAAAGATGCCGGTAATGGTGTTAGTACCTCTTTTCTCCATTTGGCCTCCGGAGTAACTGAAACGGAAACTACCAATACGCTCCATTTCAGACAAACATCTGGTTTTTATACCAATATTAAAAAAGGAGATTTCGCGTTTCAAGGAAATGCTTATTACCAATATGGGCGAAATCAACAAGGTAAAAATGTTAGTGCCTATTTACTGGTTGGCGATGCTTCCATAAAAGCAGGAAACCTTACTCCAGGCATTGGAATTGCCTACCTTAGCGGGAACAACAAAACAGGTACGGAACAAAAAACCGACAAGTTGTTTGATTACATATATGGCGGACGACACAGACATTTTGGGTATATCGACTATTTCAGAACGTTTAGCTCAGATACAAAACAGGGAGGACTGGCCGATTACTATTATTATCTGGATTATAAGTTTAACGATAAGCTTAGTATTCGCAATATCGGGCATTATTTTCAGTTGGCTCAAACCAACCCATTAACGCCTTCAGGTAAAAATCTGGGTTATGAGAACGATTTGGTTTTAAAATACAGGTTTTCAAAAATTGGAGCTCTCGAGAGTGGATACGCTTTTGTTTTGCCCACCGATAATTTGAAGGAGTTACAAGGTATTGAAAAAACAAAGTTTTCACAGTTCTTTTATTTAATGCTAACATTTACGCCAACTATTTATAAAAGCTAACAAAAGGCAATAATGTTGTGGTAAGTTGACAGTAAAAAGGCAGAAGTTGTTAGTTTTTGGGTTCTATCTCTATGTTCCTGTTAGCTATCACCTATTAGCTAACAATCAGGAGTTCTGAACTAACAGCTTGCATCTGATTGTGATTGACATGACAGAAAGAAAATATTCATTAATCCAATATCAATAAATCAAATGAAAAACTTTAATATCATCATTTTACTGGTTTTAGCCATCTTGTTTTCATCATGCGCTTCAAAGGCTAAAAAAGATAACACCATAACCATTTCAGGTGCATTTGCTTTATACCCATTGGTTATAAAATGGTCGGAAGAATATAAAAAAGAGAACCCCGATGTTCGCTTTAATATTACCGGAGGTGGTGCCGGCAAAGG
This sequence comes from uncultured Marinilabiliaceae bacterium, assembly GCA_964521525.1. Classification (GTDB taxonomy): domain Bacteria; phylum Bacteroidota; class Bacteroidia; order Bacteroidales; family Marinilabiliaceae; genus CALEUX01. The sequence continues at coordinate 6,640 of CAZFTD010000062.1, read as the reverse complement.
TTTAGCCGATGCTTTGGCCGGCGTGGTTGATTTGGGGATGTTTTCGCGTGAAATTACCCAGGTTGAAAAAGAACGAGGTACCTGGTGGGTGGGTCTTACTATTGATGCAGTAATTCCTTCCATTAGTAATCAAAATCCTTATTTGCAAACAATAAAAGAGCGCGGTTTAACCCGTGATGAATTTAGGGCTATCTTTATTGATGGTACTATAAAAAATTGGGGCGAACTTTTGTACAATGAACCTCAAAGTAATATTGAAGTATATACCCGTTCCGATGCTTGTGGAGCTGCTGAAACATGGGCAAAATATCTTGGGGGAAGTCAGGAAGATTTATTGGGAGTTGGTATATTTGGCGACCCGGGGTTAGCCGAAGCAGTAATTAAGGCCCCATTGTCAATAGGTTTTAATAATACCATTTACGTTTACGATATTAATACCGGATATAAAAGACCCGGTGTTGAGGTGGTTCCTATTGATATAAACAATAACGGAGTAATTGACGCTGACGAAAATTTTTATGATTCGTTTAGTGGTGTGCTAGAAGCTATTGCCTCTGGTGTTTATCCCAGCCCGCCGGCTCGAGAGCTATATTTTGTGTCGAATGGCAAACCTCAAAAGGAATCGGTAATTAAATTTATTAAATGGACTCTTACCGAAGGACAGAAGTATGTAACTGAAGCCGGTTATGTGCCCATTGATCAGGAAGCAATTAATCACTACTTAAAAAAGTTAAGTAATTAATATGTTGATAAAGAGATATATAGTTGATAAAATTTCAGGGGCATGGATGGTTATCGCATTGGTAACCATTTTGCTATTACCATTAATTATAGGTGTTGGCTTATACATTAAAGCAGCCCCAATATTTGAGCATCAGTCATTATGGAGTTTACTAACTTCATCAGATTGGTCCCCTATGAAGGGGAATTTTGGGTTTTGGCCATTTATTGCAGGTTCATTATATGTTACTGTTTTAGCTTTTTTATTTGCCGCGCCCTTTTGTTTATTTGCCGCTTTATATCTTACGCAATATGCTTCTAAAAGCTTAGTTAGAACCATGCATCCGGTTATTGATATACTGGCCGGATTACCATCAGTTATTTATGGTGTATGGGGAATTCTTATAATTGTACCTTTTGTTTCTGATGTTTTGGCACCATTTTTTAATTTGTCCTCATCAGGGTATTCTATTTTTGCAGGGGGCATAGTTCTGGCTATCATGTGCATACCTTACATGCTGAACATTCTGATGGAAGTTTTTAATACGGTGCCAGTTGGTATGAAGGAAGCGTCGCTTTCGCTGGGCGCTACTTTCTGGGAAGCGATAAAGCATGTGGTTATTCGAAATAGCTACCCGGGTATAATTTCAGCCTTTGGATTGTCGATAGCTAAAGCTTTTGGCGAAACTATTGCAGTAATGATGGTTGTGGGCAACAGGATACAGGTTAAGCCGAATTTTTTTGAAGCCGGCTATCCGCTTCCGGCGTTAATAGCCAATAATTATGGAGAAATGCTCTCCATTCCGTTATACGATTCTGCGTTGATGTTTGCCGCATTACTTTTATTAGTAATAATTCTGCTCATCAACCTTGTTTTCAGATATTTTATTTATAAAACCCAGCGGCAATGAATAAAAGAAAAACTTTAGAGGAGCTGTTTTTTAAATGGATTTGTGCCATTGCTGCCTATTCTTTAATTGCCATACTGGCATTTATTGTGGTGGTTATATTTGTTAAAGGTTTTAATGCCCTTAATTTGGATATGGTAATTAAAACTCCCAAAGGTGGTTTTTATTATGGTGGCGAAGGAGGCGTGTTAAATGCAATCATCGGGTCGCTTTATATTGCGCTTGGTGCGTCAGCTATTGCCATAATTTTAGGAATGCCGGCAGCGCTGTATATTAACGTTCATTTGATTAAGCAACGAAAATTGCAGAATGTTATTCGCTATTTACTGGATGCCTTATGGGGAATACCATCCATTGTGTATGGAGCATTTGGCTTTACTTTAATGTTGTATCTCGGAATGAATGCATCACTATTAGCCGGTACCATTACTGTTGCATTATTAATAACACCAATTATGGTACGAACTTTTGATGAAGTTTTATGCACCATTCCTAAAGGATTACATGAAGCCACGCTGGCATTGGGGTCTACCAATACTGAAATGGCTTATAAAGTTATGTTGAAACAAGGTTTTTCAGGCTTTATTACGGCCATTCTATTGTCGTTTGGAAGAGGTATTGGCGATGCTGCTTCAGTTTTATTTACTGCCGGTTATACCGATAATATTCCAATTACTCTGGATGAACCCGCTGCCACTTTGCCATTGGCTGTTTTTTTTCAACTTGGCTCACCAATACCCGAAGTGCGCGAAAGAGCTTTTGCTTCAGCCGCAATCCTAACAATCATAATTCTTATTATTAGTCTGGCTGCTCGTTTTATTTCAAAAAGGTATTCCAGAACTAATCTAAACTAATGCACTATGATTAAGTCGAATATTGAAACTTTGATTGATGTTCAGAACGCTGATATGAATCAGGTATCAGATGCATCACCTATACTTAGGGTTAATAACCTGAATGTTTTTGCAGCAAATCATCAAATTCTCAAGAATATTAACCTCGAAATTCCCAAAAATAAAATAACCGTTTTATTGGGTCCTTCGGGTTGTGGTAAAACCACCCTGTTAAAATGTATGAATAAACTCACCGACTTATATAAGGAGTTAAAGGTAACTGGCCATATCTTTATTGAGAATGATGATATATTAAATACCTCCAAAAATATACCGGCCATACGTCAGAAAATGGGATTGTTATCGCAGCGCCCCTATCCATTGCCGGTTTCCATTTATAAAAATGTTGCCTATGGAATTAAACTTAAAGGGGTTCGCGATAAAAAACTCATAGAATACAGCGTTCAACGAAACCTGGAAGAGGTTGGGTTGTGGGACGAAGTCAAGAATCGCTTAAACAGCCCGGCCACCAGCTTGTCTATTGGCCAGCAACAACGTTTGTGTCTTGCCCGTGGGTTGGCTGTTAAGCCCAGAATAATCCTGGCCGACGAACCAACTTCGGCACTTGACCCTATTTCCAGTAAAATTATCGAGAATTTGTTTAGACGGCTTAAAGAACATTATACCATAATTTTAGTAACACATGTTCTGCGTCAGGCTGTGAGATTAGCCGATAATGTGGTTTTTATGTATGATGGAGAAATTATAGAACAGGGGCACCCCGATGCGTTATTTAAAAATCCTCAAACAAAAAAAATGAAAGAATACCTTGTTGAAGGTAATTAATATTGTAAAGTTTTAAATTCTAATTCATAGTTTATTTTCCGAGGTGATAAGTTGTAGGTTGATGTTTTGTGACTAATAAGTAGAAAAACAACTTAGATTTCTTGTTAATATTATTATAATTAATCCGTTAATTCCAATATTAACGGATTTTTGCTTTAATTCAGAGCAAATTTTAAGTTCGTATTATGCATTCTGACAGCATATGAGCTCGAATACTGAAACTACCTGTGTCTGTTTTATCTTTTTCAAAATTATCTGTCAGTGCAAGAGAGTGATAATTATTTGATTTGAATTGATTGTTGTTTGCCCGTCTGTGTTGTTGCCGCTCACATGGGCAAGGTTTTGAGCTGCTACAGGAAGTTAATGTTAATACAGTCAATAAAATACCTGAAAAAACTATTGATTTGAGTCTCATTCGCAAAAAAAATTATTTATTCAGTAGAAACGAGGAATCTCCATTATTGGTTACGATTATAACCGTTAATTTAATTGATTCCTGATGTTTGAAGTTGTTTTTATGAAATGTCATTAATGAATAAGGTGGTCGAGTGATGGTTTTATTTATTTTTACATAAAAATTCATTATGGCACTTCAAATAACCCTCGCTATTACCATTATTTTCCAGTTTTTTGCTGCTGCGGTGGCTGTAAAACTCACCAAAGTCACCAAGTTTAACCTGTCGTGGATATTAATATCGTTTGGTTTTGTTTTTATGGCATTCCAACGGTTAATTGAGTTTTTGCCGTTTGTGACCGACTTTAAACCTCAGGATTTCCGTTTGTTTTATATATGGTTGGGAGCTATCACCAGTTTGTTTTTTGCCATCGGGGTTTTTCTCATTCAGAAAATCTTTGACTACATGAAACGGGTCGAGCAGAAAACCCGCGAACAGGAAAAAGCCCTGCTCAATGCCATTATTCAGGCCGAGGAGCGCGAGAGACGACGCTTTGCCACTGAATTGCACGATGGTTTGGGACCGTTGTTATCAACCATTAAGATGTCGGTTTCCTCGCTGGCTGCTGTTGAAACCAATCCTTCCAGCCAATCGGTAATCAAAAATACCAATATGGTAATTAGCGAAGCCATTAAAAGTATTCAGGAAATTTCCAACAATTTGAGTCCTCATGTATTAAACAGTTTTGGTGTGGCCAAAGCAATTCGTAATTTTATAAACAAAATAAACCAGAGTAAAGGCATGAAGGTGGTTTTTAAAACCAATGCCATGGATGTGAGGTTTTCAACCGGTACCGAAGTGGTTATTTACCGATCGGTTTGCGAATTGCTCAACAATTCCATCAAACATTCGGGTGCCACCAGAGTCAATATTGACCTCACAGCCAACGATAAGGAAATTTTAGTAAATTATCGCGACAATGGCGTTGGTTTTAATACCGAATCGCTTTTTGCCGATGAAAAAACAATAGGTACCGGCTATTTTAATATGCTTAGCCGCGTACAATCGCTTAAAGGTACTTTGGAAGTGTTTTCAGATAAGGATAAAGGCGTACTTGTTGCTATTGCCGTACCAATAAATGGTTAACATGGATAAAATAAGGGTCTTTCTGGTCGACGACCATAACTTGTTTCTAAACGGGTTAAAATTGCTTTTAAGTTCCATGCCCGATTTTCTGGTAGTTGGAGAGGCTTCAAATGGAAAGGAGTTTCTTAACACCTATAAGGCTGCTAACCCCGATGTGGTTTTAATGGATATTTCAATGCCCGAAATGGACGGAATCCAAGCTTCTCGGCTGGCCCTTGAAAACAATCCCGACCTGAAAATAGTCACACTATCGATGTATGGCGATCAGGAATATTATTCGAAAATGCTCGAATGCGGTGTACGTGGCTTCCTGTTAAAAGATAGCGATATACATGAGGTTAAAACGGCCATTCATGCTGTGGCAGAGGGCGGTAACTATTTCTCGCATCAATTGTTGAGAAACCTTATTCTGGCTAAAAAAGAGCATGAATCGGTATTGGTTGATGAAGAACAACTATCTGACAGGGAAATGGAGGTGCTGATCGAAATTTGCCAGGGTCTGTCGAACAACGAAATTGCCGATAAGCTTTTTATTAGTAAAAGGACTGTGGAAAAACATCGCGCCAATATTTTACTCAAATCAGGATGTAAAAATACAGCCAGTCTGGTGGTTTATGCCATAAAAAATCATTTAATTGAGATTTAGAAATTATAAAACACCCATTAAACTCATCGCTTCCTGTTTTTTATCCATATTATTAATGATGTTATTGTTTAAATAGTCATCACTTTTTCGTAGAAACATATAAAGGTCGAACTCTTTCTGGGCATACGAATTCAAAAGCTTCATGCCAAAATCAGTAAGGCTGAAACTTGTTTCCTGTTTTCCCTTTTCAATTTCAACTATCAAATTAGGAGCAATTCTATTCATTGTATTTATAATATTTATTGCCCTTTGTTTGCTGATATTCAATTCTGAATTGGTATTGTTTAGCAAATGGTCGTTGATGATTAAATTCAGCAAACGATATTGCAACTGCCCCATTAATAGTTCGTTATTGTAATTTATAGTAATGGTTCCGTTCAGGTTAAAATGTTTGTTCTTCATAATATTTAACAGGTTTAATACAAGTTAGAACCCTTATAAACAGGGTTCATTCATTATTTTTACCTGGTGGAATTATTAATAAGGCATCGGGTAATTCATTTTAAGAAAAATCCAATGATTAATCAAAATGAATTTTCTTAAAAATAAAACGGGGGTTGTTTGCTGTAAAAGTATGAAAAAATTTACAAAGTATCAAAATAATAGGGGTTAAAATTTTAAATAGTGTGAAAAACTGACAAGCGCACCCCTTTTGTTGATGATATAGTTGCGAATTTTATAAAGTTTGATTTTTGAGTTTCAATATTTGATGCTGGATAATAGTTGCCGGTCAGCTAATAACCATAAAACCTTTATACAACCCTCACCCCCTCACCCCTTAAAGGTGGGAACCCCAAACGCACAGACAGAAACTTTAAACTTTGAATATTAAACCCAGAACAATAAACTATAAACAATAAACTTTAAACTAACAAATTCAACCTTTAAACTTTTTCTTTGTCATTAGTATTTATACCCATCGTATTTACGTATTTGTTCTGTTTTTACGCTTATGAATATCAGTTACTTTTGATAGTGCTAAACCAATTCCAAAATAATGCAACCTGTTTTTGAACAATTACGGGCCGATATTCGCTTTCAGGAAGGGCTTACAGCCTGCATGAATTGTGGTGTATGTACTGCCATTTGCCCTGCCGCCGGATACTTCGATTACGACCCCCGCAAAATTTGTCAGCTTGTACAAAC
>CAZFTD010000061.1:0-17916 GCA_964521525.1 uncultured Marinilabiliaceae bacterium | reverse complement strand
GCTCCCATCCGCACAAACAAAGGCTGGTTGCAGTTGGCGCATGGGGTTCGTAATACTGCAGCCGGTTTGCGATATACTCTCTATTTGTTTATGACCGACCTTGAAAAGCCATGGCTGGTTACTCACAAACCCAACGGCCACTTTATTGCACCTCTGGGCTCTGAGCGAGTTGGAGATGTTTCGAATGTGGTATTCTCGAATGGCTGGATTGCCGACGACGATGGCAAAGTGTTTATTTACTATGCTTCATCAGACACCCGCATGCACGTTGCAGTTAGCACTATTGACCAACTGGTTGATTATTGCATCAATTCGCCACAGGATAAGCTCCGGAGTGCAGCTTCGGTTCAAACCATTAATCAACTTATCGATAGTAATCAACCATTTCTGAAATAAACCATTGAAGCCATTAAGGAATAAGGAAAACCAACCAATTTGGAAGATTTAAGATAAGAGACTCTTAGACAGAAGAAGTTAGTGGTTAGCTGATAGCTGCTAAGGACTAACAGCCAAAATCTAAAAAACATCAGCCTTATTATTGTAAACTTATCGTTTTTCCTTACCCTTTATGTTGTTTCACTTTTATCAAATTAAATGAAGATAGAATATAAAGATCTCCCCGATCAAATGGTTACAGAGTTTGAACAGATTATAAAATTCTGGATGGAGAAGGGAGTAGATTCTAAATTTGGCGGGTTTTATGGCGAAGTTGACTTAACCGGAGCACCCTCCATCAATGCCCCCAAAGGAGTTGTTCTGAATGCCCGCATTTTATGGGCTTTTGCTGCGGCCTACAATTTTCTCAAAAAGGATGAGTATCTTCAAATGGCTCACAGGGCTTACAATTATTTGGTGAGTCACTGTTGGGATAACGAGTTTGAAGGGTTATACTGGAGTGTTACCCACGATGGGAAAATACTCGATGGCCGAAAACAGATTTATGCACAGGGGTTTGGAATCTACGGATTTTCAGAATACTATAAAGCCACCGGTAATGCCGAAAGTTTGAATTATGCCATAAAACTGTTCAATCTTATTGAAGAGCACAGTTTCGATAATGCGCATAAAGGATACATCGAAGCATTGTCGCGCGACTGGCAGCCACTTAGTGATATGCGACTCAGTACCAAAGATGCCAATGAGCCCAAGTCGATGAACACCCATTTGCACATTATTGAGCCATACACCAATTTGTACCGGGTGTGGCCTGATACTAAGCTTGGAACTCAAATACATGGTCTTCTCCGGGTTTTCCTCGACCATATTATCGATACGCAAACCGGTCATTTTAAACTATTTTTTGAGATGGACTGGAAAGTGAAAGGCAATATGGTTTCGTATGGTCACGATATTGAAGGTGCCTGGCTTTTATGCGAAGCTGCCGAGGTTTTGGGCAATAAAGCGCTTTTAAAAGAGGTTGAAACTGTTGCCTTGAAAATGACCAACGCCACCATTCAGGAAGGTCTTACTTCTGACGGATCTTTATTGTACGAAAAAGACTTTGGCAACCATCATTTCGATGAAGACCGGCATTGGTGGGTACAGGCCGAAGCCATGGTTGGATTTATTAATGCATGGCAGATAACCGGCGATGAAATGTATCTGGAGAAAATGGCTGTTGTTTGGAACTATATCGATAATAAATTGATTGATAAAAAGTTTGGAGAATGGTTTTTGCGTACCGACCGCAATGGATTCCCGGTTTTTTCTGATCCAAAAATCGGATTCTGGAAATGCCCTTACCATAACACGAGGGCTTTAATGGAAGTCGCTTTACGAATCAGAACAAATATTGATAAATTAAACCAATTAGTTTCCATTAATAACAGCCAATAATGATAACACAAAAAGTTTCGTTACGAGAGAAAATCGGGTATGGATTTGGCGATGCAGCCTCCTCCATGTTCTGGAAAATATTTACTTTTTACCTGGCCATATTTTATACCGATGTGTTTGGTATTCCTGCTGCTGCCGCAGGAACCATGTTTCTGGTTACACGCATTTGGGATACTGCCAACGACCCCATTATGGGTATCATTGGCGACCGTACCAAATCGCGCTGGGGAAAATTCAGACCATACCTGCTTTGGGTGGCATTTCCTTTTGCCATCATTGGCGTGTTGTTATTCACTACACCCGATTTGTCGCTTAAAGGTAAAATTGTTTACGCTTATTTATCCTACACATTGATGATGATGGCTTATACGGCCATTAACGTTCCTTATGCCAGTCTGTTGGGTGTTATGACTTCCGATTCAAACGAGCGCACGGCTTTTGCATCGTACCGCATGATTTTTGCTTTTGCCGGAAGTTTGCTGGTGGTAGCTATTTTTCAACCTTTACTCGATGCATTTAAACAAAATGGCGTTGATGTTGCCACATCTTACCAGTTAACCATGGTGGTTGTAGGGGTTATTGTTATTGGGTTTTTCCTGATGACTTTTTCGTGGACGCGCGAAAGGGTTAATCCACCTAAAGAGCAAAAAAATAACCTGAAGGAGGATTTAAAGAATCTTGGGAAAAACATTCCCTGGTTTGTTTTGCTGGGAGCCGGCGTAATGACGCTTATTTTTAACTCGGTTCGCGATGGTGTGGCCGTTTATTACTTTAAGTATTATATCAGCAACGACTTTTCACAGGAATCGGCCGTCAGTCTGTCAAAAATGACCATTGCTTTCAGCACCTTTTATCTGTTTTTAGGCCAGGCAACCAATATGATTGGTGTAATGATGGCAAAACCAATTTCTGTCCGCATAGGTAAACGCAATACCTTTATATTGGCCATGTTTGGTGCTGCCTTTCTGAGTATTGGTTTTTACTATCTTGATAAAAGCAGCATTGCATTTGTTTTTACCTTGCAGGCGCTCATTAGTTTTTGTGCCGGTATAATTTTCCCATTGTTATGGTCGATGTACGCCGATGCAACCGATTATTCGGAATGGAAAACCGGACGCCGTGCTACCGGACTGGTTTTTTCAGCCTCCAGTATGTCGCAAAAGCTGGGTTGGACGCTCGGCGGTTCTGTAACACTTTGGTTGTTGGCGTATTATGGATTTCAGGCCAATGTGGAGCAATCGCCCGAAACCATTCGTGGAATCAAATACATGATGAGTTATGTTCCGGCTATTGGCGCCTTACTTTCTGGGTTAATAATGATTTTATATAAGCTCGATGAAAAAACTATGGAAAAGGTGATGACGGATTTGCATGAAAGAAGAACTGCCGGGGAGTAAACTGTTTTAAGGTTTTAACAGACTGAAGACAAATTTTCGCTTTAGTAGATACAGATAGACAAAAAATTCCTCCAATGACCTAAAGTCATTGGAGGAACTTTCAAATGAACATGAGTTAATCAGAAAAAATAAGAGTTAAATCATTGCTGCTCTTGTTCCATTTAAAAAATCCTTAATTGAAGATATATTCAAAAGCTTCTCTTTATTTTGATCTTCCAATTTAATATCCTTATTGCCGCTTATTAATGATTCCAGAGGAATACCTAAGTATCTGTTTAGAAGTGTTATCATTTTTAATGTAAGGGTTCTTCTTCCATTCAACACTTCAGACACTCTTGTTTTACCTCCAAAAAGTGGCGCTATATCCGCTTGTTTTAAATTCATTTGTTCCATTCTGAATTTAATAGCTTCGATAGGCCCGGGTGCTTCCATACAGTGATGTTCCTGCTCGTATTTTTCTACAAGTAACGATAAGAGTTCCAGTTCCTCTCCCTCTGCACTATCAGGTTCTATTGCACTGTCAGAGCTATTGATAAGATTATAAATTCTTTCGCAAGCTTCATTGTATTCTAATTCTGTTTTTAGTATTTTAGCTTTCATCCGTAAATAATTATAAAAGTTGGTCAGATGGAACTCGCATGATGAATTTCCATCCGTGTTTCCCGAAAAGTCGGGACAAGTTGTGCTTAACGAATCATGCTCGTTTCATAACCTATTGTTTTTGCATTTATCGTATCATATTCCTTATGTGTTCCAAACCACACTATAAAGACTATTTTTAGTTTGTATTCAATGTCAACTATTAGTCGATAGTCATTTCCTTTTATATTGAATACCACTCTTTTTGAGCTTATGACGCTGGCATTACCGTATTTTGATTTCAATTCATTTGCATTATTCCAGGTAGAAAACTTTACCTCATAAACCCAGGCCTTTAGCGCTTCAGCAGCCTGCTTGTATTTACTCAACCGACAATAATCAGTAAGTGTTTTTTCTTTTATTATTCTCATAATTTACAAAGTTAATAAAAGTTACCAAAACAGGGAACTTGCAGAGGCGAATTTTCCTATACTATAAATCTTGTGCTTAAATTTTCAAATCTCCGCCGATTGAATCACTAACGACCTATTAAACATAAAGATATGCTTAGAAGGTGTAAAATGTAGTTTTCTGGTTTTATTAAAGACTATTAGTTTCTCACGAAAAGTACTTTTTGGCAGACGTTGTATGAAATGAAATCTGAAGTTTGATGATTTATCTTTGATTCACGAATAAATCAAAGGTTTAATGAAAAAGAAAAATTATTTTGAAATTTTTCTTTGTATTTGTTAAAAAATGTCTATGTTTGCAATCGAAAGATTCAAACCTTTCCCTATAAGTCAGTGAAAAAAATCCAGAATGAAAAGGCCTTTAATCAGGCCTTTTTTCATTTATTTTTATCTTAAAATATTACATTTGTAACATTGTTTTTCCCAAGTCAGATGAAGCATGATATAATTCTTCAAATGGTTCAGGAAAGAGACTTTTGATTTTTATAAGGGTTGTTAGCTCAGTTGGTTTAGAGCATTACCTTGACAGGGTAGGGGTCACTGGTTCGAATCCAGTACAACCCACAAAAAAAGAGAGGCGCAAGGCTTGAAGTTATATTCAGAGCCTTGCGCCTTTTAAGTTAACCTTATGTTTGGTTATTATTTTTGCAGTAAAGCTGATACTTTGTTGAAAACTGCTTCACCGGTAAACCCGAACTCTTTGTCGAGCACTTTGAATGGTGCTGAGAAACCAAATTGTTCCAATCCGGCTACCATGCCATTCTCACCGGTTAATCCTTCCAGAGTAACAGGTAAGCCGGCAGTGAGACCAAACCTTGGAATACCCGCAGGTAATACTTCTGCCTGATAGGCTTTTGGTTGGTTACGGAACAATCCTTCCGATGGAACTGATACCACCTGTACTTTTAAACCTTTTTTCTCGCGTAGCAGGGCAGCTCCCTCCAGAAGTGTTGATACTTCAGAGCCGTTACCAATTAAAACAACATCGGGTACAGCCGAATCTTTAACAACAACATAGGCTCCCCTTTTAACTTGTTGAGAAACAGAGTAATTATTACCGGGAAGGTTCACAATGTTCTGACGCGATAAAATTAATGCCGTAGGCGTGTGGGTGTTTTCCATGGCCATTTCCCAGGCTACGGTGGTTTCTTCAGCATCAGCCGGACGAAGCACTAAAACACTGTTTTTGCCGCTGTGGTTTTTCAGTTTTTCCATCAGGCGAATCTGCGCTTCCTGTTCAACAGGCTGGTGGGTAGGACCATCTTCACCAACACGGAATGCATCGTGTGTCCATACATATTTAACAGGTAATTCCATTAATGCAGCCAAACGAACAGCAGGCTTCATATAATCGCTGAAAACAAAGAATGTTCCACAAACCGGAATTACGCCGCCATGAAGGGCCATACCATTGGCCACGGCAGCCATGGTCAGCTCTGCCACGCCCATTTGAAGGAATTTACCTGAGAAATCACCTTTGGTAAAGGCTTTGGTTTTCTTTAAAAATCCATCGGTTTTATCAGAATTGGCAAGGTCGGCCGACATTACAATCATATTCTCAACCTGCTCGGCAAAAGCCGTTAACACAGTGGCTGACGCCGAACGGGTTGCATCGTTTTCTTTTTGCTTAATGGCGCTGTAGTCCAATTTTGGGGCTTCCTTGCTGAAGAATGCCTTAAATTTAGCAGCCAGTTCAGGATTTTTGGCTTCCCATTCTTTTTGAGCTGCTTTACGCTCAGCCACATATTTGGCCTTTTCGGCATTGGCTTTTTTGTAGTATTCAGCTACATCGGGAAAGATGGTGAAAGCATTGGCAGGGTCGCCACCAAGGTTTTTTATGGTAGCCTCGAGAGAAGCCCCGGCATGACTCAAGGGCTGCCCGTGGGTGCTTACCTGACGTTCGAAATTGGTTCCATCAGCTTTTACTGCGCCTTTTCCCATAATGGTTTTACCAATTATCAGCGATGGGCGACTTTTATCGGCAATGGCATCTTTTAATGCCTTGCGTATTTGGTCATGGTTATGACCATCAATGGTGACAACCGACCAGCCCCACGATTCGTACTTTTTAGCAGTATCTTCGTTGGTTACAGCGTTGGTTTCTGTTGATAACTGAATATCGTTGCTATCGTAAAACATTATCAGGTTGCCCAATCCAAGATATCCAGCCAAACGGCCTGCTCCCTGACTGATTTCTTCCTGAATACCACCATCAGAAATGAAAGTGTAAATATTGTGCTCCATCCAGTTTCCGAACCTTTGTGCCAGAAAACGCTCGGCAATGGCGGCACCAACAGCCATGGTATGCCCCTGACCGAGTGGCCCTGAGGTGTTTTCCACACCACGCTCAATATCAACCTCAGGGTGTCCCGGTGTAGGGCTTCCCCATTGGCGGAAGTTTTCAAGCTCACTCATGGAGTAAGTTCCCGTAAGGGCCAGGATAGAGTATAACATGGGCGACATGTGCCCAGGGTCGAGGAAAAACCGGTCGCGGTTTACCCAGGTGCGGTCAGCAGGGTCGTAGTTTAAAAACTCGGAGAAAAGAATGTGAACAAAATCGGCGCCTCCCATTGCTCCTCCGGGGTGTCCCGAGTTCGCCTTTTCTACCATGGCCGCTGATAAAATTCGAATATTGTCTGCAGCTCTTTGTGAAATCTGATTGCTCATGTTTCTAAGTTGTATTTGCGGTTATTTGTTTAATCCTGATAATCAATAAATTATGATAGTTTTTCGACAGTGCCGAAGTGTTCTATTCCAGCCTGTTCTGCACTATATTTAATGATGGTAAAAATATACTTTTTTTTTCATATGGAGATATTTTAAATAAGGTATTGGTAAAATGGAACTTGCGTGATACATTTGACATGGCAAGTGATAAGGGTGAAGGCAGCAGGCTAAAGATGGACGTTTTTAGTTCTCAGTTCATGGTTTCAGGCATTGCAAAGTCGCGAGATTCAGGAAAAATTCAGAATTACCCGGAACTAAAAACTAAGAATCAACACCTAACAGCTATCAGCTGGTTATCCGTTATTTAATAATTTAAATATAATGCAATGAAGATAGTAGCCGACGATAAAATTCCATTTTTGAAGGGTGTTCTTGAGCCTTTTGTAAAAGAGGTAAAATACATGCCCGGCGCTGATATTTCAAAAGCCGATGTGGCGGATGCCGATGCACTGATTGTAAGAACCAGAACCGTCTGTAATGCTCAATTGCTGGAAGGTACCACTGTTAAAATGGTAGTAACGGCTACCATCGGAACCGACCATTTAGATATTCCATGGCTCGAAAAGGCCGGAATTGAATGGCGCAATGCTCCGGGTTGCAATTCCGGCTCGGTGCGTCAATATATTGGCTCTGTGTTGTCGTTGCTTATTGAACAGGGGCTTGATTTGCGCAAGGCTACAATTGGGGTTGTTGGTGTGGGAATGGTGGGTTCTAAAGTAGCGCAAATTGCCGGTGCACTTGGAATGCGGGTTTTACTGAACGACCCGCCACGCCAACGTCGCGAGGGAAATGGTGCGTTTGTTAGCCTTGATACAGTGTTGAGAGAGTCGGACATTGTAACGTTTCATACCCCCCTTGAAACCGAAGGAGAAGATGCCACTTTTCATCTGTTCAATAATCAATCGCTCGAAAAACTGAAACCGGGCGCTATAATTATAAATTCATCACGGGGCGAAGTTACCTGCACCAAAGCTTTATTAAAGGGGCTGAGTTCGGGCGTTGTTTCCAAAGCAGTATTGGATGTTTGGGAAAACGAACCCAATATTTCCAGAGAGTTGCTTGATAAAGCATGGATTGCAACACCGCATATTGCCGGCTATTCGGCCGATGGTAAAGCCAATGGAACATCAATGTCGGTTCAGGCCATCAGCAAGCGATTTAACCTTGGGCTCGACAGCTGGGAGCCTCAATCGGTGCCCGAACCATCAAACACAATGATTACCATTGATTGTAGGGGCCTTCATCCCTGTCAGGTGGCTGCTAAAGCTATATTGCAAACCTACAATGTTTTAGATGATGATGCGCGCCTTCGGGCCAATCCACATCAGTTTGAGAAACAGCGGGGCGATTACCCTCTGCGACGTGAATTTGGCATTTGGAAAGTGAACCTGATAAACGGTACAACCTACATTTCTGAAACGATTAAGTCGATTGGTTTTAAATTGATTAGCTAAGCCTCACGATAACTGGTGAAGGGCGTTGTAATCTTTCACAATGGTTAATAATAAATTACGGTCGTTTAAATCGCTGGTAATGCTGGCTTTTTCGCAAATGGCACTGCGGGTGTTTTTTACAAGTTGTGCGGTGGTAGTGTTATAGCCATTTTTATAGCTAACAGCCAAAACTTCCCTCACCACCTGAATGTCTTTATCGCCCAAAAGTTGAACCTGGGGAAATTTTATTTCGTAGGTTTCTTCAATTTCAGTCCAGATGGTGTTTTCAAGCTTTCCCTGCTTATTAATTTTTAACACAGTTGTAGAGGCTGCCAAATCGCCCAGACGTTGCCCCTTACCATTGACAATAATTACCAGAATGGCCACAGCGCCGCCTAAAAGCAAAATATCAATAAGCTGAAAAATCCACCGGATAAAGCATGAGCCAATGGTAAGTTGCGAACCATCGGTTTTAACCACCCGAATGCCCATTATCATTTTACCAAGGCTTTGGCCGTTAAAGAAAATCTCAAAAAGCAAATGATAAAATATAACCGGAAGGAAAAGCAGGAGCATCCACTCCGAAAAACCAAAGGCGGTTAGTGATATAACCAGGCTAAAAATCAATGAGGTAATCCCTAAAATGATTATGTCCAGAATATAGGCCAGAATTCGGTCGGCAACACTGGCAATTTTGAATTCGAGCGTTACGTTTTGGGATGTGCTAAGATTAAAAGTTTCCATGTTTGACTGGATTTTTAATAAATATTATTACCAGCGCCTCAAAATTAATAAAAATAACACTTCTTTTATTTTGATTTGGTATATTCAGGGTCTGAAATACCCTATGGAATTTAGAAACTATAGAAGATGAAGGAGATTTCATTCATCAAAATGAATAAAAAAAGGTGGAAAGACCTGGAAACCCAAATTCACCGGAAGGAGAATATTAATCCTGATGATTTGGCCGATAGTTTTATTCAGTTAACCGATGATCTTTCGTATGCCCGGACTTTTTTCCCGGAGTCGACCATAATTCAATATCTGAATGGATTAAGCGCAAAAACCCATGCCTTAATTTATCGCAATAAAAAAGAAAAGGCTTCGCGATTGCGTACCTTCTGGACTTCCGAACTACCACTTGCCCTTTACGATGCCCGACGAGAGTTTTTCTGGTCGTTAATTATTTTTCTGGTGGCTGTTGTTATTGGAGGTATTTCTGCCTGGCACGACGACAATTTCCTGCGAATCATTTTGGGCGATAATTATGTTAATACCACCCTCGATAATATTGAGAAAGGCGACCCCATGGCCGTTTACCGCAGCATGGATCCGGTTCCGATGTTTTTAATGATTACGTTTAACAACATCTATGTGTCGTTTGTGGCATTTCTGTTTGGAATGTTTACCGCCGCCGGTACCGGGTTTATTTTATTGCGAAATGGCATTATGCTGGGTGCTTTCCAGGTGTTTTTTATGAAAAAATCGCTGGCTACAGTTTCATCGCTGGCAATTATGATTCACGGTACCATTGAGCTGTCGGCCATTGTTTTAGCTGGAGGTGCAGGCATCCTTTTGGGAAACAGTATTTTGTTTCCTGGAACTTATTCGCGCTCTGTATCTTTTAAAAAAGGAGTTTTACGAGGTACCAAAATTTTACTGGGGCTGGTTCCTTTTTTTATAATTGCCGGATTTCTCGAAAGTTTTATTACCCGCAATTACAACACCATGTCGGTAACGGCTAATTTGCTGATTATTCTAGTTTCTATGTTTTTGATTGTAGGTTACTTTGTAATATATCCACGTTATGTTTATTTAAACTCTAACCAAAAAGTTAAGAAATATGAGTAAACCTTTAGTTGTTTTAGAGAAAGAAAGAGATTTCACAGATATTGTGAATGGTACTTTTTCTTTTATATCGCAGGAATACAAGCTTCTATTAAAAGTGATTCTGCTCTATGCCGGTTTGCCAATTATTGCTGTATCAATTGCTACGGCTTTATACACCGATAGCTCTTTCTCAGGTATTTTTTCGTTGTTTAAAGGAAATGTTCAACCAAAGGAACCCGATTTAGTTTTAATGCTCATTATGTATGGGTTAATGTTTATAACTGCTTATCAAATTTCGGGTCTTGTGGCAGCTTATTTTGCCGAATACAAGGAAAAGGGACACGGTAATTTTACCGCTACCGATGTTTGGAATCGGTTTATGTCACGCATAGGAACTTTTCTATTGGTTAGTATTGTAACGCTGCTAATGATGGTGTTTGGTTTTATACTATGCATATTTCCCGGCATTTACTTAATGGTGCCGCTGTCGTTAACCATTACCATTGTTTATCTCGAGAATACTGATTTAAGTCAGTCCATCGACCGGAGCTTCCGTCTGATTAGTAATAACTGGTGGATAACTTTTGCCATTATTCTGGTGGTTGGACTTATTGTTTCAATGGTGAGCACTATTTTTTCAGTGCCTGCTTTCATCATTATTTTTGTTCAGGGATTTTTAGCTGCAACTAAAGAAGGGTCGGCCGATTATCAGTCTTTACCAGTGATTATATCGATGGTGATTGGTACTGTTGGGCAGTATCTGATTTATGGTATCAGTTACGTAACCATAGGCCTTCAGTATTTTAATCTTAAAGAACAAAAAGATCAAACTTCGTTGTTTAAAAAGGTTTCGGAAATTTCAAATGACTGATATTAAGGAATACTTCTGTTGGTGCCGTACTTTTTTGCCTTTGTTGTTTTTACAGATGGCTGTTTTTAATACTGCCTTCTGTGAAGAGAAGAAGGTGGAACCGTGGGATTCTGATTCACATGTGGAATACCGCCAACCGCCTGCTGATGTTATTGAGGCGTATAAAAATGATAAAAATTTTGATTACGATCGTAACCAGCAAAAAATCAGTCTTCTTGCACGCATCCTACAAAAAGTAGCCAGTTGGCTGGTTCAGGGATTAGCGCAGCAATCCTGGATTTTATATTTATTTGGAGGACTTGGAGTAATTTTGTTATTGTTATTGATTCTCAGAATCCTGGATATACCTATTTCGGGTTTGTTTTCTTTTTCGCGTTCCAGCGCTGTTTCTCCGTTAGATATGGTACATCCGGCCGAAGGAATGTCGCAACAGGAACTTGAAAAACTCTTCCAGATGTACCGGAGCAATGGCGCTTATCGTGAAGCGGTTCGTGTTTTGTATCTGATATATTTAAAAACACTGCACCAGAAAGGTTTAATCCGTTTGAAAATGAATAAAACCAATCGTGATTACGCCCGTGAGATTAAAGATGAATTGGTGCAGCAGAGTTTCAGGCAATTGTCGAAATTATACAATTATGTTTGGTATGGGCAGTTTAACGTGTCGCATCATGAGTTTTATGCCATCGAAAAGGAGTTTGTTAAGGTAGGTTTACCCGGAATTATAAAATCGGAGGCAAATGGCTAAGCAAAAATCAAATAAATCACTCATGGTTGTATTGGCAATTGCTTTTATAGCATTTGTGGTGGTTGCCGTGTTTGCTCCAAAGCCTGTTGATTGGAGTTTAAGTTTTTCAAAGCGTCACGACCGCCCTTTGGGCAATAAGCTGGTTTATTCTGTTTTGCCGGATCTTTACCCCGGACAGAATCTGGTAACCATGCATTCAAAGCTGAATGCCTTTTTAGAAGGAACCATTCCGTTAAACACAAATTTTATTTTTATAACCAACAGGTTTAATCCCGATTCAGTAGAAACCTCAGAAATTTTTAAAATTATTGAAGCCGGAAATAATGTGTTCGTTGCTGCAGAACATTTCTCGCCTGAATTTATTAAGCCAATTCATCTGAAACAGGTTGTTATGCCCGTTATGGATTTTTCTTTACCCATCGACTCCATTAATTTTAACTACTCTAACCGACAGTTAAAAACAGCTTTCGGGTATTGGTTTAAAAAAGGAATCAGTAATAATTATATTGCTGCCTACGATAGCACCCGAACCACCGTTTTGGGGTACAACCAGGATGGGAAAACCAATTTTATCAGGATAAAAATTGGAGAGGGTTACCTTTACCTCAACAGTAATCCTACAGCATTTACCAATTATCAGTTATTATCGGGCAACAACAGTGAGTATATTTTTAAATGTTTGTCGTATTTGCCGGTCACATCCACGGTTTGGGACGAGTATCACAAGCCAGGCGGAATGCTTGTCGGCTCAGAATTGGCTTATATTCTGAACGATCGAGCTCTTAGAATGGCCTGGTATATTTTACTGTTTGGTGTACTGGTTTATTTTATATTTAAGGGTAAACGTCGTCAACGAGTCATTCCGGTTGTTGAACCACCCAAAAACACGTCCCTTGAGTTTATTGAAACGGTGGGGCGGTTGTATTTTGTAAAACACGACCATCGTGGCATTGCACGCAAACGCTTTATTTTCTTTCTGGATTACTTGCGAACACGCTACTTTGTTGACACATCGGTTCGCGATAGTAAATTGATTGAGGATGTTTCGAAAAAATCAGGCATTGCCGAACGTACTGTTGCTGCCTTGTTTAAAGTGGCCGGCAACCTCGAAAAGGTAAATTATATTTCGCAGGAAGACCTGCAACAATTTAACCGTCAAATAGAATATTTTTATAAAAACTGTCGCTGATATGGAACAGAATAATATGGACAATTTGCAGGATGAAAACCCACTGTTCGAAAACCGTTTGAAAGTTGAAGAACTGAATCATGTGGCCTTTCGCATTCGCAACGAAATAGGAAAAGTTATTGTTGGGCAGGATCGTGTTTTGGATTTGCTGCTTACTGCCTTATTAGCCAATGGGCATGTACTGATTGAAGGTGTTCCGGGTGTAGCAAAAACCATGATTGCCAAACTGCTTTCGAAAACCATCAGCACCGGGTTTTCACGCATTCAGTTTACCCCCGACTTAATGCCCTCTGATGTATTGGGAACCACGGTGTTTAATGCCGCCACATCAACATTTGAGTTTAACAGCGGGCCTGTTTTTTCAAATATGATTCTTATTGATGAGGTTAACCGGGCCCCGGCTAAAACCCAATCGGCATTGTTTGAAGTAATGGAAGAGCGACAGGTTACCATCGATGGCACCACACATCTGATGACATCGCCGTTTATTGTTCTGGCCACTCAAAACCCGGTGGAACACGAAGGAACTTATCGTTTGCCCGAAGCGCAGCTCGACCGGTTCCTTTTCAAAATAAACATCGACTATCCATCAATCGATCAGGAAATAACCATTTTGCAAAACGCCTGCGAACGAGGCAGTCGCAAGGAAGTTGATGAGGTGTGTCCGGTAATTACCGAAAGCGAATTGTTTAAATATCAGGAGATGGTTAATAATGTGCTGGTCGACCATCAGTTGTTGCATTATATTGCTGCCATTATTGAAAAAACCCGCAATAACAATGCACTTTATCTGGGTGCCAGTCCACGCGCTTCACTGGCCGTGCTTAAAGCATCAAAGGCATTTGCCGCCCTTGAAGGACGCGATTTTGTTACGCCTGAAGATATTAAAGAAGTGGTATTCCCGGTTTTGACACACCGTATTATTTTATCGCCCGAAAAAGAAATGGAAGGCGTAAAACCCGAAGCTGTTATACGTCAGATTGTTGACAGTATTGAGGTGCCGAGATAGAATAGAAACGGTAAGATAATGAGATGTTAGAAGGGTAGACTAAGTTACTGTTTAATTTAAATTGAAATTCTACTAAGATGATTAGAATTGAAGTTTACGAAATCCCGAGAATCGGGATAAGATTATTAGTCGAATAGATAAGTCTGGAAAGATGTTAAGACATCTATAAAAACTTATAAATCTTCTCTATCAATCTTTAATCTAAAAATCTTATATCTAAATTAAATAGTTTCTAAATACTTAAGAATATCTTGATAGATGGGTTATCTGATGATCTTATGAAATATCTTAACAGCATCAAGTTTCAACTGTAACTGAATTGTAATTAAAAGTAATTGTTATCTGCCAACTGATGAAGAATCCTTTTGGGCCACTGTATATTAATAATTTATTCTTTAAAGCGCTTGGCTTTTTGGGCGTTATGTTTCTGCTTGCCCATATTTGGAGTTTTCTGTTCATTTTTGCTATAATATTCCTCATGGCATTTTTTGGGTTATTGCTGGTCGAGGGCTTGTTACTTTTTTGGAGGGCTCCGAAAGATGGCATTTTGGCCGAACGAAAACTCTCTGAAAGATTTTCCAATGGCGATATAAATGATATAGTGGTTGAAATTGAAAACCGTTTTGCCATTGAACTGGATGTTGAATTGATTGATGAAATTCCGGTTCAGTTTCAGAGGCGCGACTTTTTGCACCAATTTAAGCTTAAACCAGGGCAGGTGTATCAATACAATTATTCGTTGGTGCCGGTTCAACGGGGGGAGTTTGTGTTTGGCTCGCTGAATGTATTTGTGTCGGCAAAACCGGGTTTTCTATCACGAAAGTATAGTTTCGAAAGAGAACGGAAAATAAAAGTATATCCATCGTACATTCAAATGCGAAGGTTTGAACTGATGGCCATATCAAACCGATTGAGCGAGGTTGGGATTAAAAAGATAAGGCGCATTGGTCGTCATATGGAATTTGACCAGATTCGCGATTATATCAAAGGCGATGATATACGAACCATAAACTGGAAAGCTACAGCCCGAAAGGGACATTTGATGGTTAATCAGTATCAGGACGAAAAATCGCAACAGGTATTTTGCATTATCGACATGGGCAGAACCATGAAAATGCCATTTAACGGGATGACACTTCTGGATTATGCCATCAATACCAGTCTGGTCATTTCCAACATTGCCATGTTGAAACACGATAAAGCCGGACTGATAACATTCAACGAGCAGGTACGTTCGGTGGTACCGCCACGGCACGAAGGGCATCATATGCAAACCATTATGGAGGTTTTGTACAATCAAACCACCAGTTTTAATGAGCATAATCTGGAAGCTCTTTATTCGATGGTAAAATACCATGTTCATCAGCGTAGTTTGCTCATATTGTTTACTAATTTTGAAAGTCTTAAATCGGCCGAGCGTGAATTACCCATGCTGGCCCGTTTAGCTTCGAACCATCTTCTATTGGTAGTGTTTTTCGAAAATACCGAACTCTCTAAAGTCATCAATCATCAGGCCGAAGACACTGAGGATATTTACATGCAAGGAATTGCCGAGAAATTTATTATCGATAAAAAGCGCATTGTTAAAGAATTGGAGCGGCATGGTATATATGCCATACTTACTGACCCTGAAAAATTAACGGTTGACACCATGAACCGATACCTTGAATTTAAAGCTAAAGGTATAATTTAATGGCCAGACGATAGTTATTAGGCAGAAAGCTGAAGAAAGAGGGGCAAAAGGCCAACGACAAAAAGTAGAATTTTCAAGATACCCAATACTCTTAAACCAACATAGGAAATGTTTTTTACCCAACGATTCGTTTTTTTGCTTACGTTTTTAGCCTGCTTTACTGCTTTTGCGAATTCCCAGAATCAGGAATCCGTAAGAAGGCCCAAAGTTGGATTGGTTTTAAGTGGGGGAGGCGCTAAGGGATTGGCTCATATTGGCGTGCTTAAAGTTTTGGAAGAAGCTGGGATCAGGCCCGACTATATTACCGGAACAAGCATGGGCAGCATAGTTGGCGGTTTATATGCCATTGGGTATAATGCCAGTGAACTCGACTCAATTGCAAGACGGCTTGATTGGGCTCATCTTTTATCGGATGCTGTTCCCTTAACCGATGTTATGCCCGAAGAAAAACATGATTATCAGCGGTTTAATGTTGAGTTGGATTATACACGTGAGGGGTTAAAAATGCCAGGGGGGTTTGTTCACGGGAATGTAATTTACGAATTACTGGCCCGTCTTTCTATTAGAGTGGCCGGGGTTCAATCGTTCGATAACTATCCAATACCGTTCCGATGCGTGGCCGCCGATTTGTTATCAGGCCAGCAGCACGTTTTTAAAGAGGGTGATTTAGCCACGGCACTTCGGGCCAGCATGTCAATTCCATCAGTATTTT
Organism: uncultured Marinilabiliaceae bacterium; assembly: GCA_964521525.1. Taxonomy (GTDB): domain Bacteria; phylum Bacteroidota; class Bacteroidia; order Bacteroidales; family Marinilabiliaceae; genus CALEUX01. Next base: position 1,422 of record CAZFTD010000061.1, on the reverse strand, counting down.
CGCCGGTAAAGCTTGATAAGGCGTTGCTGGTAGATGGCGGCGTACTGAATAATTTTCCGGTGATGTTGTGCAAGGAAATGGGAGCTGATATCATTATTGCTGTTAATGTTGGTTTTGGCGATGAGATAGATTCAGACCACTTTAATATGCCTACCAATGTGCTGATGGCATCGGCAAGTTTATCGAGTCATGTGGCTTTTTTGCAATCGTTGCCTCATGTTAATATTTTAATTTCGCCCGATTTAAAGGCTTACACCATGGCCAGTTTTCTGGATGCCGGACGAATTGTTGATCAAGGCGAATTGGCTGCACGAAGATTACAACCTGAGTTGGTAAAACTCGCACAAAAACTTGATTCCATGGGCCCTCAGCAAATAAGGGCGACTTTTCCTCAACCCAATCTGCTTAAAATTAGTCAGGTTCGTATATCTGGAATTGAGCGAACAAGCCACCGGTTTTTTATGGGAAACCTGAATATTGAGCCGGGTCAGGTAATTACTCCTGAAGATTTGGAACGCGGAATTGCACGGTTAATGGGTACCAGATATTATTCATCGGTAAATTATCAGTTAACGCCTTTGCTCGATGGTTATATTCTTAATGTAAATGCGGTAGAGGCCGAACGCGCGAGGTTTAAATTTTCCATCCACTACGATAATGAATACAAAGCCGGCATTGTTACCAATTTTACCCTTCGTAATATTTTAGCCAGGGGCAACCGTTTTTCAACTACGCTCGATATTTCTGAAAATCCCAGGTTGAACACGTCCATTATTAATTATTTTGGCGAGCGACAACGAACTGCTTTTCGTATTGAACTAAACGCCGAAAATAATAAATTGCCGTTTTATTTGGACAATGGGGCTATTTACGGTATTCTAACGCATAATTATTCAAGTATTTCGGGGGGATTTATGTCTTCGCTGGGTACCCGGTGGGAACTCAATACCTTTTTAATGTACGAGCGTTCTGTTTTAATGCGCCAAAGTGGTTTTAGCGAGATTTTTGATGCCGGAATAACTCGCTTTGGGAACCGACTATTATCAGGAAATTTTACCGCCCGGCGTAACTCCCTAAACCGCAGATTTTTTCCAACCCGGGGAAGCACCTTTGATTTTCGGTATAAACTATATTTTGATATCGACGAGGTTTACAGAGGCAGAGCCTCTGCTTACGAAAATATTTCTGATTTGATAGCCCACACAGGAACTCCTTTTTTCACGGTTTATGGTGGATTTGAACGGCTTTTTTTTGTATCCGACAGGTTTGTTTTATCAGTTAACGGCCACGCCGGGTTCGATAGTAAACCGCTTCCGGCTACCGGTCTTCAATTTTTGGGTGGGATGCCTTTTTTAAACCGGTCGAACGAAATTGGTTTTGTCGGACTGCTGTCGCGCGAAAGGCAGCTAAACGATTTTGTTA
>CAZFTD010000060.1:0-18080 GCA_964521525.1 uncultured Marinilabiliaceae bacterium | reverse complement strand
ATACAAGTATGAAATCATTGGATTTTTTACAATTTTATTTTTAATAGGAATATATTATCTTACAAAAATCTCTGTTTTAGATATCGATAAATTAAGAGAAATTATTTTAAATTATGGTTTTTGGGGACATTTGATTTTAATTGGAATTTTTACAGTATTTACATTAATTGGAACTCCACTTTCTTTACTAATTACAATTACAGGAGTAATTTTTGGTATTAGAAATGGTTTTTTTATATCTTTATTGAGCATGATTAAAAAAGAAGATTTGGTGAAAATTGGGGTGCTTTTAAAACCCCATGGCGTGTCGGGCGAAGTTCTGATTCGGTTAATACCTGAATTGTTCGGAACAGAGCCTGATCCTTCATGGCTTTTTGTTGAAGTAATGGGCGGACTGGTTCCTTTTGAGGTGCAGTCGGTTAGAAACAAAGGCGAAGATGGTTTATTGCTGAGCCTCGAAAATATTAACAACGAGGAAAAAGCACGTCGTTTCCAGGGAGCAGAGGTTTTTATAGATCCTTCTGAACTCAATCAGGAGGAGGAGTCCGATCAATTTAATCCAAACATGCTTATTGGAGCCCATGTAATTGATGAAAACTTTGGAGCCATCGGCATTTTAACTGCCATCCACGACATCCGGCAAAACCCATTGGCCGAGATTGACCATCAAGGGAAAAGCATTCTTGTACCATTGCAGCATGAGTTTATTCTTTCGTTTAACAAACAGGCTAATGAGCTGATAATTAAAACGCCTCCGGGACTTATTGATTTATATCTTGAATAAGGTTTCCCTTTTCAAAATGATTAAACAGTTTACGCCACTCCTCAGGTATTACCATTCCTTTTTCCTTTGAGAGAATAAATCCGGCCATTACTGAATCGCAAACCACACGTGGAAAGGCTTCTCCGTTTTTAACCAGCCATTGTATCATCCGTAAACTTTTAACACCAATCTTATAAACCCTTGTATAAACTGTTAGTTCATCCCGAAGGTATAACGGTTTGGCAAAATCAGTTTTGTTCGACACAACTACAAGATTCTCATCCTTCGAACTCCAGTTTTCACCAAGAATGAGGTTGAAATAATGAACTCTTCCCAAATCGAAATACTCCTGATAAACTGCATTGTTAATGTGTCCAAAGCCATCAATATCATTAAAACGCACCTGGATGGGCAACTGAAGGTTAAAATCCGATAAACGATGTTCCATTTATTCTCTGATTATTTTAATTTCTCCGCTAAGACCTAATTGAATAATCCCAGATGGGTTGTGCACCTGGTCGTCGTTTTGCCGGTATTGCACAACATAGTCCACGCCATTGATTATAGCATCATCAATTTCAGAAAAAATGCGCGGAGTTGGTTTATTGCTCATATTGGCCGATGTAGAAACCACAGGTTTTCGCAATCGGGCGCATAAAGCCTGTGAGAAAAGTTCTTGTGTAACCCTTATCCCAATATTCCCTTCGGGCGAAATGAGGGTTTCAGCAATATTGCGTGCCCCCGGATAAATAATGGTTAGTGGCTTTGTGCTCAAATCGGTTAAATCCCACGCCAGAGGCGGAACCTCGCGTAAATAAGTCGAGAGACGTGCCGGACTATCAATTAGTACCAGCATTTGTTTAGTAGATGGTCGCCCTTTAAGTTTATAAATTCTGGCTACTGCATCGGCATTGGTAGCATCGCAACCTAATCCCCAAACAGTATCTGTTGGATATAAGATAATTCCTCCCGATTTTAAAACCTCCAGGGCCTTTTTCAGATCATCGTGGGCATATTTTGATTCCATGACGTAACCCGATTGTTTGAATACCGGTAAAGGTAATCAAACTTTCGGGAACTCTTCAAAATGAATATTTATACAGCCACGCCAAAATCGCGAAGCGCCTCGTTTAAAGAGGTTTTCAAATCGGTAGATGGTTTTCGCTGACCAATAATTAAAGCTGCAGGCACCTGGTAGTTTCCGGCCGGGAACTGCTTGGTATAGCTACCTGGTATAACTACCGACCGCGGTGGCACATAACCATAATATTCCAAAGGTTCAGGTTTCGATACATCAATAATCTTGGTTGAACCTGTAAGTACAACATTGGCACCTAAAACAGCTTCTTTACCAATACGGCAACCTTCAACAATAATGCAGCGCGACCCAATAAATGCATTATCTTCAACAATAACAGGCGAAGCCTGAACAGGCTCCAGAACGCCTCCCAATCCAACGCCTCCACTCAGGTGAACATTTTTTCCAACCTGTGCACAGCTTCCAACAGTAGCCCAGGTATCAACCATGGTACCGGAATCAACATAGGCCCCAATGTTGAGATAAGATGGCATCATAACCACCCCGCGGGCAATAAAAGCACCATAACGGGCAACAGCATGTGGAACAACCCTTACACCCAACTCTTTGTAGTTACGTTTAAGCGCCATTTTATCATGAAACTCAAATGGCCCAATTTCAATGGTCTCCATTTGCTGCATGGGGAAATAAAGTATAACTGCCTTTTTAATCCATTCATTCACAATCCAGGTGTCGTTAACCGGTTCAGCCACTCTGATTTTCCCTTTGTCAAGCAATTCAATTACTTCCCTAATGGCCTCCTGTGCTTCGCTGGTATTTAAAAGTGACCTGTCGTCCCAGGTTTTTTCAATAATTTCCTTCATGTATCTCCTGTTTGTTGTATTTTATTTATTATCAGACTATAACTATAACTTCACGCATAATGTTTACACAAAATGCCACACGTGCGTAACCAATTAAATAAAAAAATATACCTGGGAATTAATAAACAAAACATATGGTTAATAACCAAATGTAAAACTGATTGCGCAGATTTGTTTTGCAGGGGAATGTTTGAATAATCTGCGACTTGAATGATGGTGTAAAATTAAACATTTCTTTTGAATAAACCGATGTTGGCATTTCCAAAAAAACCCAAAAAAAGAATTCATAACATCCTGAATTGAGGCCCGATTTTTGCAAAATGAGGTTTTATTTAAATAATATATGACTTCTTTTATCCGATTATCAGGTTTTTTTTGTTTCATTTTCTGCTTTTCATATGCCTTTGGCCAGATTCCTGAAACCATCTCCTGGAAAGGAATTGTTGTGAATGAAGCAACCGGAGAACCTGTGCCCAATGCGGTGATTGCCGTTTATAGCCAAATATCCTTATACAGTGCCAACGATTTGGGCATTTTTAGTATTCCGTTATTGGCTACCGACTCTGTGAGAGTGCTTGCATTGGGTTTTCAATCGGCAACCTACCATGTAAGTAAAGTACCTTTGAACGAATCGGGTATGGCCACTTTAAATATAAATCAGGTTAGTTATACATTAAAAGAAGTAACCGTTAAAGGTTATAAAGGCATATTAGATCCATTAATTTTTCCCAAGCTATTGGATGATACACCGCCAATAGAGTTAAATCTTCCCTCGTATATAGGCAGTAAAATGAGCAAAACACCGCCGGGCGAACGCCTGTTAATGGGAAAACCATCACCTCTTGCAGCATTGGCAAGCCCGGTGTCGTTTGGTTATTCGCTTTTCAGTAAAAACGAGAAATCTTTAAGAAACCTGGCCAAAGCCAAAAATCAAGAGAAAACATGGTCGTTAATGGATGCCTATGCCAGCCGCAAAAACATTGAAATTCTCTCAGGATTGAAAGGCGACGAATTAAATGACTTTATTATTTATTGTAATCTTTATCTGAAGATTACATCATTCGATAATGGAGCTTCGGTAGCCGCAAAAATTGAAACGCTATTGGAAAAGTTCAAACAAGAACATCAAAATACGGAACAAAATCAGAACCTTTAAAACAAAAAATGCACCTGATTGTTATTATATGGTATAAAAATACAGTAATTTTCTATAAGCTGAAGGCTCTGAAGAGACTGATTTTGTTAGTTTTTGTTGTCTCTAAAATAAAAAATGAAAGAAATCAGCATATTTTTATTTAAAATTTGTTTGAGATTATGACAAAATTCATACATTTGCAGTGAATTTTTTTTCAAACCAGAATTTATTCTGATGCGATTAACGATTCAAAGCAATTTTTGAAGCAAAATTATTTAGATAATATGAATCTTTATCTATCTCTTCTTCTCAGCATTATTATTATTCTCGTGGTCATGCCAAAGGGAAGTGAGAAAGGTGTATAGATAAGTCAACCGAAATATATAAAACCCCTCTCACTTCCCTCGTGAGAGGGGTTTTTGCTTAAAAAGGAACCTTAATTGAAACAATCGAATGTTTAGTTCGGTTTGTTCGAGTAACAAAAATACATATTGAATGAAACGACCTTTAAGAAGCGATACCACAACCCAGGGGCGCCGGATGGCCGGAGCCAGAAGTCTTTGGCGTGCCAATGGTATGCAGGACGAGCAAATGGGGCGTCCACTTATAGCTATTGTTAATTCATTTACGCAGTTTGTACCCGGGCATGTACACCTTCATCAAATTGGGCAGGAAGTTAAAAAAATGGTTGAAAAACAAGGTTGCTTTGCCGCCGAGTTTAACACCATAGCCATTGATGATGGTATAGCCATGGGTCACGATGGGATGCTCTATTCACTGCCTTCGCGTGATTTAATTGCCGACAGCGTAGAATATATGGTTAATGCCCATAGGGCTGATGCCATGATTTGCATAAGCAACTGCGATAAAATAACACCCGGTATGCTCATGGCGGCTATGCGTATTAATATTCCCGTTGTATTTGTTTCGGGAGGCCCCATGGAAGCCGGAAAGCATGGCGATAAGGCGCTCGACCTGGTGGATGCCATGGTAATGGCTGCCGATGATTCGGTTTCAGACGAGGATGTACTGGCCGTTGAAAAAAATGCCTGTCCCACCTGCGGCTCATGCTCAGGTATGTTTACAGCCAACTCTATGAACTGTTTGAACGAAGCACTTGGACTGGCACTACCCGGAAACGGAACCATTGTTGCCACCCATATTAATCGTAAGAAACTGTTCGAAGAAGCCGCCAATTTAATTGTTCAACTGGCTTACAGGTATTATCGCGATGGCGATGACTCGATATTACCGCGCTCTATCGCTAACAAGAAGGCGTTTATGAATGCCATGACACTTGACATTGCCATGGGCGGATCAACCAATACCGTGTTACATCTTTTGGCCATTGCCCACGAAGCGGGTGTTGACTTCACTATGAAAGACATCGATTACCTGTCGCGCAACACGCCTGTACTTTGCAAAGTTGCGCCCAACAGTCATTATCATATCGAAGATGTTAACCGTGCCGGTGGTATTTTAGGTATTCTGGCTGAACTTAACCGGGGTGGTTTAATTGATGCCACTGCAGGCAGGGTTGATTTTCCAACACTTGCCGATGCCATAGCACAATTCGATATCACCACTCCTACATGCCATTCAAAGGCCTTTGATATTTTTGGCAGCGCTCCGGCCGGATTTCGAAACCTGGTAATGGGCTCACAAAAAGTGATGTATGCACAGCCTGATACCGACCGCAAAAAAGGATGCATCAGAGATATTGAACATGCCTATTTTAAAGATGGCGGACTTGCCGTGTTATACGGAAATATTGCCCGCGATGGCTGTATTGTAAAAACTGCCGGTGTTGACCCTTCCATATTCCGCTTTGAAGGAACCGCCCGCGTTTACGAGTCGCAGGACGATTCATGCGAAGGCATCCTTTCAGGAGAAGTTAAGGCCGGTGAAGTGGTTATTATTCGCTACGAAGGCCCAAAAGGCGGTCCCGGCATGCAGGAAATGCTTTATCCGACCTCATACCTGAAATCGCGCCAGTTAGGAACCAAATGCGCCTTGTTAACCGATGGCCGTTTTTCCGGAGGAACTTCCGGCTTATCTATAGGCCATGTTTCGCCCGAAGCAGCTGCCGGCGGTGAAATTGCTCTGGTTCGGAATGGCGATACAATTACCATTGATATTCCTAACCGGAGCATCAATGTTCAACTCTCTAATGACGAATTGGAAGAGCGGAGAAAAGCCGAAGAGCAAAAAGGTCAGGCAGCATTTAAACCATCAGTAAAAAGAGAAAGGGTTGTATCCAATGCATTAAAGGCTTACGCCGGAATGGTTACTTCGGCCGATAAAGGAGCCATTAGGATAGTACCTGAAATATAAAAAATAAGCGTGTGATGTTGAAAAATAGGAACCACTTAACCATGAAACAATGGAAACACAATCCCAAACCGCAATGAAAGAGAAAAACAAGAAAGCAGTTAGGATGACAGGTGCTGAAGCAGTTGTCAAATCTCTTATCAATGAAGGAACTGAATTAATTTTTGGTTATCCGGGAGGGGCCATCATGCCTGTTTACGATGCCCTCTACAGCTACCAGAAGGATCTACACCATGTATTGGTGCGCCACGAACAAGGGGCAGTACATGCTGCACAAGGATTTGCCAGAGTTACAGGTAAAGTGGGTGTCTGTATTGTAACATCAGGCCCGGGAGCCACCAATGCTGTTACCGGTATTGCCGATGCTATGATTGATTCAACACCACTGGTAGTTATAAGCGGTCAGGTAGGTTCATCGCTTTTAGGCTCCGATGCTTTTCAGGAAACCGATGTAGTTGGCATTACACAACCAGTTACTAAATGGAACTATCAGATAAAGCGGGTTGAAGAGATACCTGAAGCCATTGCCCGTGCTTTTTATATTGCCCGAAGCGGACGTCCAGGCCCGGTTTTGCTTGACATTACCAAGGATGCCCAGTTTGCCAGCCTTGATTATACTTATGAACCGGTAAAATATATCAGAAGCTACAAACCAGTACCACAGGTTAACTCCGAACAGGTTCAGGAAGCCGCCCGTTTAATTAATCTTGCCAAAAAACCCATGGCATTAGTAGGTCAGGGCGTTATTCTGGGCAGAGCAGAAAAAGAACTACTGGAATTTATTGAAAAAACCGGAATCCCCGCAGCATGGACCTTGTTGGGACTTTCAGCTATGCCATCTGACCATCCGCTCAATGTAGGTATGTTGGGAATGCATGGGAACTACGGGCCTAACTTGAAAACCAACGAAGCCGACCTGATTATAGCCATCGGCATGCGCTTCGACGACCGCGTAACCGGCGACCTTAAAAAGTACGCCATCAATGCAAAAGTTATACACCTTGAAATTGATCCGGCCGAAGTAAACAAGAATGTACACGCCGACGTTGCAATTCTGGGCAACGTTAAAGAATCGTTACCAATGTTAACCCAAATGGTTAGCGCAAACAGCCACGAAAGCTGGTTGGAACAATTCAAAGCCTGCTACCGGGTTGAATATGAAAGGATTATTGAAAAAGAACTCAGTCCGGTTAAACCTGGCCTTACCATGAGCGAAGTAGTGGATAAAGTTTCGGCTGCGTTTGATGATGATGCCATTATGGTTACCGACGTGGGTCAACACCAGATGATGGCCAGTCGTTATTTCAGATTTAAACAAAGTCGGAGTGTTGTAACTTCTGGTGGTTTAGGCACCATGGGATTTGGCTTACCTGCCGCACTTGGGGCAAAAATGGGAGCCCCCGAACGTCCGGTTGTTCTTTTTGTGGGCGATGGCGGATTTCAAATGACTATTCAGGAATTGGGAACCATTTTTCAGACTGATTCGGCTGTTAAAATTGTGCTTTTAAACAACAATTTTCTTGGAATGGTGCGCCAGTGGCAGGAGTTGTTTTTCGATAAACGATATGCCTCCACCGAACTCATAAATCCAGATTTTCAAATCATTGCCAAAGGATACCACATCAACTCATTAAAAGTTGACAAAAGAGAAGAGCTTGATAACGCCATTAAAACAATGGTGGCCCACAACGGTCCTTTCCTGTTAGAGGTAATTGTTGAGAAAGAAGGGAATGTATTCCCGATGGTTCCGGCAGGAGCATCCGTGTCTGACATCAGACTGGAATAGGAATCATATTAATTTGATGATTTTAAATAAACTAAGACCATGCGAATGAAAGAAGAATTCACTCTGTCGGTATTTTCGGAGAACCATGTTGGCCTGCTCAACCAAATTACCAACGTGTTTACCCGACGTCATCTCAATATTGAAAGCCTTACCACATCAGAATCGGCCATCCAAGGCATCCACAAATTTACCATCGTGGTATTTTCTACCCGTGAGGAAATTGAAAAAGTGGCAGGCCAAATTGAAAAGAAAATTGATGTAATAAAGGTATTTGTTTATACCGCCGATGAGATTATCCATCAGGAAATTGCCCTGTACAAGGTGCATACCGAGGCATTGCTAAACGGCAACCAAATTGAAACACTGGTTCGCCAATATGGCGCACGCATTCTGGAAGTAACCCCCGAATACACGGTAATTGAGAAAACCGGTCATAAACAAGAAACACAGGAACTTTTCGAGAAACTCGATAAATATGGCGTATCGCAATTTACCCGCTCGGGCAGAATTGCAATAACCAAGCACAAAACTGAAATGCTCGACATGTATTTGAAAAAACTGGAGGCCGACAATAGTAAACTCAATTAAAGGCAACACTTTAAAGGTAAAAACAGGCAAAAAAAATGTCAGATTTTGAACCTGATTTTTCATTTTTTACTTGACAAGCCACCCTTTAATTATTGAATATTGCTTTTGCAAAAACTGAGAAACACATATTGAACATTATACATTAACAAAAACAATTATGGCTAAGATTAATTTCGGAGGAACCGAAGAAAATGTAGTAACAAGAGAAGAATTTCCATTGGAAAAAGCACGAGAAGTGCTGAAGAACGAAGTAATTGCTGTTATTGGATACGGCGTACAAGGCCCCGGCCAGGCGCTTAATCTTAAGGATAATGGATTCAATGTTATCATTGGTCAGCGTAAAGACTCCAAAACCTGGGATAAAGCAGTTGCCGATGGCTGGGTACCCGGAAAAACGCTCTTCCCCATTGAGGAAGCGTTGGAAAAAGGAACCATTATTCAATACCTTCTGTCAGATGCAGGACAGATTGCTGTTTGGCCAACTGTAAAGAAATATCTGACCCCAGGAAAAGCTCTTTATTTTTCTCATGGTTTTGGCGTTACCTATAAAGAACGTACCGGAATTATTCCACCGGCCGATGTAGATGTTATTCTGGTGGCCCCTAAAGGCTCGGGTACCAGCCTTCGTCGTATGTTCCTTGAAGGACGTGGCTTGAATTCAAGCTACGCCATTTTTCAGGATGCTACCGGTAAAGCTAAAGACCGCGTTGTAGCACTTGGAATTGGCGTAGGTAGCGGATACCTGTTTGAAACAACCTTCCAGAGAGAGGTTTACAGCGATTTAACCGGCGAGCGCGGTACACTTATGGGTGCCATTCAGGGAATTTTTGCCGCCCAGTATGAAGTATTAAGAAAGAACGGCCACACGCCATCTGAAGCTTTTAACGAAACCGTTGAAGAGCTGACTCAAAGCTTAATGCCTTTGGTTGCCGAAAATGGTATGGACTGGATGTATGCCAACTGTTCAACTACCGCCCAACGTGGTGCTCTCGATTGGTGGAAGAAATTCAGAGATGCCACCATGCCGGTGTTCAGCGAACTTTACAGCGAAGTAGCCAAAGGAAACGAAGCTCAGCGTTCCATTGATTCAAACAGCAAAGCCGATTACAGGGTAAAACTGGAAGAAGAATTGAAAGAACTTCGCGAATCTGAAATGTGGAGAGCAGGTGCTGCCGTACGCAAACTGCGTCCCGAAAACCAGAAGTAAAAGAAAAACTCATTACAGGCCGGTATTTAAAGCCGGTCTGTAACTGAAATCTTTATTTCGAGTTGTTTTATTAACCTTGTTTTTCAACAGGGATATGCTTGAATTATTTTTACCTTAATCCGGAGTTAAACCCGGGCTGAAAAAAAGAGAAACATGAGCAACAGAGTCTATATTTTTGATACCACCCTGAGGGATGGCGAACAAGTCCCAGGCTGCCAGTTAAATACCATCGAGAAAATCGAAGTAGCCCGTCAGCTTGAGAAACTTGGTGTGGACATTATAGAAGCCGGGTTTCCGGTCTCCAGTCCGGGAGACTTCAACTCGGTAGTCGAAATTTCGAAAGCTGTAACCAACCCAACCATTTGCGCCCTAACCCGGGCGGTAAAAAAAGATATTGAAGTGGCAGCCGATGCCCTTCAGTTTGCAAAAAGAGGACGGATCCACACAGGTATAGGAACATCGCCCTACCACATTTTCCATAAACTGAATTCAAACCCCGAAGCCATTATTGAACGAGCTGTTGAAGCCGTTAAATATGCCAAAAAGTTTGTGGAAGATGTGGAATTTTATGCCGAAGATGCCGGCCGTTCCGATAATGAGTATCTGGCACGCGTTATAGAAGCTGTAATTAAAGCAGGAGCTACGGTTGTAAACATCCCCGATACAACCGGCTATTGCTTACCATCTGATTACGGCGAAAAAATTGCCTATTTGGTTAACAATGTCCCCAACATTGATAAAGCCATCATCTCAACCCATTGTCACAACGACTTAGGGATGGCAACTGCCAACACCATCAATGGCATTTTAAATGGTGCACGCCAGGTAGAAGTTACCATTAACGGAATTGGCGAAAGAGCCGGGAACACATCTTTGGAAGAAGTGGTAATGACCTTAAAATGTCATCACGACCTTGCTTTTGAAACCGGCATTGATACCCGCCAAATTATGAAAACCAGCAAGCTTGTTTCCACTTTAATGCGCATGCCGGTTCAGCCAAACAAAGCTATTGTTGGTAGAAACGCTTTCGCGCACTCATCAGGTATTCATCAGGATGGCGTTTTGAAAAACCGCGAAAACTATGAAATTATCGATCCTGTAGAAGTGGGCGTTAAAGAATCATCCATTGTATTAACCGCCCGAAGCGGCCGCGCTGCTCTAAAACACAGGCTTAACGTGCTGGGTTATGAGTTTGAACCCGAAGAACTCGACCATATCTACCAACGCTTTTTGGATTTGGCTGATAAGAAAAAGGATATTTCAGATGAAGACCTTGAAATTTTAGCCGGACGTGAACGCAATGAGGAAAAATGCCCGCTGAAATTGGTTTCGTTGCAGGTTATGTGCGGAAAATCAATAATCCCTACAGCCACCGTTCAGGTGAGTTTCAGTGGTGATGTATTCACCGAAACAGCATCGGGTAATGGCCCAATTGATGCCGCCTTTACCGCCGTAAAAGCGCTGGTTAAACGTAGGGTGAGACTTGAAGAGTTTCTTATTCAGGCCATTACCCGCGGCAGCGACGACCTTGGAAAAGTTCATGTTCAGGTTGAACACCAGGGACACACCTACTACGGATTTTCAGCCAATACTGATATTATAACAGCATCGGTGGAAGCTTTCCTTGATGCTTTGGGAAAAATTGAATAGAATTGCAATATTAATAAGGAGTTCAACAGCTATAAACCTGTTGAACTTCATTTTAAATAACACACATAAGTAACCATTAAAATTAAAGAGCCTTGGCAGGAAAAACATTATTCGACAAAATCTGGGAAAAACACGTTGTAGCCAATGTGGAAGGAGGACCCAGTGTGTTGTACATCGACCGTCATTTAATTCATGAGGTAACCAGCCCCCAAGCGTTTGGCGGATTAAAGGCAAGAGGGATAAAGGTTCGTCGTCCCGACAAAACCATTGCTACACCCGACCATAATATTCCAACCATGAATCAGCATTTGCCGATTCACGATGAGTTGAGCCGTTTTCAGGTAAATAAACTCAAAGAGAATTGTGAAGAGAATGGGGTGCAAATGTACGGTCTGAACCATCCATACAACGGTATTGTACACGTTATTGGCCCCGAATTGGGAATTACACAACCTGGCATGACCATTGTTTGTGGCGATAGCCATACCTCAACACACGGTGCCTTTGGCAGCATTGCTTTTGGAATTGGTACCAGCGAAGTTGAAATGGTGCTGGCTACACAATGCCTGATGCAGTCGCGTCCTAAAACCATGCGCATTAACGTTGAGGGAACTTTACAGAAAGGCGTAACATCCAAAGATATTGTGCTTTATATTATTTCGCAGATATCAACAGGTGGAGGAACCGGTTATTTTGTAGAATTTGCAGGTTCAGCCATACGCTCACTTTCAATGGAAGCCCGCATGACCATTTGCAATATGAGTATTGAAATGGGCGCACGCGGCGGCATGATTGCCCCCGACGAAACCACTTTCGAATATGTAAAAGGACGTGAATTTGCTCCCAAAGGCGAAGCGTGGGAAAAGGCCGTGGCCGAATGGCGTCAATTACCATCCGATGCCGATGCCAAATTTGACAAGGAACTTCATTTTAAAGCCGAAGATATTGAACCCATGATAACCTATGGCACCAACCCCGGTATGGGAATTGGCATTTCGGGTAAAATTCCTTCGTTAAATGAAGTTGAAGCCGCTTCAGTAAATACTTTTAAAAAGTCGCTGGATTATATGGGCTTTCAGCCCGGCGATGCCATGGTTGGCAAACCGGTTGATTATGTATTTGTTGGCAGTTGTACCAATGGCCGTATTGAAGACTTAAGAGCCTTTGCCGCATTTATAAAAGGTAAAAAGAAAGCCGATAATGTTACCGCCTGGATAGTTCCCGGAAGTAAGCAGGTTGAAAAGCAGGCATTGGACGAAGGGATAAAAGAAATTTTAGAGGCGGCAGGCTTTGAACTGCGTCAGCCCGGTTGTTCTGCTTGTTTGGCCATGAACGACGATAAAATTCCCGAAGGCAAGTATGCTGTTGCTACATCAAACCGCAACTTTGAAGGACGTCAGGGTCCCGGAGCCCGCACCTTGCTGGCAAGCCCGTTAACTGCTGCAGCCGCAGCCATTACCGGTGTAATAACCGACCCAAGAACTTTTCTGAGCTAAACATATCAGAAAAGGAGTTAAACGTTAATTAAACAATAAAGAAATGTCAATAGATAAATTTGTTACCCTGGAATCGAGTTGTGTGCCACTACCAATAGAAAATGTAGATACCGACCAGATTATTCCTGCTCGTTTCCTTAAAGCAACCACACGCGAAGGTTTTGGTGATAACCTGTTTTGCGACTGGCGCTACGATAAAAACGGGAATCCTAAACCCGAGTTTGTTTTGAACAACCCTCTTTATTCGGGACAAATCTTGGTTGCCGGAAAAAACTTCGGAAGTGGCTCGAGTCGTGAACATGCCGCCTGGGCCATTCATGGATATGGTTTTAAAGTGGTTGTATCCAGCTTTTTTGCCGACATCTTTAAAAACAATTCACTTAACAACGGCATCTTACCGGTACAGGTGACCGATGGTTTTCTATCTCAATTGTTCAACGCCATAACTGAAAACCCAAAGGTTGTGGTAAAGGTTGACCTTGAAAACCAAACCATATCAGTTCCGTCTAAAAACCTCTCAGAAAAATTCGATATCAATCCATACAAAAAGAAGTGCCTGATAAACGGGTATGACGATATTGATTACCTGATTAGTATTTCGGAGGACATAAAAGCCTGGGAGGCTAAAACTGAAAAGTAAGCCATTTGAGTTTTTGGTTTAAAAGGCAGATTTCAGAAGCCATCTGCTTTTGATTTATTTCTGGAATGGCCGCTGATAAAGATTCAATAATTATTGCAAAACAATGAGACGCCAATAATGCTATAAATAGCATTGCGTCTCTGAGTTTTAAATAATGTTTCGGGCCACTTCTCTAATCTTCAAATCTATTTAAAATGACCACCATAGAAGTAATGGACACCACCCTTCGCGATGGCGAGCAAACCACAGGCGTGTCGTTCAGCGAGGTTGAAAAGCTTACAGTTGCACGCATGCTGCTGGAAGAACTCAAGGTGGACCGTATCGAAATTGCATCGGCGCGTGTCTCCGAAGGAGAATTCCGGTCGGTTAAACGCATTACCGAATGGGCCAAAAAGCATAATTGCATTGGCAAGGTTGAAATTCTGGGCTTTGTAGATAAAACCGTTTCGCTCGACTGGATTGCCGATGCCGGCGGCCAAGTGGTTAACCTGCTTACCAAGGGGTCTTTACGCCATTTGGAAGGACAGTTGCGCAAAACACCTGATGAACACTTAGCCGACATTCAGTTTGTGTTGGATGAAGCCGAAAAAAGAGGTATCGCAGTTAATATTTACCTTGAAGACTGGTCGAATGGCATGATTCACTCGCGCGATTATGTGTTTTACATGATTGATTATTACAGTAAAGCCAACATCAAACGAATTATGCTGCCCGATACGCTTGGTATTTTAAATCCCGACCAGGCTTACGAGTTTTGTAAAATGATGACCGACCGTTATCCCGGCGTTCATTTCGATTTCCATGCCCATAACGATTACGACTTTTCGGTGGCCAATGTTTATATGGCACTAAAAGCCGGGGTTAAAGGCGTGCATACCACCATCAACGGTTTGGGCGAGCGTGCCGGCAATGCCCCTCTGGCCAGTGTTCTTGGAATGATGAACGACCATTTAAAACTGAAGAACTCATTGGTTGAATCCAATCTGACCAAAGTTTCCAAATTGGTTGAATCGTTTAGCGGAATTAGGATCCCTGCCAACAAGCCACTCACAGGCGAATATGTATTTACCCAATGTAGTGGCGTACATGCCGATGGCGATAATAAAGATAATCTTTATTTTAACCAACTTATGCCCGAACGTTTTGGCAGAGTACGCCGATATGCCCTTGGTAAAACATCCGGAAAAGCCAATATTCTTAAAAATCTGGAAGAGCTTGGTATCGTGCTCGACCCTGAAGATATGAAAAAAGTAACCCAGCGCGTTATTGAGTTGGGCGATAAAAAAGAATATGTCTCAACCGAAGATTTACCCTATATCATTTCCGATGTTCTCAAAGGCGGCTCTTCCAGTCAAAATATCAGACTTCTTAATTATAATCTTAGCCTTGTTCATGGGTTAAGGCCCGTAGCATCCATCAGCATTCAGATATATAAAAACACCTATACCGAAACAGCTGTTGGCGATGGCCAATACGATGCGTTTATGAAAGCCTTGTGGAAAATTTACGATAAATTAAGCCGTGAACATCCATTGCTTACCGATTATTGGGTAAGCATTCCTCCTGGCGGGAAAACCGATGCTCTGGTTGAAACAGTTATTACCTGGGAGTTTAAAGGTCAGGAGTTTAAAACCCGCGGGCTCGATGCCGACCAAACAGAAGCAGCCATTAAAGCAACATTAAAAATGCTCAATATTATTGAAGGAAACGAGGTAAAGTTTAAAGGATAAAAAAATGAAGTTAAACATTGCAGTATTGGCCGGAGATGGTATCGGCCCCGAAATTATTGACCAGGCCATTAAGGTGGTTGATGCAGTTTGCGAAAAAAAAGGCCACCAGGCCAATTATACCAAAGCTTTGGTTGGTGCTATTGCCATTGATAAAACCGGAAACCCATATCCCGATGAAACGCATGAACTGTGTATGAAATCGGATGCGGTTCTTTTTGGCGCCATTGGCGACCCACGTTTCGATAATGACCCAAAAGCCAAAGTACGCCCCGAACAAGGATTGCTGGCCATGCGTCAGAAACTTGGATTGTATGCCAATATTCGCCCGGTAAGCACTTTCCCGTCACTCATACACAAATCGCCTTTACGGCCCGATTTGGTTGAAGGTGCTGATTTTGTAGTCATTCGAGAATTAACCGGAGGTATTTATTTTGGTCGTCCACAGGGTCGCTCCGAAAACGGCGAAACCGCCTATGACACTTGCGTTTACACCAAAGCTGAAGTGGAGCGTATTTGTAAACTGGCTTTTGAATTTGCCGGTAAACGGCGCAAAAAACTTACCGTTGTTGATAAAGCCAATGTTTTGGCAACATCGCGTTTATGGCGCGAAACCGTTCAGGCCATGGCTCCCGCTTACCCTGATATTGAAGTGGAATACATGTTTGTTGACAATGCCGCCATGCAAATAATTCAGTGGCCCAAACGGTTTGATGTAATGGTGACCGAAAATATGTTCGGCGACATACTTACCGATGAGGCGAGCGTTATAACCGGTTCGCTGGGATTATTGCCATCGGCCAGCGTTGGAATTCACACATCGGTTTTTGAACCCATTCATGGTTCTTACCCACAGGCTGCCGGGAAAAATATAGCCAACCCGGTTGCTACCGTTTTATCGGCAGCGCTCATGTTTGAATATGCTTTCAATTTAACCGATGAAGCCAACATGATTCGCAAAGCTGTAGATGCTTCACTCGAAGCAGGTGTTGTAACCGAGGATATTGATAAAACCAAGCCCTACAAAACCACAGAAGTGGGTGATTGGTTGGCCAATTATATCAAAAAAATGTTATAAAGGGTTATAAGGCAGAAGACTGAAGGTTGAAGTCAGAAGACGGAATTCATTAGTTGAGTTTCTATAACCTAACAAATAAGAACTGCCAGCTATCACCTTATGTTGTTTTATTAATGACCTGACACCAAAGATTCAGCAACAAACAAATCAGCCGGCATCCTCGTTTGGACGCCGGCATTTATTTTTCCGGAGTCAACAACCAAAATCCGGAAACCAAACCATCTGAATTATGGATGAAATAAAGTTCATATGGTTGCTCCGAAAGGAATAAAAAAGTCAAATAGTTGCGTGCCTTCACAGAAGCCAATATCTTTGCAAAATCAAATCTTTGAATATGAACCGTATCCTTGGCATTAGTCTGTTTTTGTTGCTTCTGGCATCATGTTCCTCATCCGACAAACGTCCTCTGATTTCGGGTTTGGTATGGGGTGGCGAAGGAAGCCGGATGATTGTGAAGCCAGCAGGTGTTACCAACATGTGGAGCGACACTGTAATTATAAACCATTTAGGAGAGTTTGAATGGAACAGGGATTCAATTCAACCGGATTTCTACAGGCTTGAAAAAACAACAGGTGAGGCGCTGACATTTTTTTTGGAGAATGGTTCTTCAGTTTTTATTGATGCTCAATATATCACATATCCCGAAGCTGCGAAAATAGAAGGTTCAGAGATAGCTTTCGATATATTGGCTCTTGAAAAAAACACCAAACAATGGCTACATGATATTGCTCAATTATCAAAGCAAACGGAAGAGCCCGATTGGAAACCGACCTTAAATAACCGAAAAAAGCTTCAATCAGATTTTGATTCCATTCGCCATTATTACAGAGACATAGCCCTTCAGATTTCGGATAAACCATTAGTCAGGTTCATGGCTCTAATGCAGCAGGCCGGTAATAATCCGCTATTCGACCCTTGGGAAGACCGACGATATTACCTCGAAACAGATTCCTTGCTTCGTCCATTCAGAAAATATGCCAGCTTTAAAGGGTTTTCATTAAAAGTTGATTCTCTCGAAAAATTGCATCTGTTGAATGAAAAAATGAAACCAGGTTCGCAATTTCCGAACATATCACTACCAAACATGTGGGGCGACACCATTGCTCTGACAAAATTTAAGGGAACACCTTGCTATGTGGAAGTTTGGAACCCACCCATGGAAGAAAACACAGCCATTCATGCGTCAGTGGTATCATTGTTGAACAAATACCGTCGTCAGGAACTGGAAACCTATTTCATTGCTCTTGATTCGCTCCCTGCCATCTGGAAAGAAAAAATAAGGATGCAAAATTTATACTTTCAGAATGTTATTGACCAGCGAGGGGCAGAATCACCAATTAAAAAAGAACTTGGAATCATTCAGCTGCCAGCTAATTTCATTCTCAACGAAGAAGGGATTGTTGTAGCTAAAAATATCTGGGGTAACGAACTTGAAAAGGTTGTAGGTTTATTACTAAAAAAATAGGTTTATATTTGGAAGTTTTTTTACCATTATTTAATTATCAGTCAACAGAAATTTAATCCAAACATACATAAACATGAAGCAACTATTCTTTTTTCTGATACTTTTTGTTATTGTAACCAGCTGCTCAAAAAAGGATGTATTCACAGTGGAAGGCACCATCGAAGATGGCGGTGGTAAAAAAATTGCGCTTTACAGAATGGACCTTGACAAAGATGTTGCCATTGATAGCGTGGTGATAAAAAAGAACGGAAGTTTCCGGTTTAAAACCAATCGCTTAACAGAACCCACTTTCTTTAAATTGCAGCTCACCCC
>CAZFTD010000059.1:0-18185 GCA_964521525.1 uncultured Marinilabiliaceae bacterium | reverse complement strand
GGGTGTAACCCAAATCAATAGTCGTCGTGTAAGGACAAAATTAGTTAGTGATTTGAATCTGTCAAAGAAGAATTAGTAGTTATTTTAAACAGGCAAGGTAAAACTTCTCATTGGCCCCAATATAATATTATTATGTCAATACTGAATTTAAGCGAAATATACAGGGCAGAGCTTTCCGATGAAGATTTTGATAAAATGGGTACGCTCATTTTTAAAATGGCCGGGATTAAAATGCCTCCATCGAAGAAAATTATGGTGCAGGCCAGGTTAAAAAAGCGTTTGCGGGCTCTTAATATGAACAGCTTTGCTGAGTATGTAAAGTATGTTTTTAGTAAGGAAGGTATGGATATGGAACTTATTCATATTCTGGACGTGATAAGTACCAACAAAACAGATTTTTTTCGCGAGCCTATTCATTTTAACTTCCTTTCGGATCAGGTATTGCCTCAGTTTATGGAGCTGCATCAATCGGGCAGTTTTAAAGTGTGGAGTGCAGGGTGCTCAAGCGGTGAAGAAGTTTACACTCTGGCCATGGTTTTAAGCGAATTTTCGTTAGTACAGCCATCATTTGATTACAGCATACTGGGAACCGATATTTCTACTGCCATTTTGGCCATGGCCACCAACGGTGTTTATACCGAATCGAGGTTGAAGCCGGCTGTACCAGATTATCTTATTCGCAGGTATTTTATGAAAAGTAAGGATGCAGCCCAAAAAACTTATCGCGTAGTTCCCGAAATTCGTCAGAAAACCAGATTTAACAGGGTAAATTTTATGGATGATTCCTACCCGGTTGGCGAAAAGTTCGATGCCATTTTTTGTCGCAATGTTTTGATTTATTTCGACCGGGAAAATCAGGAAAAGGTGGTTCAAAAACTTTGCAATTATCTGAAACCGGGAGGTTATTTCTTTCATGGCCATTCTGAATCGTTAATTGGGATGAATTTGCCTTTGAAAAATGTTAAACCCACCATTTTCAGGAAATAGAAGATTCAAAAATAGAGAGAGTTGCTAAATTTAACTATATTTAGTTTCAACAAAGCAGTTACTTAAATTTTGTAGTTGAATCTTTATTAAGATTGATAGATCGAAGATTATTAGAATGATGGATTAGATTGAAAAGATGTTTAGATATCCTCAAAACGTAAAAATCTTCTCTATCCATATTTCATCTAAATCTCTTAAATCTAAGTATTAACAATCTATAAAAGTTAAATTGTACATGGCGGGCCTTATAAAAAGCGATAAAATAAAAGTTTTAGTGGTTGACGATTCTGCAGTTGTTCGTCAAACTTTATCGGCTGTAATAGAATCCGATCCGGCATTGCAACTCATGGGCGTAGCCTCCGATCCTTATGTGGCGGCCCGTAAAATGCTGGATGAAGTGCCCGATGTTATTACGCTTGATGTTGAAATGCCGCGAATGGACGGGCTCACATTTTTGCGGCGTATTATGCACCAACATCCCATACCAGTGGTAATTATTTCAAGCCTAACCGAAAAAGGTACTGCAACCGGCCTTAGAGCTTTGGAGTTAGGTGCTGTGGAGATTATTACCAAGCCAAAAATGGACACTAAAGCCTTCTTTGAGGAGTCGCGCATACGTATTTGCGATGCCATTAAAGCTGCTGCACAGGCACGCCTTAAGCGCAAACTGTCGGTAACACCATCCATAAAAGTTGAACCAAAATATTCGGCCGATGCAGTTATCCCATCGTTAAAAACGGGTAGCAGTATGATAAAAACAACTGAGAAAATTGTAGCGCTTGGTGCATCAACCGGTGGCACCGAAGCGCTTACCGATTTTCTTCAGGCCATGCCTCCCGATAGTTCAGGAATTGTTATTGTTCAGCATATGCCCGAAGAGTTTACCCGCTCCTTTGCCAACCGACTGAATCAGTTGTGTGCCATCACCGTGAAAGAGGCTGAGAATAATGATTCCATCATTCGCGGACGTGCCTTAATCGCTCCCGGAAACAAACATATGCTGGTTAAAAGAAGTGGTGCCCGTTATTATGTTGAAATTACCGATGGCCCTTTGGTAAACCGCCATCGACCAAGCGTGGATGTACTTTTCAGGTCGGTTGCCATTAATGCCGGAGCCAATGCCATAGGCGTAATAATGACCGGCATGGGTGCCGATGGTGCAAAAGGGCTTCTGGAGATGAAAGAGTCGGGTGCCTTTACCATTGCACAGGACGAGAAATCGTGTGTGGTGTTTGGAATGCCTCACGAAGCCATTAAATTGGGAGCCGCCGATAAAATCTTACCACTCGACCAGATAGCAGGTATGGTTTGTAGGAAAAGTGGAGATAAGTAATGGTTTAGAATAAACATTCATATTCAGGTTATGAAACATTTGATGTTAAGATACAAGAAAACCATTATTACCATAATTGCCGGTGTTGCTACTTTGTTTCTGTCGCAGTATGGCATTAAAGCCAATTTGGGTGAAATACAAATCAATATTCCATGGGCATTAATTTTTCCTGTTTGTATTTCAATGGCATGGGGTTGGCGTTATGGCTTATTATCGGCTCTGTTTGGAGGCGCTTTATATCCGTTTTTATTGTGGGAATGTAATGGATACGCCAATATTACGAATTCTGTTTTGCTTGGTTTGTTTATTTGGGTGGTAGGTTTTGGGTTTAAAAAACTGAAAGTTCAGAAATCTTACATTTCAAGTTGGAGGTCCTGGTTGTATGTGTTGGTGTTTTTGGTAGTTATGTGTTTGTTGTATTATTATCTTTTTAATTTTTTGTTAAGCTTTAATCCTCCATTCTGGACTCAAATTGCAGTTACTCATATTCCCCAAAACGTGTTAATTGGTTTTGTTATTAAAGATGCCGTTAATTTCATATTTCTGATTTTTTTAGCGGAAGCCTTATTATCACTCCCTCCGGTCAGGAAATTTTTTATGCTACCTGTTTCGCAAATGATGCGTTTGAATACCCGAATTTTTTCTTTATCGGTAGTATCGGCTATTATTGTATGGAAAGTTTTTGTGCTGATGGACAGTTTGTTGTTCAATAATGAATTGTTTTTGAGCAAGCCCTATTATGCACTTGCTTTTTTAACGCTTTTTTTTGCTGCAGTTATTGTTTCCATTTTATTGATTCATTTTTCGGAGCAAAGGCTTGGTATGGAACAATTATTAACCGAAAGCAAAGCGCGTCTTAAAAAGTCGCAAGCCATTGCACATCTTGGCAGTTGGGAATTAGATGTCAAAAATGGTGAGCTTATCTGGTCGCAGGAGGTTTACCGCATTTTTGGGTACGAGCCTAACGAAATTAATCCATCATACGAAGTTTTTCTGCAGCATGTACATCCCAACGACAGGGAGAAGGTGAATAATGTATATCTCATGTCGGTAAACGATAAAAAGGAGCGTTTCGAAATAGAACATCGTATTATCAGGAACGATAATGGAGCAGAAAGATATGTGGTTGAAAAAGGTGAGAACACTTTTGATAAATTCGGAAACATTCTGAAATCGGTTGGAATGGTGCACGATATTACTGAGCAACATGAACAGGAAATAACCATTCAGGAAAAGAATGAGGAGCTTATATCGCAAAATGAGGAATACCAGGTGCTTAATGAAGAATTGAGCGAAACCCTCGACCGGCTCAACGAAATGAACGCCGAGCTGGAAGAAGCACGCAAAAAATCGGAAGAAAGTGACCGACTCAAATCAGCATTTTTGGCCAATCTTTCACACGAAGTTCGTACACCTATGAATGCCATTATAGGGTTCACCGAATTATTAGGTAGCGTTGATATAGATGAAGAAACCCGTGCCGAATACATTCAAATAGTAAAAAACAGCGGCAGGTATTTACTGGCCATGATAGACGACATTCTTGAAATTTCGAAAATTGATACCGGCCAGATAAAAGTAAATTACAAACCTGTTCATCTCAAGAAGTTTCTAAGCGAAATATTTAAATCGTCGGAAGTGCTTGTTCCCGATGGGAAGAATCTTGAAATGCGATTCTCTGATAGCGGTGTAGAAGCTGATTTAATTATTCTTACGGATGAGGTTAAACTCCGCCAGATATTAATGAATTTAATTACCAATGCCATTAATTACACCGAAAATGGTTATGTGGAGTTGGGATGCCGCAAAAGCAACAGGGATGAGTTGTTGTTTTACGTAAAGGATACAGGTGTTGGAGTAGAATCTAAAGATCAGATTGCAATTTTTCAACGTTTCTACCGTGCCGGAAGTGATATTAACATTAAAAAAGGAGGTGCAGGGCTTGGTCTGGCCATCTCCAAAGCTTATATTGAATTAATGGGAGGCACCATCAATATGGAATCTGAATTGGGAAGGGGGTCGGTTTTTTCGGTTGCCTTGCCGGTTACAAAAGTGGCTGACGATGTTATAAATAGCGATGCTGATAATTTTGTTCAGGATATTCAGTTTAAATATGATGAATTGGTTTTAATTGCTGAGGACGACGATATTAACTACCTTTATTTTGAAGCCATAATGGAAGATGCCGGTATTAATTTGGTAAGAGCCGTTAATGGTGCCGAAGCAGTAGCTTTATGTGCTGAGAATTCCAACATAAAATTGGTGTTAATGGATTTAAAAATGCCTGTGCTCAATGGTATTGAGGCCGCCAGGCAGATAAAGGATTCTAGGCCTGAACTTCCCATTGTGTTACAAACGGCTCATAAATTATCGAACGAAGCAGAAATATTGCAGGAGGCCGGATTTGATGGCATTATAACGAAACCCATCAATAAAAAAACGCTGTTTAAGTTGATGAGCGATCTTTGGAAAAAGAGCCTCAATAAAAAGTAGAAGTTGATTCTGGCTAATTTTTAGAAGCATTTTCAAACAAAATGGCTTAAATCAGGTTATAGAGTAAATTAATCAATTTGAATATTATGCAAACCTGGAAAATAAGTCTGATAAACGGATTGATTCTGGTAGTTTTGGGTCTATGGGGTTATTTTAGCTCAACCAATCCATCTTTTACTGCCCTCATTCCTGTAATATTTGGCGGCTTAATAGTGGTATTAAACCCCGGATTAAAGAACCAAAACAAAGCCATTGCCCATATTGTTGTTTTGCTAACCTTTTTGGTATCCATTGGTTTATACATGCCATTATCGGGGGCTTTAGCCCGTAACTATATTGCCGCCATCATCAGAGTTTCAGTAATGTTAATCTCCTCTATAATTGCATTGGTCTTTTTTGTTCGCAGCTTTATTAGGGTGAGGAGGGGGTTGTAACAAAAAAACTTTGAATGCGATATTCAGAAATCGCCTTCAAAGCTTTAAGTGGAGCTGCGGGGAATCGAACCCCGGTCCAAACAAGTAAGCCATATGCTTTCTACATGTTTATTCTGTTATTGATTTTTGTGAGCCGTTTGGGAACAGACACCCTGACGTCTCCTTAGCCTCGGTTATTTCGCTATTGGACTGAGGCCATCCGCAAGCTATTCCCGATATTTTAGCACCTCCGAATCGGGCCGCCTCAGGAAGTTGGCACCCGGGAGATGTCTCGTCCAAGCTCCTGGAGCAAGGATAACGCTAATCTACTATACTTCGATTAAGCAGCGAGAGCGTAATTAGTTTCGCCAATTAATTGTTCGAGTCTGGGATTTACGAGCCATAAACTCAACGCTCGACATGCTTACATACCACTTTGCCTTGCTGTCAAATCCAGGTCAGCCCCATGGTAAAAAATTAATACAAAGTTACGAATCTTTAATGATTCTGCAATTCGTATTCAATCGTTTAAATTTTATTGTGAAGTTTTGGTGAACCAATGTTAGTTGCTTTTTCGGACAGACATCATTACAAAATACCTTTATTTTATATTTGTATGACATCCTATAAAACGTAGTTTTGCATGTCAAAAATCATTATTTAAAAACTTGAACAAATTTACTTTTACCGCAAATAAAAAAATATTTTAGTCATGATTATAGGAATTCCAAAAGAGATTAAAAACAACGAAAACCGTGTTGCTTTAACCCCCAGTGGCGTTTTTGAAATGACCAAAGAGGGTCATACTGTTTATGTGCAGGAAACGGCCGGATTGGGAAGTGGTATTACAGATGCTGATTATAAAAATGCAGGCGCTATTATTTTGCCCGATATTGCCAGTATTTATAATGCTGCCGATTTGATTATAAAAGTAAAGGAGCCCATAGCTGAGGAATACAACCTGATTAAGGAAAACCAATTGTTGTTTACTTATTTTCATTTTGCATCGAGCGAAACGTTAACCAAAGCCATGATTGACCGGAAAGCTGTTTGTATTGCATACGAAACAGTTGAGCTGAGCAACAGGGCATTACCATTGCTTATTCCCATGTCGGAAGTGGCTGGCAGGATGGCTGTTCAGCAGGGTGCCCGTTATTTGGAGAAGCCTGTAAAAGGTCGTGGTGTTTTATTGGGTGGTGTGCCGGGTGTGCCTCCAGGTAAGGTTTTGGTTATTGGCGGCGGTATTGTTGGAACGCAGGCTGCCCGTATGGCTGCCGGTTTGGGTGCACAGGTAACTATTCTGGATAAGGATTTGGACCGTTTACGCTATTTAAGTGATGTGATGCCGGCCAACGTGGTAACCATGTTTTCAAACGAATACAATATTCGTAATCTGGTGCAATCCAACGACCTAATTATCGGTGCTGTTCTCATTCCCGGGGCCAAAGCTCCAAAATTGGTTACCAGAGATATGATTAAAACCATGCGTCCGGGGTCAGTAATGGTGGATGTTGCCATTGATCAGGGTGGGGCCTTTGAAACCAGTCGTGCCACCACACATCAGGATCCGGTTTATCTGGTTGATGATGTGTTGCACTATTGTGTGGCCAATATGCCTGGAGCGGTACCTTTTACTTCAACCGTTGCGCTAACCAATGCCACTCTGCCATATGCACTGGAGCTGGCTCGCAAAGGATGGAAAAAGGCTTGCAACGATAATTTACCATTGCGTAAGGGGTTAAATATTATTAACGGACAGGTAGTTTATAAAGGTGTAGCCGATGCGTTTAATTTGCCATACCACGAAGTGGATGCTTTTTTGCAGTAAAATAGATTAGAAAGTTAATATGAATAAAACCCCCCCCGACCAATTGGTCGGGGGGTTTTATTAATTATCAGTATTGTTAAACTGACTATCGGATGGCAGCCTGAGCTGCGGCCAAACGGGCAATAGGTACCCTGTATGGAGAACAACTTACGTAGTTCATACCAACTCTGTGACAGAATTCAACAGAAGAAGGTTCACCACCGTGCTCACCGCAAATACCTACTTTAAGATTGGCTTTGGTTTTGCGTCCTCTTTGAGTTCCCATTTCAACAAGTTGGCCTACACCTTCCTGATCCAAAACCTGGAAAGGATCGTGCTTCAGAATGCCTTTTTCGATGTAAATTGGAAGGAAAGAGCCGGCATCATCGCGCGAATAACCAAAAGTCATCTGCGTAAGGTCGTTGGTCCCAAACGAGAAGAAATCGGCTTCGGTAGCAATTTGGTCGGCAGTTAATGCTGCACGCGGAATTTCAATCATTGTACCAACCAGGTAGTCGATTTTGTCGCCACGCTCAGCGAATACTTTATCAGCAGTAGCACGAATAATGTCGGCCTGCATTTTGTATTCTTTGAGGGTTCCGGTAAGCGGCACCATAATTTCAGGACGGGCATCCACACCTTTGGCTTTTAAGTTCAGGGCAGCTTCAATAATGGCGCGAGCCTGCATTTCGGTAATTTCTGGATAAGTGTTTCCTAAGCGGCAACCGCGGTGTCCAAGCATTGGGTTAAATTCCTCAAGCTGATCAACTTTGGCTTTAATCACATCAATGGTAACGCCCATTTGTTCAGCCAGTTCTTTCTGTGTAGAAAGTTGATGAGGTACAAACTCGTGCAATGGTGGGTCGAGCAAACGAACGGTAACACCATATCCGGCCATCGCTTCAAAAATGCCTTCAAAGTCTTCGCGTTGATAAGGAAGCAGTTTGGCAAGCGCTCTCTTACGACCTTCGGTGGAAGAGGCCAGAATCATTTCACGCATGGCTTTAATACGCTCACCTTCGAAGAACATGTGCTCGGTACGGCAAAGGCCAATACCTTTGGCACCAAATTCGCGTGCAATTTGTGCGTCTTTTGGAGTATCGGCGTTGGTGCGAACATCCATTTTGGTATATTTGCTGGCCAAATCCATAATCAGACCAAAGTCGCCACTCATATCGGGCTTACGTGTAAGTACTTTTCCTTCGTAAACTTCACCGGTTGAACCATTAAGCGATAACCAGTCGCCTTCATTAAATACGCGACCATCAATGGTTAAAGTGCGGGCTTTGTAATCGATGCGAAGCGATCCGGCACCTGAAACGCAACATTTACCCATTCCGCGGGCAACTACGGCAGCGTGTGAGGTCATACCACCACGGGCAGTAAGAATACCACGGGCAATGTTCATTCCTTCAAGGTCTTCGGGCGAAGTTTCGATGCGCACTAAAAGGCTTTGCTCATATTTGGCAGCTTCATCGGCAAAGAAAACAATTTGTCCGGTGGCAGCACCAGGGGAGGCGGGTAAACCTTTTGCCAGTACATTAGCTGAGCGGATGGCTACTGTATCAAATACTGGGTGAAGCAACTCATCTAATTTGGCAGGTTCTAAACGCAGAAGCGCGGTTTTTTCGTCGATCATGCCTTCGCGTAGCAAATCCATGGCAATTTTCACCATAGCAGCACCGGTACGTTTACCGTTACGGGTTTGCAGAATCCAGAGTTTTCCTGTTTGGATGGTGAACTCCATGTCCTGCATATCCTTGTAGTGATTTTCAAGTTTTTCCTGAACTTCGTTCAATTGTTTGTAAAGTTCGGGCATGGTTTCTTCGAGCGATGGGAATTTGGCAGCACGCTCTTCTTCCGATACATTTTGAAGTTTAGCCCAGCGGCGGCTTCCTTCAAGCGTAATTTCCTGAGGTGTGCGGGTACCTGCTACCACATCTTCGCCCTGAGCGTTAATAAGGTATTCGCCATTGAAGATGTCTTCTCCGGTGGCAGCATCGCGGGTAAAAGCAACACCGGTGGCCGATGTATTACCCATGTTACCGAATACCATAGCCTGAACGTTAACAGCGGTTCCCCACTCATCGGGAATGTTGTTCAAACGACGGTAGTAGATGGCGCGTGGGTTACCCCAGCTATCGAATACAGCCATTACTGCTCCCCAAAGTTGCTCCCATGAGTTGGTTGGGAAGTCTTTGCCGGTTTGTTGTTTAACAGCCGCTTTAAAACGCTTAACCAGTTCTTTCAGGTCGTCAACAGTAAGGTCGGTATCCAGTTCAATACCTTTGGCATGCTTAACCTCTTCCATAATTTTTTCGAAGGGGTCAATTTCTTCTTTTGATTCGGGTTTCATACCCAGAACCACATCGCCATACATTTGAACAAACCGGCGGTATGAATCCCATGCAAACCATTCGTTGCCCGATTTTTTAGCAATACCGGCCACTGCATCGTCATTCAAACCAAGGTTTAGAATGGTGTCCATCATACCTGGCATTGAAGCTCTAGCTCCTGAACGTACAGATACCAATAGTGGATTGGTTGCATCGCCAAATTTGGTGTCGGTAAGCTTTTCAATGTTTGCAACAGCTGCTTCCACTTCTGCTTTTAATAGTTGTACCACGCCATCACGTCCCAATTGGTTGTACTCGGTACATACATCAGTAGTGATAGTAAAACCGGGAGGTACCGGAACCCCGATAAGGTTCATCTCGGCAAGGTTTGCACCTTTACCGCCCAGAAGGTTTTTCATGTCAGCTTTTCCTTCTGCTTTTCCGTTTCCAAACGTATAAACACGCTTTTTGTCCATAATTTGTTTTTTCTTGTTGGTGATAAATTGATTGAAGTTATTTGGATTTATTCTAATTATTTGAAATGCAAATAAACAGAATTTTTAGGACTTTTCCAGATTTTTTAATACTGGTGATGTCATTTTTTTAATAGGTTGCTGATCCCGAATTGATTAATTGATAGGGATTAGCATCTTTTGATTCTAAAACTTGTTTTTGTGGAACTGTTAATAATAATTATTGAAATAGTATCCAATGCACAGGTGTAATTGCTAAACAGGTTTACACCATAAATGAAAATATTAAAAGTGCTGGTCTTTTATTAAAAACCAGCACTTTTAATATTCTTTATGTGTCTTTATAAAATTATTTTTTCGAATAAAGACCAAAGAGTTATAGATTTTAGGGAAACTTAACTGTTTAAATTTTATATTGAGATTATTATTAAGATGATTAAATGTAAGATTATTAGACGGATAGATAAGTCGGGACAGATTCTAAGATATTTAATAAAAACTTACACTACTATCCGGTAAAAAGTTGTTTTGTCCCTAACGGGACAATAAATCAATCCTCAATTAAGTGTTTTACCGATCTTTAGTCCCTAACGGGACTGTGCCGTCAGGTACAGAATATCGGTAAAGATGAATCGACCCTAATTTTCAGTGTCCTGTAGGGACACCACAATTAGTCGGCATTATAGCATCTTATTCAAAAAATTATTTGACAGTAGTGTAAAGTTATATTTGTTTTTTTTAGTCATGTTGAGTTTTAAATTTTTTTCCGGTGACCCGGGAATGTTACTCAGTTTCTGCTTCCTGCCGTCAACCTTCTGCCTTCTGCCTTCTGCCTTCTGCCTTCTGCCTTCTGCCTAAAAACTAATGGTTATTCACGCTCTTTTTCCGGAATAAATTTTAAAGAAATGCTATTAACGCAATGTCGTGTGTTTTTAGGTGTAAAGCCCTCACCAATAAACACATGACCCAGATGGGCGTTGCATCGTGCACAAACAATCTCAGTTCGCCGTCCGTCAGCATCTGGAACCCGTTTCACAGATCCTTTAATCTCATCATCAAAACTCGGCCATCCACAATGGGCATCAAATTTATCTTTGCTTTTATATAAAGGCAGGTCGCATTGTTTGCATATATAAGTTCCCTTTTTGTTGTGCCTATAATACAAGCCTGTAAAAGGACGTTCAGTACCTTTATAAATGATTACTTGCTTTTCCAAATCGGTTAAAGTGTTAAGATTAAATTCTTTATCCGATTTATTATTGTTTTGTGACATAACAAATTTAGGTTGGAGGTTAAATAATAGAATCAATAGAACTATACAAGACTTTTTCATAATTGTGTTTTATACAGTTTATCTGGCGGCATTCTATTTAGAAATAATAATTAATCAATATTTTAACAATGTAACCAGGTTAAAGTTTAGTTAATGAACTGTCATACTTTAATTTTGCTCAAATTATTGTACGAAAAATTCAAAAATTCATTCTTACTTAAACTAAATATAAATTGCAAAACCAACTAAAATGTTGGTTGAGGTAACACAAAAAATGAGGTTTTCAACATTAATTATAACTTATTGTTGGGTTGGATGTTAGAAATTGTTAATGTGCGTAAAAAAATACCAAAGAGGATATTTTTCTTTAATTGGTTGTTTAACAGCCTGTTTATTGGGTTGCAGGAACAATCCGTTTTACTATATTTGCTGCTCGTGAAATAACTCTTGTACTTAAATTTGTTAAAATGGGATTAAAAATTATTGTTCTTGCCAAGCAGGTGCCTGATACACGGAATGTGGGCAAGGATGCTATGAAAGCAGACGGTACGGTAAACCGTGCTGCGTTGCCGGCCATTTTCAATCCGGAAGACTTGAACGCACTTGAACAAGCGTTACGATTAAAAGATATTCATAAAGGATCGACCGTAACTCTCTTAACTATGGGACCAGGACGGGCAGCAGATATTATCCGTGAAGGATTATATCGGGGAGCCGATAATGGATTTCTTTTAACCGACCGTGCATTTGCGGGATCCGACACTTTGGCCACCTCTTACGCATTATCTTGTGCCATTCGAAAAATTAAAGATTACGATTTAATTATTGCTGGTCGTCAGGCAATTGATGGAGATACAGCTCAGGTTGGTCCTCAGGTTGCTGAGAAACTTGGATTACCACAGATAACTTATGCTGAGGATATTTTATCGGCCGACAAAAAGAAAATTGTAGTAAAACGACGTTTGGAACGGGGAGTTGAAACTGTTGAATCGCCTCTTCCATGTGTGATTACAGTTAATGGGTCCGCAGCACCTTGTCGCCCCAGAGCTGCCAAGCTTATTATGAAATATAAGCATGCCCGCACCGTATCTGAAAGACAGAATCAATCAGAAGATTACATTGATTTAACTGCCGATCGGCCTTATTTGAACATCCAGGAGTGGAGTGTTAACGATATCGAAACCGATCATCAATGGTTAGGTTTAAACGGTTCGCCTACAAAAGTGAAAACAATTGAAAATGTTGTTTTTCAGGCTAAAGAATCGAAAGTTTTGTCTGGAACCGACGCCGAAATCGAAGAATTAATTAAGGAACTGATTGTTAATCACACAATTGGTTAATTCTGTTCAGTCAGATTATGTAAAACCAGCCCGGTTTAGGGTTTGAAAATTTTGAATAAAATGAACAATATTTTTGTAATATGTGAGATGGATGAGGGCAAAGTTGCCGATGTGAGCCTTGAATTGCTCACCAAAGGCCGTACCCTTGCCACCAGATTAAATTGCAAGCTTGAAGCAGTTGTTCTTGGACATAAATTAAAAGGCCTTGAAGATCAGTTGTTCCCTTATGGAGCAGACATCGTACATATTGGCGATGATGCCCGCCTCGATCCATATACAACTTTGCCACATGCTGCTGTTATTAACGGCTTATTTACCGAACAGAAACCACAAATAGCATTGTTGGGTGCCTCTACCATGGGCCGCGACCTTGGCCCAAGGGTGTCATCTGCATTGGTAAGTGGTTTAACAGCCGATTGTACCGCCCTCGAAATTGGCGACCATGAAGATAAGAAAGCCGGAAAAGTTTATAAAGATTTACTTTACCAGATTCGTCCCGCTTTTGGTGGAAACATTGTAGCTACCATTATTAACCCCGATTGCCGTCCGCAAATGGCTACCGTTAGGGAGGGTGTTATGAAAAAAGAGATTTTCTCTGCCAGCCATAAAGGTAAAGTCGTTCATTTGGATGTTAACAAATATCTTAAACCTGAAGATTTAGTTGTGAAAGTTATTGAGCGTCATATGGAAAAAAGCCGTGTGAACATCAAAAACTCTTCTATCATTGTTTCAGGAGGATATGGAATGGGCTCCAAAGAGAACTTCAAGGTGCTATATGATTTGGCTGAAGTTTTGGGCGGAGAAGTTGGTGCTTCCAGAGCAGCTGTTGATGCTGGCTATGCCGATCACGACCGCCAGGTTGGGCAAACAGGAATCACCGTGCGTCCCAAACTATACATAGCTTGTGGTATATCGGGCCAAATTCAGCATACAGCCGGTATGGAGGAGTCGTCGATGGTTATTGCCATCAATAACGACCCCAATGCTCCAATCAACAAAATTGCCGATTATGTAATAACCGGCGATGTAATGGAGATTATACCCAAAATGATTAAATATTATAAAAAGAACAGTAAGTAATTGACTGTTTTTTAATTTAAGTTTTATTCCGGACCGTTATTCGGTCCCTAATACGGAAGAAAAATGGCTAATTTTTTTACAGATAACCCTGATCTGCTATTTCATCTCAAGCACCCGCTGATGAAGAAAATAGTAGCCCTCAAAGAAAGAGACTTTGCGGATAAGGATAAATTTGATTACGCTCCCATGGATTTTGAAGATGCCATGGACAGCTACGAAAAAGTGCTTGAAATTGTTGGCGAAATTTGCGGCGATATTGTTGCCCCCAATGCCGAAGGTGTTGATGCCGAAGGGCCGAAGATTGTTAACAATGAAGTTATTTATGCCAAAGGCACCCAGGAAAATCTCGATGCACTTGTAAAAGCTGGTTTAATGGGTATTACCCTGCCAAGAAAATATGATGGTTTGAATTTCCCAATTGTTCCTTACATTATGGCTGCTGATATTGTTTCCAGAGCTGATGCAGGTTTTGTGAACATTTGGGGCTTGCAGGATTGTGCCGAAACCATTAACGAGTTTGCCAATGAAGACCAGAAGGCTCGTTTCCTTCCACGTATTAGTAATGGCGAAACAGCAGCTATGGACCTTACTGAGCCTGATGCGGGTTCTGACTTACAAGCTGTTCAATTAAAAGCCACCTATGATGAGAAAAAGGGCAAATGGTTTCTGAATGGTGTTAAGCGTTTTATTACCAACGGCGATGGTCATGTTTCATTGGTTCTGGCGCGTAGTGAACCCGGCACTACTGATGGACGTGGGTTGTCGATGTTTATTTACGATCGCAATCACAAAGCAGTAACCATCCGGCGTATCGAAAACAAAATGGGTATCAAAGGTTCACCAACCTGCGAACTTGTTTTTAAAGATGCACCTGCCGAGCTGGTTGGCGACCGCAAAATGGGTTTGATTAAATATGTAATGGCCCTAATGAATGGTGCACGCTTGGGGATTGGAGCTCAATCAGTTGGTATTTGCGAGGCTGCTTACCGCGAAGCTGTTGCATATGCCAATGAACGTAAACAGTTTGGAAAATCAATTATCGATTTCCCGGCAGTTTATGAAATGATTGCACGCATGAAAGCCAAACTGGATGCCGCCAGAACGCTTTTATACGAAACAAGCCGCTTTGTAGATGTTTATAAAACCTATATGCACATCAGTGAAGAGCGGGCATTAACCAAGGAAGAGCGTACAGAAATGAAATACTATCAAAAATTGGCCGATTTCTTTACGCCGCTTTTAAAAGGTATGAGTAGCGAATATTCAAACCAGCTGGCTTACGATTCATTGCAGATTCATGGTGGTAGCGGATTCATGAAGGATTATCCCATCGAACGTATCTATCGCGATGCACGTATTACTACAATCTACGAAGGGACTACACAGCTTCAGGTAGTGGCTGCTATTCGCGGTGTAACAACAGGAGGGTATCTTGAAAGAATAAGAGAATACGAAGCAATGCCTTTAAAACCTGAACTGCATGGTTATCGCCGTATTTTAATTGGAATGACAGAGGAGTATGAAAAAGCTGTTCATTCTGTAGTTGAGAAGAAAGATAATGAGTTTATCGATTTTCACGCTCGTCGTTTGGTTGAAATGGCCGGCAATATAATTATGGGCTACCTTTTGGTACTCGATACTGAGCAGGAAGATCGGTTTAGAACATCGGCCGATATCTTTATTAAGATGGGAAGATCAGAAAATAGAGGAAAAGCTGAATATATTACCAATTCAAGTCTTGATGATCTTGGTTTTTTTAAGCCTGTTAATTAATTGGTTGTAAATATTTTATAAACCGGTAATTGTATTTTTATACAGTTGCCGGTTTATTTTTTTATATAAAAATGTGGATATTTAAATTAGGATTATTACTTTTAACGCCTGAGAGATAACAATTTCAACCAAAAAACCTCTAAACTAATTAACAATGAAAAAACTATTTTTTCTTTTTGCCGTTGCAGCATTATTTGTAGGCTGCGGAACCTCTACCCCAAAACAACAAGAAGCTCAGGAAGAAGTAATTCTTGAACAATCTGCTGAAGTAATTGATTCTATTGCTGGAGAAATTGACGAAGCAGCTGTCGAATTGGAGAAGAGTGCTGAGGAAGTACAGTAATTAACGATTATTTCCTTGTGATATAGCAGGGATTTCATTAATTTGAATTAAATTCTATTAATGAAATCCCTTTTTTATTAGATTTATTTTATCTGAAAATCGAAAAAGCAGGTTTCCTGAATATAACCCTGCAATCGGTCGCCAATGGCCACTTTGCCAACTCCTGAAGGGGTTCCCGTAAAAATAAGGTCGCCAATTTTCAAGGTGAAATATCTTGAAACATGTGCTATTAGCTGATCGAAATTAAAAATCATGTCATGGCTATTTCCTTTTTGGCGAAGTTCGCCATTTATCATTAACCTGAAAGATATGTCGTTCAGGTTTTTATATCGTGTTAATGGCACAAATTCGGAAATAACAGCCGAGCCATCAAATGCCTTGCTTTTTTCCCAAGGCAAACCTTTCTTTTTAAGTTCGTCCTGTAAATCGCGGGCTGTAAAATCAATACCCAAACCAATTTCGCTGTAATAACGGTGGGCAAATTTCTCTTCAATGTTTTTACCAAGTCGGTTAATACGTATCACCAGTTCAACTTCGTGGTGAAACTCTTTGGCAAAATCAGGCAAAAAGAAAGGAGCATTGTTGCGTAGGATGGCAGAGTCGGGTTTGCTAAACACAACCGGCTCGGCAGGAACCGGATTTTTAAGTTCATGCGCATGCTCCTCGTAATTACGGCCGATACAGAGAATCTTCATTTATAAATAATTGGTTTTACAGGCTGCAATTTGCTATTTGTTGTTAAATTGACGAAGTTTTATTTCAGTCAATATTTTTTTCGTGTAAAGAGGAAAATCACCATTCATCATCCAACCATAATAACCCGGATCTTTTTCAAATACTTCGGTTACTTTAACACCTTTATACTTACCGAAGTTAAATACTTCTTCGTTGTTTTCATTAAAAATAATGCGTCCTGCAAAATCAGCATTTTTGTTAAATGCTGAAAATTCAGATAAAAAAGCAATATCGTTCTTCAAGTCGGGGTAACGCTCTATTTGCGCTTTTAATACTTCGTATGTTGCACGTGTGTCAGCTTCTGCTCCGTGTGCTCCTTCAAGTTCCTTTTGGCAGTAAAACAAATAAGCTGCCGACAAGGTGCGTTTTTCCATTTTATGGAAGATGGTTTGCACATCAACAAAACGGCGTTTACGCATATCAAAGTCGGTTCCGGCTCTTAAAAACTCCTCGGCCAGTAATGGAATATCGAACTTGTTTGAGTTGAAGCCGCCTATATCACATCCTTCCATAAAATTAGCCAGATGTTTGGCAATTTGCTTAAAGGTGGGGGCATCTTTAACATCTTCATCGTAAATGCCATGTATTTCAGATGCTTTAGCAGGAATTGGCATTTCAGGGTTAACCTTATAGGTTTTAATTTCTTCTTTTCCTCCGGGAGATATTTTTAAAATGGCAATTTCAACAATTCGGTCTGAAGCTATATTGATACCAGTTGTTTCTAAATCGAAAAAAATAATGGGGTTTTTTAGATTCAATTCCATTCGTTAAAAATTAGTAGTTTGTTTACAAAAGTAGTTATTATGCCAATTAAACCCAATTATTATTGGATTCTAAAATCATGTATATTCTCTGTTTGCTCTTTTTAAGAATTGAACAAGATTTTATTTGGATTATATCTGTAAAAAGGATATTTTTAAGCATCGTAAAACTTAAATACCTGAAATAGTTGGACACTCTACTACAAGCTGATCGTGAGTTACTGTTATACTTAAATAGTATTCACGCTCCATTATGGGATAATTTTTTCTGGATATTTACAAGTATTCCGGTTTGGATTCCCTTTTATTTGGCCATAGTTTTTATATTTTTTAAACGGTTTGGAGCACGGGGGGTGTGGCCATTACTGGCTTTAGTATTTGTAATTCTTTTATGCGACCAAATTTCGAGTTCATTTTTTAAAGCGTTTTTTGAGCGATTGAGGCCATCACACGAGCCATCGCTCGAAGGAATAGTGCGACTGGTAAATGGGAAAAAAGGAGGCAGGTTTGGATTTGTTTCTTCACATGCTGCTAACTCATTTGGATTGGCTATGTTTACGGCCTTACTTTTTCGGAAGTGGTACTTCTCACTGGTTATTTTTTTATGGGCACTGGTTAATTCGTATTCACGCATTTATATGGGGTTGCATTACCCTGGCGATATTATTGGCGGTTTATTGCTTGGTTTATTTTGTGGAGCTTTTGTTTATTGGCTTTTTAAGCGCTTTAGTTTTCGCTATATACATGGCGGTATAAGAAACAAAGAATTGTTTGGTTCAGAAGTTTTGGTTCCTGTCGGCATTCTTATTACTACTGTGTTTGTGATTTTTATATCTGCCCGGCTGTTGTTAAAGTTGATGTTGGGGTAGGAAAGGCAGCAGGCTAAAGACTGAAGGCAGAAGATAGGAGAAAGAATATCGATAATGCCAATCATATTAAGAGGCAAGTTTTTAGCTGTTAGTTGTTAGTTGTTAGCTGTTAGTTGTTAGTTGTTAGTTGTTAGTTGTTAGTTGTTAGTTGTTAGTTGTTAGTTGTTAG
>CAZFTD010000058.1:0-18305 GCA_964521525.1 uncultured Marinilabiliaceae bacterium | reverse complement strand
ATTATCGGTAACAGTTATAGTATAAGGACCTGCAATTAGCCCGGTAACATTGAAAACCGGACCGTTACCCAATAGCGTTCCTGTTCCGTAATCAATTAAATAAGGTGCAACACCACCATTAACAGTTACCTCAATGCGTCCTGAATTATCACCTCTACATGTATTAATATGGAAAGGTACAGCTTGAAGTGTCAGGTCAACAGGCTGAGTTATGATAACTGCATTGGATGTTATTGAGCATCCGGTAACCATTTCAATCACATTTACCCGGTAGCTCCCCAATGCCAATCCGGATAGAATAGTATTGCCATTTAACTGATAATCAATCCACACGCCAGCTTCTAAGCGCTGCCAGTTATAGATAAACGGCGTACCGGCAGGTCGTCCGCTAATGGAAACTGCAATTTCACCATCAGAACCACCAAAACAGGATATGTTTTTAACATTCAACACATTAACGGCAAGCTGTAAAGGCTGTGTTATTGTAGTAGAAGCAGATGCCTGACATCCATTGGCATCAGATACAGTAATCAAATAATTATTATCGGCGGGCAAATCGTTGATGTTAAAATTCTGGCCGACCTCAACATAATAACTCCTTGAAGCTCCAATTGATGGAACAACCAATACATGATAGTATGGATTATCGGGCAATAAAGGATTCACAACATTACCCGGATAAGGCGTTCCGCCGGTAATTCTGAAACGCACCGAACCATTGGCCTCGCCAAAACAGGTAACATCCTTTATTTTTTCGAAATCGAAAACAATGGCATCGGGCTCAGTTAATATAATGGTTTCGGTATAACTTATATTATTGGCATCAACTACTGTGGCAATATACACACCTGCCTGTAAACCAATATAATTGGCATAATTATTACCTGATGCGTTTTTCGGGTACTCAAATAAAGCACTGTTGGTTAGCGTTATAGATTGATATGGCTGAGTTCCGCCAACAACCGATAGATTAATGGTACCGTTGGATGATCCCCGACATGGTGCCGGGTTGTTCTGAGTGGTAATAAAGCCCAGATTCATGCCCGGCTGGGAAACGACGATATTGCCCAAAACGGTTATACACCCATTGGCATCGGTTACAGCAACCTCATAAATTCCGGC
This sequence comes from uncultured Marinilabiliaceae bacterium, assembly GCA_964521525.1. Lineage (GTDB taxonomy): Bacteria > Bacteroidota > Bacteroidia > Bacteroidales > Marinilabiliaceae > CALEUX01. Next base: position 17,183 of record CAZFTD010000058.1, on the reverse strand, counting down.
CACCAGATTTTCTTGTCGGTAAACACCATTAACCAATCCACCAACAGGTGTTCCTCCCATATCGGTTCCACTCCAAACAATTGATGAGTAAGGCATTGTGCCATTGGTAACAGAAACTTCAATAGCACCATTATTTCCGCCTAAAGTTGTAACATGGTTAATATCAACTATGGAGATAACAGCCCCGGTGGCTGGCTCGTTAATCGTGTAATCACCTATTGTCTGGCATCCATTGTTATCGGTAACTACTACCCTGTAATTGCCAGCTACCAAATTAATGGCATTATTGGTGGTGCCATTATTTATAGCCCCAAGCGGCAAATTACCGGTTCCGGTAACCAAATACCACTGATAATTGTATGGCCCGGTGCCCCCAGATATCGTAACCAGAACACTTCCGTTATTCCCACCAATACAATTAACATGGGCTATTGAAGAGCTTTGAATAGCCAAACTTGCTAATGGTTGACTTATAACTACCGTAATAACATTATTTTTAACACAATAATTTACATCGGAGGTGGCCATATCGCGCACAGAAACCTGATAGCCTCCGGCTATTAAGTTGTTAAACACGGGTGAAACCTGCCAGTTAATGCCATCAATACTATATTGGAAATTACCAACCCGACTAGGTACCACTGTAAAAGAACCATTGTTTACGCCAAAGCACGAAACGTTCTGATGCATGGCTATATCCTCTGTTATGGTATAATCCTGTGGCTGAGAAATATTAACAGTAAGTGTATTGATAAGTTCGCAAGCCGATGAAGCCTCGTCTCTCAGGCTAATTTGGTAACTACCTGCTGATAAATTGCTAAACAACGTTTCTGTTTGCCAGGTAGCTCCTCCATTAATTGAATAGCTGAAATTTCCACTTCCACCCAATGCAGTAACTGATATTGACCCATTGTTTCCACCATAACAGGTTACATGACTAACTGAATTAAGTGATAAACTCAGTGCAGCAGGCTGTGTAATGGTTACTAAAACAGATTGGTATATGCACGCCGTAGCATTTGCATCTCTTACCCAGGCATAATAAGTGCCTGCTGATAGGCCCGTAAACAAATTTGAGTTTTGCCAGGTAACACCATTGTCAATGGTGTACTGATAAATACCCGAACCACCTGTGGCTACCAATTCAAATTGACCGGTGCTTCCACCAAAACAATCCACATTAACATGCGATGCCACCACTTCGGTTAATGTGAGCGCATCAGGCTGAGTGATTATTACCGGCGCAGCTAAAGCCACACAACGTGTATATTGAGCATCTCTTACATAAGGCTGATAAATTCCGGCCAAAAGATTGGTGAACAGATAACTGTCAGAAGCACTGGCAAACCAGTTTACGCCATCCAAAGAAAACTCATATATTCCTGTTCCTCCAGTTGCAGTTACACCAAAAACGCCGGTTGCCGAACCATTGCAAACAATATTGATGTGTTGAGGCAACTCCTCGATGAGCGTCAAAGCCGGCCTCAAACCAATTGTTACTACCAACGATGTTGTGCAACCTTCGCTATCTGTTACTGTGGCCGTGTAATTTCCGGGCAACTTATTATTAATATTTAAGCCATTGCCAATTATATTATTGGCTGCATCTCTCCAAACTATCTCATATCCCGAAGGATATGCAATCAAGTCGGCAAATGGTGTGCCTCCCGATATTGTAATGGAACCCGAACCATCGCAATCGCCTCCATCAAAACACGGCAAACAACCCACATCCACCACCGATGAACTAAGCGTTAATGCATCAACAGGTTGCGAAATTATCACTTCAACCGGAGCCGGCATGGTACATCCAATTTGGTCGGTTACCTGAATATGGTAAGTACCTGCAACCAGATTCGTGAAAACATTTCCGGCACTGCTGGTATATGTTATTCCGCCATCGGTTGAAATCTGGTAAACATAAGGAACACTGCCTCCCGAGGCTGTAATGGTTATCTGTCCGTCGTTACCATTTCTGCACGACACGTTGTCGGTAGAAATAGCCGCAGCAACTTTATTCATCACTACCTGAACAGAACCATTCATGATTGAATAACAGCCCGAAGCAGTTACCGCACGTACTGTATAAGTTCCGGGCAAAGTAACCGGAGCGGCAAATTGAATGGCATCGCCATCGCCAACAACGGTTTGAACCGGAACAGCTAAATTGTTATTATAAATTAACTGATAAGTAATTCCCGTTTGTGAAAAATCAACGCCTATAGTTACGCCTGTCGAGCCTTCACAATAATTGGCCGAATATGGAATGGCACTTGACGGTGTAATATTGTAAACAGCAGGAGATGCCAATACTCTAATATCTTTATTACTTCTGGACACACAACCTGTTACAGGCAACGTATATACGTACTCAACCGGGTATAATCCAGGCAATAATAAAGATGGGTCAAAAATGGCAATACCATCATTTGGATTAGCATCTATTATTCCTGCACCAAAGAATCCTCCTGATCCGGTAAAATTCCCGGTACCAACAAAACTACCCGACAAGGTTTGCAATCCTGCATCCTGACAATACTCAATGGGATTGGCAACACCTCCAAAATTCACTTCCGGAACATCGTGAACGGTTACAATTTTTGAATACGTGGCCGAACAGCCATTATTGGCACTATTGTTAAAATTGTAAGAAACAGTATAGAAGCCTTCGCTAACATATGTTGGGTCAAAATATACCTGCTCGGAGGTTATGGTACTAGCGTAAATCCTGTTTCCAAACACATCAAGGGTGTATAATGGAGAGCGACCAATTGCATTGGCTGTAGAATTAAACGTGTAAACCGCTCCGCCAACACCCATGTTGCTGGCCTGAATAAGGAATGGACCAGTTTGATTCTCGCAGTATTCGTCATTCAAATTCACAATAGAAACTACCGGAACCGGAACAACCGACAGCGTAATGGTGGTTGAGGCACTGCACGAACCTGTATTAATAGTATGTGTAATCACGTGATTACCAGGCCCTGCAACAGATGGATTAAACACATTCATCGATACCCCCGGCCCTGAAAAAGTACCTCCCGGTTGAACAGACGCAAAGGTAACACTGGTGGTGGTTTCACAAAACTGTGTTAATCCGCTGGTTGTGGTAAAGGCGGGATTGATAACAGGATGAACCACTGTGGTATAATCAATAACATTGGCACAACTGCCATCCCATAATTCGTAAACAAATATATAGGTACCAGAGCCTATAACCGATGGGTTAAAATTAACCGGATTGGCAGCAGAATTATTCACCTGTGTATCAATAAGGTTCGCCGGGTCAACAGAATTACGGTAGACGCGCATAGTACCTCCGGTTGGCATCCCCCAAATGGATTGACTTCCATTGGTTAAACAATAAATCGGGTTAATATTGGCAATGTTTAAGGCGGTGCCAATTTGAATATTACGTGAGTAACCCGCTGTACATCCTGTTAAGGGGTCTCGGTAATTGTAGTTAACAGTATGAAGCCCGTTTCCTGCCACTGAAGGATCGAAGGTTGCAGTGCCATTGCCATTGTCGGTAATACCAGGGCCAGTAAACAAACCATCATTGGTAGTAATGTCCACATCTACAGCCCTGTCAAAATAGGCCTGCAAAGTAATGGGTGCCGCTGTTTGGCAACTTGTTCCGGGCAAGTTTCTAAAACGAATTACATCCCCCAGATCTTCCTGTATTAACGTGGTTCGTTCAACTTGCGAAACACAACCATTTAAATCGGTGTAGGAATATCTGATCGTGTAAGTACCTGGTCCCGATCCGGTATTAACAATTCCCGATGGCGACAACCACATGGTTCCATTTCCATTATCACCCCAAACCACTCCGGCTGGTTGACCAACCAAAGTAAACGAGCCCCTATTGTTGGTGGGATTACCCACTACCACATCATTCGGATCGTCGGCGCAATAGCTGTTTTGCAAACTTGAAATTGAAATTACCGGAGGAGGTGTAACCACTATAGCTTTGGTTCTGGAGTTGGCACAACCCTTTGTATCCTGATAAGTGTAGGTTATATTATGTGTTCCTGCTCCTGCAGCAGCCGGATTAAAATCATACGACGAAGGAATGATTCCTGTTCCTGTAAAACTTCCTCCAACAGGCACCGGCGACATAGTAATTATACCACCATTCTGACAAACTGAATAATCGCTACCCGGAGGTTCGAAATTAACAGCAGGCAATGGATTAACAGTTACGGTAACCGGTCGCGATGCAGCACAATTATAAACAGTACGTGCTGTAACAGTATAAGTTTGAGTAGCCGGAGGCGAAACATTAATGGTTTGGTTCGACCCTAAACCATCGCTCCATAAATAAGTACCACCTACTCCTGCTCCTAATGCAGTAATAGAAACAGGCGTTCCTCCAAAACATAATTCCGGGTTTTCAGGATTGAATGTAATTGATGGCAGCGGATCAACAAAAAACTGAGCGCTGCCCGTTCCCGGAACTGGAGAACAGGAGGCCCCATCGGTTAAATTAATAATTGTATAAATTACGGTTTGATTAGGATCAACCGAAATTGGGGTGAATATGGTAGAAGGATGATTTACTACAGATATTGCCGGAAGTCCTGCATTGTTAACTATTTGAAAACTAAACGGTGGAAGACCAGTCAGGGCTACCCCAATTCTAAAATCAGCGGTACTTCCCTCACATCTACGGTTCGTTGCTGAAGCAACAGAAATAGTAGCAGTAGGCACCGGTAGTGCTGTAATGATAGGGTTACCCGCCATATTTACATTACACCCACCATCATTGGAGGCAACTACCGTGTAAGAACCTGCAATCTGATTATTCCAATTGATAGGATTTCCATCGCCAACCGTAGTAGAAACTAAGGTTGCTCCATTGTAAAGCTGATAAATTAATCCATTTTGTGAACCACTTAGAGTCAGAGTTACACCACTAAGCGGCGCCGTTGAACAATAGTTTAATTTATTAGCACTAAGATTAAAGACTGTGGGCGGCCCCTGAACGGTTAAAACATCAGTCAAATCAATAAAACATGTTCCACCGGTTGATGCTCTAACTGTATAAACACCCGGAATAGACAGAGAGCCAAAAGAAACAGGGTTGCCTGTATTTCCAACACGTGTTATGCCTGTGGATATGCCATCGCGGTACAAAGTATAAGTTGTTCCTGTATAGGATGTTTGTAATGCAATGGTCCCATTTGGGCAGAAAAGACCAGTATTGATAAAATCAACCGCAATTGGCATTGGACGTACCAATATGCTACCACTCATTAAAACAGGCGGACAAGCACCAATGCTTGCCGAAACTGTATAATTACCCGCTGTATTAACTGTCCATGCTGAACCTATTGGAGCGCCTGTTCCGGGAACTGTTATCCCGGTGGGAACGTTATCGCGTAATAACATATAAGTTACCCCTGCCTGACTGCCACTTAAACCAATAATGGTGTTGCTTCCTTCACAATTTGCTGTTCCTGTAAGTGAATAAACTATTGGATCGGGTTCTCTGGTATAAGTTACAGTTGGTATGTCCAATAAAACATCAGGCGCAACTGAGCATCCATTGGCTGTTAAATTAACAATCTGATAAGTAGATGTGGCAGAAATGGCCGGCAACGATACAAAAGTCAGGACACCAGAAGGAATAGTAAAAACATGGTTGGTTCCGGCAGAGTTATTCCTGATGGTAACATTGATTGGTCCTGAACCATTTTCCACTAATGCATTTACGCCCAACGAAGGCGAAATGGTACCACAAAATGTGGTATTACTGCTAAATTGATTGACCGAGAATGATGTAACATTTACTTCAGCAACATCCGATTCGGTATAACACTCCCTATTGGCAGCTTCATAAGCTCTAACTTTATATCCCCCAGGTAAAATGGCAGTATAACTATTGGATAATCCATTCTGAATACCGCTCATACCATTATGATACCAGTCGTAGGTTAAAGGATTAACCGGAATGGTTGAATGGGTAGCCGTTAAATTAGTGGATGAACCATAACACACATTTACCGAACCCGACGGGCTAAGTTGTACAGGTGGTATATCGTAATCAATTACAGAAACTGTATTCGATTGATAAACATTCCCTCCACAACCGGTTACACGAACATAATAATCGCCAAAACTATTAACTGTTACAGATGGCACATTGGTTGCAGTCGCACCGCCGGGTAAATACCATGTATATTGAAAATTATTTGGCGGACCAATATTAAAAGGAACTACTTCAAGATCGACCGCAGGAATCGTTCCTGATTTACAAACAGAAGCTCCACCAACAACCTGAACCTGAATATCGCTCACTGATGAAACCTGCAAAGCATTGGTCATAACCCGGCAACCATTGTTACCAGTAACTAAGGCAGAAAAATAATCAAGGTTTTGAAATGATGCGGTTGAATAAGTATAACTGGCGTTGATAGTAGGAGGCACAGTTAAAGCAGTTGAACCACCTGTAGTATAAGAAGTTACATAATATTGGTAGGATGTGGGAGGCACCGGATTTCCGACCTCAGGTACCACATTTACTGTAACATTGGTTTTGTTACACATTAAAACAGCATCCCGACTGCCCGTTGCCTGGTCTCGCAAATAAACATTCGGAAGCGGGTTGTTTAATACTGTAATATTAAAGTTATATAATTTACCTCCGTTTCGTCTCCACTGTATGGTATATGTTCCTGGTGGGTTAGAAAACCCCGAAATGACAGGATTTTCTCCTAAATCGGAAAAAGTTAACCCACCAGTACTCACCCATTGCCCGCCTGTTCGTTGCCCCGGGGCAACGCCACCTGCATCCATTAATAAGGAGCCAGTAGTTACGCCTCCGGCACAAACATTTACACTTACATTGGTTTGTCCTGTAACATTTAAAGAAAAGCCGGAAATAAATAATAAAACTAAAAAAATGCTCTTTAGAATTATCCAATGGAGAGCCTTTTTATGCATATTAAGTGAATTCATAACAACGGGGTATCAATGACAAAAAATGGAATAAATACATTGATACGCAAATCTACCAAAAATGTTAGTGTTTTAAGGCCATTTGCTATAATAAAAAAAACATTCTTCCATTTTTCTTGATTATCTATTCCACATTAATTAACTTGTAAAAATTATAACATTACTTAAAATCAATAATAACAACTCTAACCGTTAAATAAATTAACTCAATTTAAAAATAACCTTACGATTTTTTCTAAAATTACTATTTTTTAAATGATTTATATCATTATACCTAAAATAAATTGATTAAAAATAGCTGTTATTTATTTGATATATTAATATTTAAGCTATCATGTCAATTATTTTTTCAAATCTTTTAATTTATTACTTATATTGAAACTTTTTTCTATTTTTGAACTATAAATACCAAAATTAAACTTTTCATTTATGGATGCAAAATTAAAAGAGTTCATGGATGGCGTCAGGGCAAAAAATCCCGGCGAAAATGAATTTTTACAGGCCGTACAGGAAGTTGTAGAAACAGTATGGGACTATTATAAAGAAAACCCCCGATACCAGAAAGCCAAAATATTGGAGCGAATGGTCGAACCCGAGCGGGTTATCATGTTCAGAGTGCCTTGGGTCGACGACCGCGGCGAAGTCCAAGTGAATCGTGGATTCCGCGTGGAATTCAATTCTGCCATTGGCCCTTACAAAGGAGGATTACGCTTCCACTCCAGCGTTACGCTCAGCAGTTTAAAATTTCTGGGATTTGAGCAAACCTTTAAAAACAGCCTCACCTCATTGCCGATGGGTGGTGGTAAAGGGGGATCTGATTTCAGCATCAAAGGCAAGTCGGATAATGAAATCATGCGATTCTGCCAATCATTTATGTGTGAACTTTTCAGACACATAGGCCCTAACACCGATGTACCCGCAGGCGATATAGGCGTGGGTGGAAGAGAAATAGGATACATGTATGGTATGTATAAAAAGCTCACCAACGAATTCACAGGCGTGTTTACCGGTAAAGGGCGTGAATATGGCGGTAGCCTTATACGACCTGAAGCCACCGGTTTCGGGGCCATCTATTTTGTTCGTGAAATGCTGGCACTAAAAGGCGACAATCTAAAGGGGAAAACCGTTGCCTTGTCAGGATTTGGGAATGTAGCTTGGGGAGCCGCACTTAAAGCCACCGAACTGGGAGCCAAAGTTGTTACTATTTCAGGCCCCGACGGTTATGTTTATGACCCCAATGGCATATCAGGTAGTAAAATAGATTATCTGCTTGAGCTGCGGAACTCCAATCAGGATATCGTAAAACCATATGCTGAAAAATATGGTGTACAATTCTTTGAAGGCAAGCGCCCCTGGGAGCAGAAGGTTGATATTGCTATTCCTTGTGCCATACAAAACGAACTTGATGAAACCGATGCACAAGCACTCATCAGCAATGGTTGTCAACTAATTGCAGAAGCTTCCAATATGGGTTGCACCGCCGAAGCTGCCAATCTGGCTACCGAAAAAATCTCATTTGCACCCGGAAAAGCTGTTAATGCTGGCGGTGTAGCTGTTTCAGGACTTGAAATGAGTCAAAACAGCATGCGAATTAACTGGACCAGTGAAGAAGTTGATGCAAGGTTAAACCAAATTATGACCAATATTCACGCTACCTGTGTGAAATTTGGTTCCGAACCTAACGGAAAAATCAATTATATTAAAGGTGCGAATATTGGCGGATTTGTAAAAGTTGCCGAAGCTATGATGGCACAGGGAATTGTTTAAAAATTTCAAACTAACGTTTTAGTTAGTAAATATAAACAGCAGTTATAAGTTTTTAATATAGGTAGATTTAGTAACTGTTTAAATTTTATATAGAAATTTTTATTAAGATGATTAGAATTGAAGTTTACGAAATCCCGAGTATCGGGATAAGATTATTAGATGGATAGATAAGTCTGGAAAGATGCCAAGATATCTATAAAAACTTATAAATCTTCTCTATCTATCTTACATCTAAAAATCTTATATCTTAATTTAAACAGTTTCTAGTTTTTTCATTAACCAATGGTCTGATATTTCGGACCATTGGTTAATTTAATAATTGGAACCATGTAATGAATTAAAAAGTCGGCCAGTAATTGACTATCAATAAATTATGATAATTGATACCCATTCTCACATTTATCTGGATGCTTTTGATCAGGATCGCGAAGAGATAATTGACCGAGCTTCCCGTGCCGGAGTTTTTCAGATTATTTTACCAAATATTGACACCGGTAGCATCAATACTTTGCTGGAAACCGAATCAAAGTTTCCAAATATGTGCAAAGCCCTTATGGGTTTGCATCCAACCTCGGTTAAAGCAGATTACAAACAACAACTCGATATTATAGAAAAGCAACTGAACTCTCGTTTTTTTACTGGAATTGGAGAAATCGGTCTCGACCTTTACTGGGACAAAACCTATTTTAAAGAGCAGAAGGATGCATTGGCTATACAATTTAAATGGGCTTGCGAGCTCAACCTGCCAGTTGTAATACATACACGTGATGCATTCCCCGAAATTTTTGATGTATTTGATAAGGTTTACGATTCCCGCCTTAAAGGTGTTTTCCACAGTTTTTCAGGAGACATCAACGATGCTAAAAAAATCCTTGAATTACCAAATTTTTATCTGGGCATAAACGGTGTGGTAACATTTAAAAAATCTTCATTGCCAGATATTTTATCTGAAACAGGTATCCAAAGGGTACTGCTTGAAACAGATGCCCCTTATCTGGCTCCGGCTCCACATCGAGGAAAACGTAACGAACCGGCCTATCTGGTCTTAACACGCGATAAACTGGTAGAAATTTCAGGATTGTCAGTTAATGAGGTAAACCATATTACCACCCAAAATGCCCAAAAGTTATTTAACCTATAAACACATGGCATTGAACCAAAATTTATAGTTAACACTTTTACCTATAAAACTTTTTCATAACCGAAGCAAATAGAATTCAATCAAAGCAAACAACTCAATAAAGTGGAAAGAAAAATACTCATTATATATACCGGAGGTACCATAGGGATGCTTAACGACCCAGACTCCAATCTTCTGGTACCCTTCGACTTCGAGAACATCTCCAAAAATGTTCCCGAGTTAAGGAAGTTCGACTTTCAGGTGCGAAGCATTTCATTCAGCCCGGCCGTTGATTCATCCATGATGAATCCCGATATCTGGGTAACTTTGGTGCAACTCATTGAGGAAAATTACAACGAATACGATGGTTTTGTAATACTGCATGGCACCGACACCATGGCCTACACAGCCAGCGCTCTGAGTTTTATGCTGCACAATCTGCAAAAACCAGTTATTCTGACCGGAAGTCAGCTACCATTAGGAACCATCCGCACCGATGGGAAAGAAAATTTGCTTACAGCACTTGAAATTGCAGCAGCTCAAAAGAACAAACAAGCATTGGTTCCCGAAGTATGCATCTATTTTCAGGCCAAGTTGTTCAGGGGTAATCGTACCACCAAATACAACGCCGAACATTTCAGGGCCTTTCGGTCAGACAATTACCCGCCATTGGCAGAAGTTGGCATACATATCAAATTCAACTATCCATACATCAGATACACTACCCTTAGCGGAAATTTCTGGGCTGCAAAAAAAATGGACACTTCGGTGGCGCTTTTGAAAATTTTTCCCGGAATCAGCCAACCCGTTCTGGAATCGGTGTTACAAGCACCCGGCATTAAAGCAGTTGTACTGGAAACTTATGGATCGGGTAATGCGCCCACACACAAATGGTTTCTGGATGCGCTCAAAAAAGCTGTCGACAGGGGCATTATTATACTTAACGTAACTCAATGCCTGGCCGGAAGTGTTGAAATGTGGCGCTATGAGACCGGTATTCATATGCTTGAAATTGGTATCATTAGCGGACACGATATCACCACAGAAGCAGCCGTAACAAAATTGATGTACTTGTTAGCCAATTGTAATTCAACCGAAGAAATAAAAGCCAGTCTCAATAAATCATTAAAAGGAGAAATTAACATCTGACCAAATTAATATATACTACTGATTTACTGAACTATACTAACATAATGAGAGCAATTCTTTTAATAGCTAACAGCTGCATTTTGAAATTCAAAGCTATCTGTCTGAATAATTGCCACTTAAACATTTAACCAGCAAAAGAAACAATCTTATCACAAGACATCAGGCTTAAATCTTGTTAGTTAATTTTATTTAAATATATCAAACAATAAATAAGGGAACCAATTTTATTATATATTTACGTATCTGAACTTTAGGTTTACCTCTTAACTAAAAAAACAAACCGGGAAACCCTTAAAAATGTAACAATATTTTAAATTGATTTTGGAAATATTTGTTTTTCGTTTTAGTTCCAATTATTTTTGTCTCCTATGTTTAATTTAACATTACAAAGAAAAATATCTTTGAGTATTAACAAACCAATACAAATCAAAAATTTAGAACAGATTATGAAAAAGCTATTTGCGTTTTTGGCAGTTTTTGGGATGCTTACTTTTGGCGCATCAGCCACTTTTGCTCAGCAAGACGAAGCTACCGCTGAAACTAAAACTGAACAGGTTACAGAAAAAGCTCCAGCCGTTGAGCAGGTTACAACAGCTGATGAAGCCGAAGAAGTTGGAATTCACAAACAGATTAAATCAAAATTCATTGAAGGTGGAGCAGTTTTCATGAGCTTCGTATTACTTGCTTTGATTTTCGGTTTAGCACTCTGTATTGAAAGAATTATTTATTTAAATCTGGCTTCTACCAATACAAAAAAATTACTTCAGAACATTGAAAACGCTCTTCAGGATGGCGGCGTTGAGGCAGCAAAAGAGGTTTGCCGCAATACCCGCGGCCCTGTTGCTTCAATCTTCTATCAGGGATTGGATCGTTTCGACGAAGGTTTAGATGTAGTTGAGAAATCAGTAGTATCTTATGGATCAGTTCAAATGGGTCTTCTGGAAAAAGGTCTTACATGGATCTCTCTTTTCATCGCCGTTGCCCCGATGCTTGGTTTCATGGGTACAGTAATTGGTATGATTGACGCTTTCGATAGTATTCAGGCTATGGGTGATATCTCTGCTTCAGCTGTAGCAGGTGGTATTAAAGTTGCTTTGATTACAACAGTGTCTGGTTTGATAGTTGCCATCATCCTTCAGGTGTTCTACAACTATATCGTTTCTAAAATTGACGGTATTGTTAACACCATGGAAGATGCATCTATCTCTCTTCTGGATATTCTTGTAAAGTATAACATGAAAAAATAAGACCAATCATGACCAAACTAAATAGCATTTTAAACATTGTATTATATGCCCTGCTGGCTATTACACTGTTTTTTGCCGGTTTGTTCTATTTTGGCGGTGATGTAGCTGGTCAGGTTTACTATACCCCCATCTACACCGAGCCTTTTCTGAACTGGGGAAAAGCACTTGTTATTGCCACTGCAGTTATTGCAATCCTTTTTGAAATTGTGTTTCTTATACTGCGTCCTAAAAACGCTGTTCGTACATTGATTTCAATTGTTGGACTTATTGTTGTTGTTGCCATAGCCTACTCGTTGGGCGATGGAACACCTTTAAACCTTGTTGGTTACGAAGGAAAAGATAATGTGCCAAGCATGTTGCTCATGTCGGATACATTCCTGTACACCATGTACTTTTTATTTGGTATTGCAATATTGTCTATTGCATACAGTGAAATTTCAAGGTTGTTCCGATAATTAACAGGATTGGGATTTAAGTCTCATCCTAAAAAATAAATTTTCTATGGCAAAAAGAGATATACAGGAAGTAAACGCAGGGTCGATGGCCGACATCGCCTTTCTGCTGCTTATTTTCTTCCTTATGACTACCACCATGGATACGGACAAGGGCTTATCGAGGATGTTACCTCCTCCAATTACAGAAGAGCCTAAAGATCAGCCACCGGTAAAAGAACGGAACGTTTTTGAGGTGTTGATTAACTCCCGTAACCTGCTGCTTGTTGAAAACCAGTACATGGATTTGAGAGATTTGAAAGAAGCTACCAAAGAGTTTCTGCAAAACCCGATGAACCTGCCAACACTTCCTGAAATTGAAATGATGGAAGTACCTTATTTCGGGGTTTATCCGGTTACCAAGAATGCAGTTATTTCGTTGCAAACAGATAGGGGTACGCAATACCAGATGTATCTGAATGTTCAGAACGAACTTCAGGCTGCCATCACCGAATTGCGTAACGAAATATCCATGAAACAATTCAACAAGCGATACGACGAACTGGACAAGGACCAACAGGAAGCTGTTCGTACGATTTATCCGCAAAGGATTTCTGAGGCAGAACCGCGTAGCGTAGGTGCTAGAAAACCATAAAGAAAGAGAAACAAAATGGCAAAGTTTAGAAAAAAGAAAAGCGGCGGACAACAGGCTATTAATACCGCCTCCCTTCCTGACATTGTTTTTATGCTTCTGTTCTTCTTTATGGTTACCACAACCATGAAAGAAGTAAGTTTGAAGGTTCTTAACAGGGCTCCTGAAGCCACCGAACTCACCAAGCTTGAAAGGAAGTCGCTTGTTACCTATATTTATGTAGGGGTTCCTTTAAAACAGTATCAGGGAAGATATGGTACCAATCCTCGAATTCAGCTGAATGATGCGTTTGCAACTGTGGATGATATCCAAAGCTACATTGTTCAGGAGCGGGAATCCATGAAAGAACAAGATCGTCCGTTAATGACTGTTTCAATTAAAGCTGACCATGACAGCCCAATGGGCGATATCACCGATATCAAACAAGCTTTAAGAAAAGCTCAGGCATTAAGGATTAACTATTCGGCCCGCCAGGTTGAAAAACTCAAATACTAGGCTGGTTAATAGATGCACAATTACAAAAAAGCTGTTCCAAATGGAGCAGCTTTTTTTTTTGATAATTGAGAGAAGTATAAAATTCAAAGTTTTTTAGACAGAATAATGTTCTTATTTTTATACTCCCGTTAATAATCTCATTAACAAATGCCCGATGCTCGATAAATTAACACAGATACCCAAGGAGTTTTTGGTTGAAACCGCATTCGACCTGTTAATGCAAAAACGCATTCATAAAGTTTTGCTCATTTGCAGTTCGTATGATGCTTTTATGCTGGAAGAGGACGGACGAATAGATGAACAGATTTTTAATGAATATGTTTCGCTGAACCTGCGCCATCCGCCACAATTTATTCAGGTTTCTTCGGCCGAGGAGGCTTTTGATGTTTTAAAAACAACAAATATCGATTTGGTTATTACCATGCTGAGCGTTGGTGGAATGGATCCGTTTTCTCTCTCGAAAAAAATTAAGCATAACTACTCACAAATTCCAATTGTTGTTTTAACGCCATTTTCGCGCGAAGTTACGGTGAAACTCAGTCATGAGGATACCAGCGCCATTGATTACGTGTTTTGCTGGCTGGGAAATACTGATTTGCTGCTGGCTATAATAAAACTCATTGAAGACCGCATGAATGCCCCTCACGATGTAAACGAAGTTGGCGTTCAGTGTATTATTTTAGTTGAAGATTCGGTACGTTTTTATTCAAGCTATCTGCCCATCATTTATAAAATAGTTTTTAAGCAATCGCGCAAATTTATGACCGAGGGCCTCAATGCCCACCAACAGATGATGCGTATGCGCGGACGCCCTAAAATACTTTTGGCCCGAAATTACGAAGAAGCGCTCGAACTTTATACTACCTATCAGAACAATACTTTAGGCATCATATCCGATGTATCGTTTAAACAACATGGAAAAAAAGATTCACAAGCAGGTATTGCCTTAGCCAAAAAAGTTAAAGAGGATAATCCCTATTTACCGTTTTTACTGCAATCGTCGAACAGCCAAATGATTGCCATTGCCAAAGAATTGCGGGTTGGATTTATTCATAAACACTCCAAACTTCTGCTTCAGGAGTTAAAAGATTTCATCAACAATTATCTCGCATTTGGCGATTTTGTTTTTGTAAATCCTGAAACCGGCGAAGAGGTTGCACGTGTAAGCGACCTTAAAGAGCTTCAGGAGAAATTGTTATCCATCCCCAACGATTCGTTGAAATACCACTTCTCGCGCGACCATGTTTCAAAATGGCTAACCGCCAGGGCCCTTTTCCCCATTGCCAATGTGGTTAAAGAGTTTAAAGTTGACGATAATACCGATATTGATAAAGCCAAAGCACACCTGCACCAGATGATTGGTATTTTCAGGATGAGCAAAGGACGTGGAGTAATTGCAACCTTTGAACGTGAACGGTACGACGACTATGTTACGTTTTCAAGAATTGGCGAGGGCTCGGTAGGCGGAAAAGCCCGAGGTCTGGCATTTTTAAGCACGCTCATAAAAAAATACCCTGTATTTAAAAGTTTTCCGGATGTGGTCATAACCATACCGCGAACGGTAGTATTGGGGGTGGATATTTTTGAAGCATTTATGGAGAACAACAACCTCTATCCCATTGCCCTTTCTGATGCTTCTGATGAGGATATTTTAAACGCATTTGCTGCTGCTCGTTTACCCGGACATCTGAAAAAAGATCTGAAACGGTTTACATCTGTGGTTCAAAGACCGGTGGCCATACGTTCGTCCAGTTTGTTAGAAGACAGTCATCATCAGCCTTTTGCAGGTATATACTCTACCTACATGATTCCGCGGGCTGAGGATGACGAAACTATGGCCGATGAAATTGGAATGGCTATAAAATGTGTATATGCATCGGTTTACTATAAATCGAGTAAAGCATATATGACCAGTACCATGAACCTGATTGATGAAGAAAGGATGGGCATTGTGCTTCAGGAAATAGTGGGTCAAACGCACGAAAACCGTTATTACCCAACTTTTTCGGGTGTAGGTCGCTCGGTTAACTTCTACCCCATTCCGCCCGAAAAATCGGAAGAAGGTGTGGTTAATGTAGCCCTCGGACTTGGAAAACACATTGTGGAAGGAGGAACGTCATTAAGATTCTCACCGGTTTATCCCCAAAAGGTAATTCAACTATCTTCGCCTGAAATGATAGTGAGGGAAACCCAGAAAGATTTTTACGCCCTCGATTTAAACGCAGGCAGATTTGAACCTACTGTTGACGACTCAATAAATCTGATACGTCCCGATCTTAGAGATGCCTTAAAAGATGGCTCATTGCGTTGGATTGGCTCACTGTTCGATTTCCAGAACCAGATGATTCGCGATGGGGTTATGGGGGGCGATGGTTATCCATTGGTTACTTTTGCAAACATTTTGAAATATGATGTTTTCCCGTTGGCCCAAATCATGAAAACAGTTCTGGAAATTGGCCAACTTGAAATGAACCAGCCGGTGGAGGTTGAATTTGCTGTTGATATGCAAACCCCTGCCAATATGCCCTCTATTTTTTATCTTTTGCAAATACGGCCCATTGTTGACAGTCGTACTTCACTCGGACCCAGTGTTGAAATTACCGACGATGAGCATTCATTTATCTATTCAGAATCGGCACTTGGTAACGGCATTATTAATGATATTGCTGATATTGTTTATATTAAAACTCAGGATTACAGGCCTGGGTTGAATGCTGATATTGCCCGTGAAGTGGAGAAAATGAACGATATGCTTCAAAAGGAAGGTCGTCCATATCTTTTAATTGGCCCGGGGCGATGGGGTTCGCAAGACCCATGGTTAGGCGTGCCAGTACGCTGGGGACAGATTTGCGGCGCACGCGCCATTGTTGAAATGGGTTTGGAAAATTACAATGTGGAACCCAGCCAGGGCACACATTTTTTCCAAAATCTTACATCGTTGCGCGTTGCCTACATTTCGGTAAATACACACCTGAATCAGGGAAAATTGGATATGGAATGGTTAGACCGACAAATGGCCATCAATGAAACAGAAAAAATAAGGCATGTACGACTTACTTCAGGATTATCCATAAGTATTGACGGGCGGCATGGTAAATGCAAGATTAATTATCCGGAGGATAAATGAAGAAATAAAAGATTAGTTCAAAGGCAGCAGGCAGAAATTTATTAATAGATGAGGCTGTTTAAAAAGTTATCAAATTCAGAAACTGTTTAAATTAATATTGAAATTATTATTAAGATGTTTAGAATTGAAGTTTACGGAATCCCGAGTATCGGGATAAAATTATTAGACGGATAGATAAGTCTGGAAAGATGCTAAGACATCATTAAAAACTTACAAATCTTCTCTAACTATC
>CAZFTD010000057.1:0-18628 GCA_964521525.1 uncultured Marinilabiliaceae bacterium | reverse complement strand
TAATTTTCAGTGTCCTGTAGGGACACCACAATTAGTCGGCATTATAGCATCTTATCCAAAAAATTATCGGACAGTATTGATTTTCTATATTATCTTAAAAATATGGATTGCGATTTAATTTAGCCCGGATTATTCATAAATAATCCCTGCCTCCGGCAGAGAATAAGGTTCAGTAAAAACTTTTAATAAAAGTTTAACTTCACCTAAGTCGGGGTTAACCTGATCTATTCATAAATCTATGGATTTATGAATAGATCAGGTTAGGTTCCGACACCTAAAAAATGTATTAACTATATCGACAAAATATCAATTAACTCCAGCGATTTTGGGTTAAGCGGTTTCTTGTTTTTCAGGGCTTTGTTAAACGGAACATATACAATTTCGTTGTTCACCATTCCAATCATCACGCTTTTCTGGTCGTCGAGCAGCGCTTCAATGGCCGAAACGCCCATTCGACTGGCCACCACCCTGTCGAAAGCCGATGGTGATCCACCTCGCTGTATATGACCAAGAATGGATACGCGCACATCGTAATCGGGGTGCTTTTTACTTATTTCTTCGGCAATTTTAATGGCGCCACCCATTTTTTCACCCTCAGCAACCAGCACAATACTCGACGATTTCTCCTTTTTATAACTGTTTCTTAAAAAGCTGTCTAATCGCTCGTAATCGGTATCAATTTCAGGTACCAAAACAGCTTCAGCCCCCGAGGCAATACCTCCACGCAAAGCCAGAAATCCGGCATCGCGACCCATTACTTCAATAAAAAACAGGCGACTGTGCGCGCTGGCCGTGTCGCGGATTTTATCCACAGCTTCCACTACTGTATTTAATGCGGTATCATATCCAATGGTATAATCGGTTCCAAAAATATCGTTATCGATGGTACCCGGAATACCCACTATAGGATAATTGAATTCCTGGGCAAAAATTCGTGCCCCGGTAAATGTTCCGTCACCACCAATCACAACCAAGGCATCAATATTGTTCTTCTGTAAATTATCAAAGGCAGTCTGACGGCCTTCAGGGGTTAAAAAATCTTTGCTCCTGGCCGATTTCAGAATTGTGCCACCTTGCTGAATGATGTTGCTCACCGACTTGGAATTCATTTCCACCAGGTCGTTTTCAACCAGTCCCTGGTACCCACGCATCACCCCCATAACGGAAAGCTTATTGAAAATGGCTCCTCTTACCACTGCTCTAATAGCTGCGTTCATACCGGGAGCATCCCCGCCTGATGTTAAAACTGCAATTTTGCGTATTGTTCTCATATTTTTGGTTTTTAACTTTATTCTAAGAAACTGTTTAAATTTAGGTTTGTAGTTTTGTCAAAGACGATTAGAAGTTTAGACTCGAAGCCTTGCGCAGTCCCGAGTGTCGGGAACAGACAGATAGACGTGTCCCGGTTCATCGTGATTAGACTTAAAAGAACGTTTAGACAAAATAGACATTACACCTCGTTCCAACTTCACGTCTTAATTCTAAAAAATAGACTTAAACAGCTACTAAGGCGAAAAAAAACGCTTTATGTTATTGGCCACTTCTTCCATAAGCCATAAAGGCGTTGAAGTAGCGCCACAAATACCTATGGACTTTACATTTAAAGGAAACCATTCGGCCTGAACCTGCAAGGCGGATGACGTAAAATAGGAGGCTGTATTTACTTCTTTACAAACATTAAAGAGCACCTTTGCATTGCTGCTTTTTTCTCCGCCAACAAAAACTATCACATCGTATTTTGACGCAAATACTTTTAAATGCGGAGCGCGATTTCCAACTTGTGCACAAATGGTATTGTGAAAAATTGCTTCTACTCCGGTATTCATCCAAATACGTATGGAATCGCGAATGGCTTCAAAACCTTTTAAGTCCATGGTGGTTTGCGAAAAAAGCACCAATGGGCGCGAAGGATCAATCGAACGAATATCGTCGCTATGGCTAATAACAATGGCTTCACCGTTAGTTTGCCCCACAAGCCCGGTAACTTCAGGATGCTCCTTTTTCCCGTAAATAACTATTTGGCCGTTATTTTTAGCCATTTCGAGCCATGCCTGGCGTATGCGTTGCTGAAGTTTCAGTACTACCGGACAGGTAGCGTCAACAATACAAGCCCCCTGTTTTTGCAGTGTTTCGTATGATGAGGGCGGTTCACCATGTGCGCGAAACAGCACCGTTTTATTTTCAAGGCTTTGAATACGCTCGTGCGAGACCGATGACATGCCAATTTTTTCAAGGCGGGAGATTTCTTCAGCGTTGTGAACGATGTCTCCAAGGCTAACCACTGGTTTTTGCTCTGAAATCATTTGTTCAGCCATTTTAATGGCACGCGCCACACCAAAACAGAATCCCGATTTGGAATCAATTTCAATAATTGGCATATTATTATCCTGCTGCATATTAATTCATTAAACAAATCTATATCCAGCCCTGCTCTTTGAGTCTTTCCATTATCCAGTCTAACTGCTGCTGAGGAGTAATATGACTGTTATCGAGCACCAGTGCATCGTCGGCCTTTTTTAAAGGGCTCTCGGTTCTGGTGCTGTCAATATGGTCACGGGTTTTCACATTCTCTAAAATCTCATCAAAGGTAACCTCCTCGCCTTTCTGAATCATCTCATCGTAACGTCGCTTAGCTCTAATTTCGGGCGATGCTGTCATAAACAGCTTTAAGTCGGCATTGGGAAATACCACGGTGCCAATATCGCGACCATCCATAACAATGCCACCTTTTTTCCCCATTTGCTGCTGCAATTCTACCAACCTTTTGCGTACAAAAGCCAATGTGCTAACGGCGCTTACATGGCTGCTGACCTCGAGCGTACGAATTTCATTTTCAACATTTTCGCCATTCAAATGGGTTTCCACCTTAGCAGTTATGGGATTTTTAATAAGTTCGATGCTGATTTCGCCAATGCGGCTTTGAAGAGCATGCGCATCCACTACACCATTAACGATAAGATTGTTGCGCAAAGCAAATAATGTTACTGCGCGGTACATGGCTCCGGTATCGATATAAGTGAGTTGAAGCATCCGGCTCAGGTCTTTGGCCAATGTACTTTTCCCGCAGGATGAATGCCCATCAATAGCAATTATAATTTTAGATATGTTTTTAGTCATAAACAGCAGTTAATCACCCGGCAAGTGTATTCATGCCGGAGTTTAAGCGGTTAAAGTTAGAAAATGTTTTTGAATAGGTGCAGATAGATTTTCAGGAAACAAGACTGTCTCCGGTTATCGGTTTCACAGCTCCTTCACTACGGTGTTTAGTAAGATATTTCCGATTCTTTCAGGAATTTAAGGGTTTCTTCGGGTAGCTCGTTTAAATCAAGAATCATTAAACCATCGAGGCAATTATTGAATTTTGGGTCAACATTGAAGCAGATAATTTTAGCATTTTGACGGATGTACTGCTTTAAAAGCACCGGTATCTTCAAACTTCCGGGTTCAATATTAGCAATAAATCTGTCGATTTTTTGGAGGTCGTTATTGTGCTTAACCAGCAGTAATTCAATGTCGTTGATGTTGGTTTTTACTTTAAACTCGTTACGCGCTTTAACTAAGGACGCCAGTTGGTAATTGTAGTGATTTTTACGAATAAAGGCTATAATAATCTCCTTTGATAACGATGAAAAATCGTTGCTAATACTAACCGGCCCCATAATGTAACGGTATCCCGGATTTTTTCGCAGATACACCAAGATACCCTGCCAAAGTAGAAAAAGTGGTAACGGTTTTTGCTGGTACTCTTTCATTACAAATGACCGACCAAGTTCGAGTGTTTGCGACAATATGGGAATCATACCCTTCTCAAAATCGAACAAAGTTGTAACATAAAAACCCTTCATGCCAAACCGTTCAATAATTTCTTTTCCGCATCCCATGCGATAAGCTCCAACAATGCACCGGGCTTCTTTATCCCAAATAAACAAATGGCGGTAATAAAAATCGAAACCATCCACGTCCATTTCCTGATTGGTGCCTTCGCCTACCTGACGGAATGTAACCTCGCGCAAACGACCCAGCTCCTGAATAATGCCAGGAATTTGCCCCGAAGTACCCAGGTAAACCTGATAATCTGACCGTTCGAGCAACAATCCACCTTCTTTACCCAGTTTTTTAATTTCCTCTTCAACTTTCTCAACAGGCAGCGGATCAATAATTGGTTCAGGTTTTTTGGTGGGAATAAAGGCAAACTTAAAAAACTTCCTTAATTCGGTTCCACCAACTTCGAGGGCATAAACACAAAACCGCATATAATTGCCAGCCTTTTGAACTGAATCAAATTTTTGAAGGTCTACCGGCTGGATTGCATTTCCAATTCGTACACGCAATATTTGATTTCTTTTTTTAAAAAATTCAGAAGGAATGGATATGGTTCTTAAGTAAGGATGAATTTTTCCTTTTATGTGAAAAGCGCTGCTGTTTTTACCTCTAAAAAACAAGGGAACAACAGGCACTTTGGAGTTTAGTATAAGCTTAACAATGGTTGGCTCCCAAGGCTTATCTTCCACCTTTCCCCAAAAGCCCTGTACTGTTGACACTTCGCCCGAAGGAAAAATCCCCAAAGGGAAACCTTGGGCCAAATGGCTGATGGCCTGTTTTAATCCCTTAACATTTGAATGACTTCGCGTTTCAAAGGGATTCAAATCGAGGAAAAAATCTTTGATGGGATAAAAACCTTTCAGGAAAAAATTGGCCAATACTTTAAAGTCAGGATTTCGTTGGGCCATTATGTGAATCATAATTACCCCATCAATAAAACCAAACGGATGGTTTGAGATAACAATAAACGGCCCCCTTTCAGGTATATTTTTCAGCTCTTCGGGAGCTACCTGGTATTGGATATTGAGGGCTTTTAACAAGGCAGATATAAATTCAATACCGGTTAAGCCCGATAGATGCTCATTGTATAGCTTATTTATTTTGTTAATTTTTAAAACTTTAAAAGCCAAACTGCGAAAAATGCGGTTTTCGGGTACCGGTAGTCCGGCATCATTAAGACTTTGTTTTGTAATAAAATTCATAGTTCTGGACACCTGATTAGGTATTAGTTACAAATACATTATTAAAATCCGGTTCCTGTGTTTGAATTACAAAATACGAAAAATGACATAAGTGATACTCTACACCTATTGTCAGGCCAAAATAAAACTGAAAGAATTAAATCGGTTTACTCTTAAGTATTTTTTGCCGAAAAAGATAAGAGGCATCTTAGAAGACAGAAATTTTTCAAAATTCCATCAACCATCCGTTTAGCTTTTAATAACTTCATTGAATACCCTACGGAATATATCTCCTGTCGATTTCGAAAACATCTCTTCCACATTAGTATCTTCAATGGCAGCATCGCTTTCCTGATCCCAAAACTTTAAGTGCCAATCGCCATTTTCATATTCCAGGGCTGTCATGCTTTCGACCCAATCGCCGGAATTCAGGTAGGTTACCATCCCTCTGTCGGATGTTACATTTTTATGTGCAGGGCGGTGAATGTGGCCACAGATGGCATACCTATATCCTTTACCAATGGCCAAATCGGCTACTGTTTTTTCGAAATTGGTTACTTCCTTGCCTGCCCCACCCTTAACTTTATCTTTTATTTTTTTTGCTAAAGAAATGCGTTTACGACCAAAAAGGCTTAACAAAGCATTTACCGATTTGTTGATAACGGTTAACAGTCCATATCCGACAGAACCCAACTTTGCCAGCCATTTTGAATGGTGCATGACTACATCGAACACATCACCATGAAAAATCCATGTTTTTTGACCATCGAGCGTTAAAACAATTTTGTTAACAACCGAAAACCCTTCGAAATTAATATCAGTAAATCTTCGCAAAACCTCATCATGGTTGCCAGCAACATATATAACTCTGGTTCCATGTTCCATCATTTTAATTACCTGACGAACCACTTTCATATGCGAGGCAGGAAAATAATTACGACTGAACCGCCAGGCATCTATAATATCACCATTGAGCACCAATACCTCGGGGCGAATGGTTTTTAAATAAGCATGGAGCTGTTCGGCCTTACAGCCTACTGTTCCAAGGTGTATATCCGAAATAACAACCACTTTGGGCAATCGTTTTTCGGTATCTTTTTGTGCCATCGGTAATAATTCTTTTTTTGTTAAGGAACAAAAATAAAACAACAATATCAACTATCTTGTATTCGCAATTTTTAGTTTAGGTTAATTTTTGAGATGAAGTCATATGTTATGTTTGCCTAATCATCAGATAATATCTAATTTAAAACCACGATGGCAATTACTAATTGTTCAACTAAATATATTGAAAGCTATGGAAAAATTAGCGCGTCGGGCATTTCTTAATCGTACCACTACTGCATTAACAGCCATGGGAATCACTCCATTATTTGTGGGGTGCAAATCACAAAATAAAAACTTAAACGGCATGTTTGTTCATCATGTTTTCTTCTGGTTAAAGGATGCAGACAACCCTGAGATTCAGGCAAAATTCAGGTCTGCTCTTGAAAAGTTGGCCACCATTGAAACCATACGTTATAAACATATTGGAACACCGGCATCAACCAACCGGCCAATTATCGATAACACCTATAACTTTTCGCTTTTAGTAGTCTTTGACGATGATAAAGGCCACGAAGTATATCAGGAACATCCTGTTCATGACGAGTTTCGTGAAAAATACCACGAATACTGGGAAAAGGTGTTAATTTTTGATACGGTGTGATTGATTCAAAACATACTTAATTAAAACTGTTGATCTGTATTACACTAATCGCATTAAAAACCCTGAAACCACCTTAAAATGAAAAGAAATAATTACAGCAGCATTAAAGAGTGTTGCAAAGCATCTCTGTTTAACCGCCCACTTTATGATTTGGGTTTTACGTTCGTTAGTTTTTCCCGAATGCTGTTTTTGGCAGTTTTAATAGCTAACCTTACTTTTACAAACGAACTGTTGGCTCAGAATATTCCGCTGGTGTACGATGTTGAAAATACTTGCGATAATTGTCCTAAACCAGTGCTGCCCTCGTTAGCTGAACTTCCAGTGATTGAGCCGTTGACCGACCCTTTTGCGTGGTCGGATGGTAGTGGCCGTGTTACATCATTTGAAGATTGGCGTAAACGCCGTGCAGAAATAAAGAGCGAAATAGAGCATTACGAAATTGGGGTAAAGCCTCAGCGTCCCGATACCATAACAGCCCGCTATGGCGATGGGGTACTTACCGTAGATGTTACATGTAACGGGCAGCTACTAACGCTAACCTCGAAAATATCCCTTCCTTCAGGAGATGGCCCCTTTCCTGCTGTGATTGGCATCGGTTGGCCTACAGGTTCTCTTCCTCCTGAGATTTTTAAAGAGCGCAACATTGCCACCATCACTTTTAATTTTTCTCAGGTTATGAGTCATACTCAAACGCGCGGAAATGAACCCATTAACAGGTTGTACCCTGAACTAACCTATATTGGTGCCTATAGTGCATGGCCATGGGGTGTGAGTCGCTTAATCGATGGGTTGGAGTTGGTGGCCGACCAGCTTCCAATCGACATGAAACGTCTGGCTATCACTGGTTGTTCGTTTGCCGGCAAAATGGCCCTGTTTGCCGGTGCTTTTGATGAACGAATTGCCTTAACCATTGCCCAGGAGCCTGGTGGTGGTGGCGCTGCTGCCTGGCGTGTTTCGGAAACACTGGGTAAGGTTGAAACCCTTGGAGTCACTAATTATTCATGGTTTATTGAGGAGATGAGACAGTTTAAAGACAGTAACGTTTCACGCCTGCCACACGACCATCATGAACTCATGGCCATGGTGGCACCACGCGCCCTTTTAATATTGGGTAATACCGATTACGAATGGTTGGCCGATGAGAGTGGTTATGTGTCGTGCCGCGCTGCTCACGAGGTATGGAAAACGTTTGGCATTAGCGACCGTTTTGGTTTTTCAATTAACGGAGGGCACCCCCATTGCAAGTTGCCACCATCGCAATATCCCGAAGTGGAAGCCTTTGTAGATAAGTTTTTGTTGGGCAATACTTCGGCAAATACCAATGTAACTATTAGCCCGTTCGAAAATGTGGATTATTTGCGCTGGATTCAATGGTGGGGTACCGGGAAACCCGTTTTACCTGCTAAAAAATAGATGTATAGGAAAAGTCTGGATTATTTTTTTAATTGAAGTAATTATGCAAGCAATTTTAAAGTACGACAGCAATTGTTAAAAAAGAAAAAATAATAATTAGTAATCCAATGTTAAACTTTGAGCAAAAAAATATATCAAAGTTGAGTTAATTTAACGAACACTTAATTACTGATTGTAAATTTGACTCTATTAAACATTGATTATTAATTTTTTAAGCAATTTATAATTTTGAATTATTTTTCATTGTCGAGTTAAAAGATTTTTTGCAAATTATATCAGTAGGGGTATTGTAGGGGTGGAAATTTTAAGGTATATGTTACTGCATGATATTTTTGCTTAAAATCTTTTAATTCGCAAAACGATGAAAATTTTTTCACAAGTTTTACTTTTCGCAGTTCTTCTAATAGGTTGCAAGAACGATATTGAAGAACAAATCACTCCTGTGGAGATAGATTGCACCGCTTCCCGAATTGATGGAAGTTTTGTGCAAAATACCAATTTGAATTCAACCAACCGGTTTCACCTTGCTCTTACCAATAAAGCAAACGGTGTAGCGCAAATTAGCGCTAAAGAAGTGAATGGTGTATTTATAAATAACACTCAGGTTGATTTAAAAAATACTGATTTTACTGAAATCATTATTGATGGCAAACCCATTGAACTTGGAGAGTTTGCTTTAAAAATAAAGTTAACAATTAATGGGAAAGACCATTTTTGCAGTCAGATTTTTGAAGTTTTTGAAGACACTGACCCTAATGCACCCATTATTTTTACCTTAAACACCAATGAAGTTAAGGGCCTTCAAAATGAAACAACCATTCCATTCACAGTTGACCCTCCGGGAGCAAGCGTTGTTGTAGCCAGCCCAGTTCAAGGAATTACCGTTCAAACACAAATCAATAAAAAAACAGGCGAAGGAACACTATTGCTTACGCCTTCCGAAAGTTTTATTGAAGGAACATTAACACTCTCCATTACTTATGGAGTGCGTCAGGAAGTTACCAAATCTATTTTACTCGGAGCATTTGAGAATGGAGACGGGTCTCCTTCAAATCCATATCAGATAGGCAACACAAACTTAATTAAGAAAATCAGGTATGGTCTGTCAAAATCATACATACTTACAAACGATATAAACCTGGAAAATACCTCATGGACTCCTGTTGGAACAGCATCCTCTCCCTTTACCGGAACTTTGGATGGTGCCAACAAAACTATTTCCAATATTAATATTTCAGGCACTGATAACGTAGGATTCTTTGCCTTTACATCAACAGGTGCACAGATTAAAAACCTTAACATTGCAGGGCAGGTTGCAGGTAACGAATATGTTGGAGGCTTAGTTGCAATCAACAACGGAGGAACAATCTCAAATTGTAACGCTGACCAAATGTTAGTTACTGGTGTTAATTTTTTAAGCGGATTAATTGCCAATAACATTTCAGGTACAGTATCCGGCTCTACACCTGCAGTTAGTCAGGTACTGGTGTTAACCGGATTCCCCACCCTGTTCTCAGGCCTTGGAACAGTAACTAAACCTTTGAATGTTTCACCGGGAACTGCTGCTGTTACACTTTCATCAATACCTGAAAAAATTGAAGCTAAAATTGAAAGTGGTAATATTACCATAACTGCACAAGCTGGTTTTATTTCAGGAGAAATGCAAGCCAATATCACTTTAGGGAATGTAAGCACCTCGAGAACCATCACCCTGTTCGCAGAAGAACAATTTGACGATGGCGATGGAACATCATCAAACCCATATCTAATTTCAAAAGCATCGCAATTTTCGCGAATGCGTGATTTCCCTGCTGCCCATTTCAGATTAACAGAAAATATCAATTTGGCCGATTTAGGGGAGTGGATAGCTTTACCAAGCTTCTCGGGAGTTTTGGATGGTAACGGAAAAACCATTAATGGATTAATAAATACCAATGTTACAACCAAAGGAGGATTGGTGGTTAATAATTCAGGTGTAATTAAGAATTTGCGTGTATTGAACGTAAATATTGCAACCTCAGTACCTTTTGGAACCATTGCAGGTGACAACTCAGGAACCATTGAGAATATTGTATTAACCGGAAACCTGACATCTACCAATACCGGAGATTTGCTTGGAGGTATTGCTGCTGAGATGACTGCCGGTAAAATAACTAACTGTTATGTGAATTTGGATATTGTTTCTTCATGTGGTATGACAGCAGCCATTCTTGGCCGCGCCAGAACAACTGCCAGCGAAGTATCCAATTGTACTGTTGAAGGAAATATCAGTATTACCGGAAGCAAATCAAGAATTGCAGGTATTGTTGCCAGAGGTGAATCGGCAGTAGTTATTAAAAACTGTTTATCAAATGTAAACATTACATCTGGTGCTGAAGGTGTAAATGGTGTGGGTGGAATCTTTGGTGCAGATAATGGCGCAGCCATGAGAATTGATGAATGTATGTTTACAGGAACAATTACAGCTGCATTTAATATTGGAGGAATTGCTGGTGTAGGTCCTAACGTTCGTAACTGCCTGGTTGAAGGGGCTGGTTCAGGTCAAACCGCATCAACCTTACGTACTACCGGAGCTCCAAACCCGGGAAGTGTTGGTGGCATAACAGGGGTAAATAAAACCATCCTTTCGCACTCGATTGCCAGAGACATTACAATCAGAGGAACATCTGGGCTAAATGCCAAAATGGCCGGAATTTCATCAGCCTATCAAAACAACGGCTATACAACAAAAAGTGTAGTAGTGAATGCCTCAATGGAAAGTGCCAATGTGCAGCGTATTTCAGGCTCACTTCCGACAATCCCATCTGTATTATCTGATAATTATGCTGCTGATGTTACAGTAACATTACCAGAAGGAGTGTTTACTGCTGATAGCAACAAAGATGGTTGGGATGGAGAAACCAAAACAACAGCAGAATTAACACAAGCATTCTACCAGGCGCTGGGTTATGATTTTACCAATATATGGAAATGGGAAAACGACAAGCCCTACTTAAGAAATGTTGGATATAAGGGAAACCTAATTATTCCATAAGACTAAATCGGTGTAGCCCGGGGCAAGTTCCCTGTGCTACCCGAATAATTTGACAAATTAAATATTACTAAGTGCACTATGACCAAACTGTTAATCATTGATGACGATCGCGAGTCAAGGGAAATGTTGGAAATAGGGTTAAAAGACAAATTCAGCATAGAAACCTGCTCAAACACCAATGAAGCATTGGTACAGATGGATTGTTTCAGGCCCGATATGGTCATTGTGGAAATTTTAATGCAGGAAGAGAGTGGTTTGGAATTCATCTTTAAGCTGAAAAAAAGGAACGACAAAGCGAAGGTTGTAGCTGTAACAAAAGGCGGACGAATTTCACCTGTGTTTTACCAGCAAATTATGGATGCTTTGGGGGTCGCCTATTTTTTGCATAAACCCCTACAATTAAATAATGTAGAGGTCTGTTTGAAAAGTCTTTGTTTATCATAAATTAAAACTTGACGGTTATGAAACGAACATGTTTGCGAAAAAATACAACTTGTCCCGACTTTTCGGGAAACACAAATAAAAACATCAAACATGGAGTTCCCCCGATAACTCGGGGCAGGCAATCTCTCCTTAAACTAAAAATTTTATCATGATGAAAAAAAATCTACTCAAATCACTGATGGTTATTGGAATGGCATTAGCCATTCAATTAGTAGGTCAGGCTCAGGTTGTCGATTTTGAAAGTTTCAAATCTACCTTTGAAACCCTCAAATCAACTCCCGGTGGAGGCAATATGGTGCTGGAAAATATCATTACCATTAACGAACCTTATACACTTGAAAGCACTACGGATAATCCGGTGGCGATAAATGCATCGACCCCAAACCAAATAATAGTAGCAACAGGTGGATTTTTAACAATAGGAGAAGGGGTAACAATTAGTACTACAACAGCAGCCTTTATTAACGTGACTGCAGGTGGTACGTTAGTTACCTATGATGGATGTATCATAACAAGTACTGCATCAAGACCTATTCAGGGCGATGGAGGTATGATTACTATTAATGGAGGCACAATTACCACGTCAAATCACCCGGCTGTTCAAGCCAACTCTGCTTCAACTGTGGTAACAATTAACAGTGGAAATATTGCTTCTACAAATACGGCTACACTAACAAGAGGTTTAATCGTGCAAAACGGCTCAAAGGCGGTTATTAATGGTGGTACTATTAGCGCTGATCCCAGCGTTTCGGGCAGAGGAGTTGGTTTATTAGCAGGAACATTAATTGTAAACGGAGGCACCATAAGTGCTGCAGGAACTTCTGGCAGAGGTATACAAGGTGATGATAATGGGGCTCTTATTTATATCAATGGAGGAACAATTAAAGCTGAAAATGCTAATACTGCTGGCAATGGTGCTGTTGTTCTTCAAAAAGCAACAAGGGCAATTATTACCGGTGGAACATATGTTTGCCAGCCAAATAAGGCTTTAGTAGTTAATGCGGCATCTACTACTGCAAAATTCTGGGATTTCAGAGCTATCTCACTTTCAGCAGATCCAGTTGCTGGAACGTATGATGCTGAACAAACTGTTACTTTAGTAAAAACAACAGCTCCATCGACTATCTACAGTGAAGCTGGTGCCGTATTAACCAACTTTGCTGAAGGTGCAGCTATTCATTATACAATAGATGGTACAAATCCCGACCAGGAAAGTGCTGTTTACACAACTCCCCTTTCCGTTACAATTCCTACAACAGTAAAAGCAGTTGCAGTAAAAGACGGCTTTTTAGGCCTTGTAAATTCATTTACATATTCCAGTTTAACGACAGGACTAAAACAACCCAATCAAAAAATTGCAAATATAAATACTGTTTTACACGAGGTTATTGATTTGTCAGGTATTAATGACGTAAATAATGTTGAAATTTTGAATTTAAACGGACAAGTGATTCGTTCATTTAAGAATCCAACTGCTTACATTCAGGTTTCTGACCTTAAACAAGGGGTTTACATCCTAAAAATTAACGCCAGAGAAGGATCGTTAACACAGAAAGTTATAAAGCGTTAAGAGATTGTACTATATTTATTTATAAATTAAAACTGTATGAAGAATTTTGGAGTTATTTTTATTTTATTCATCTTCCTAACAGGGTCGTGCAGTAGTTCTTACATTGAGCCACCAACACCCAGACCTTCATTGAGTGATGAGGAAGAAGAACCACAAATCCCTGTGGTATCAGAAAAAAAAGGTATGGGTATGAGTACCAATACCAGCACAGGTGTTTGGTGGAAAAACATAGTGAATGTTAAAGCTCATTGGTATTATACATGGGGCACCTCTATCCCAATCGATAAGGAAGCCGACATGCCATTAAACGCTGAATTCGTTCCTATGTTTTGGGGCGCTGGAAGCATAACCGATGCATCAATAGCCCGTGTTAAACTGCTTAAAGAAGAAGGTAAAGCTAAATTCGTACTCGGATTCAACGAACCCGATTTGGCAGCTGAGGCTAATATGACTGTTGAACAGGCACTAACCCTTTGGCCTCGTCTGGAGGAAATTGGCCTTCCGCTTGTTAGCCCTGTTACTTCTTATCCATCACTATCCGAAGGAAGCTGGTTTGTTCGGTTTATGGATGGTGCTGCCGAACGAGGTTTGCGCGTTGACCATATTGCTGTTCACTTATATGTGGGTAGCGATCCAAACACTTATATCAACGCACTTAAGGCCGTTTACGAGAAGTATAAAAAACCAATCTGGATAACCGAGTTTGCGGTAAGAGACGACAATACAGGTGGCGATTTGTCTAAAAACAGATACTCGCCTGTGGACATCCTGTCTTTTATGCAGCGGCTTTTGCCCGAATTGGAAAAACTTGATTTCATTTATCGCTATACATGGTTTCACCCCTCGCCAACAATGGCAGGTTTGTATCCTTGTGCTTTGTTTGACCAAAACGGCAAACTAACCATTTTGGGGGAATACTATAAAAATATAGCCCCAAATGAAAATATTAAACCAGCACGTTAAAAATCTGAATAACTAAACTCGCCATGTTTCGAATATCCCTGCTTATTAGTACTATGCTGATTGGTCTTTTAGTAAAAGGTCAGGGGAATTCTGCTCCGGGATTGAGGTATGTTGAGAATTTTCAAAACCTGAATATTGGATTGGAAAAAACCCAGGTATGGGATATTGAACAAGGTGAAGGCGGTTTTACATTTTTGGCAACCAACGAAGGTTTAGGCATTTACGATGGTATGAGATGGGAGATTTGCGATAATGGACTTCCCATGATTATCCGTAGTCTGTTTTATTGTAATGCCAATAAAACGCTTTACTGCGGTGCCGTTAACGAATTTGGCAAATGGGTAATGAATACAAAAGGCAAGTTTGAGTATCAATTACTGTTTAAAAATACTGATACCCGCATTACCTACGAGTTTTGGAGGACGGGTAAACCCTTTGGCAGTGATCTTATTCTGTTCCAATCCGACCATGCTGTTTTTGCTGTTGATGCCAACGATAACACCGTTAAAACCATAGAGGCGAAAAACTTATTCAGGTATATGCACTTTGCCGGAACCAGAACCTTTGTGCAAGATGGGAACTCCTTGTTTGAACTCGATAAAAACCTGAACAGTAAACCCTTTATCCAGGTAAACGATAGGATAATTCAAATTGAAACCTATGAGGATGATACACTCATCATCTTTTTTGAGCATAAAGGAATATTTCTGGTGGATAATTCAGGTTTGCTCACACCTTTGAATAACAAACTTAACATAGAACTGGAAAATGCTAAAATATTTTCGGCCTGCAGGTACAACAAGAATGTTCTTTTAGCCGGTACCACCCGAAATGGATTGTACGAAATAACCACTTCCGGAGAAATTATTTCTGTTATAAACGAAGAGTCGGGACTTAACTCAACTTCAGTATTAAGCTTGAGCGTTGATGACTCTAAAGATATTTGGTTAGGCCTTGATAATGGAATTGCTAAAATTGACAATAGTAGTGGAGAAACTTATTTGCTGGGTAAACCACGGTTAGGTACTATTCAGTCTGTTATAGATTTTAATGGACAAATTTATCTGGGCTCTAATAAGGGATTATTTGTAATTCGAAACAATTCGTATGAACTTATAGAGAATACCTTAGGCCCTGTGTGGGGACTTTATAATATAGGCAATGAGCTTTATTTTACACACGACCAGGGAATATTCATGGTTGAGGGCAATTCAGTGAAAAGGATTAAGGAAGGAGGGTCAACCTCGCTAACTTCGCTGGGCGAAAACTCAGGACTTTTTATCAGTGGCGATTATCAGGGAATAAGTTTATTGGAATTGAAAGACGGGATTTTAAAATATGTTGGGAAAATTAAAAACTATATAGGAAGCTCACGGCACATCTTGTTTGATAAATATGGCTATTTATGGATTAAAATTGAACGCGTAGGATTTACCCGACTAACCTTAAGCGACGACAAACTTACGGTAACCAATGTGAAACACTTTAAAATGAATCCCAATGGAGAAGAATCGCGTGTGAGTTTTATGCGCATCGATAACGAGCCGGTTTTTTACAGCAACCATAAAGCCTACCAATACGACTTGGTTACTGACAGTTTGATGTATAGTGATTATTTAACAACCCTCGTAAATACATTTGGAAGCGACATTATAAGTGTTACCCAGACAGGCAATAATTTCCTTTACCAAACAGCCAATGATATTGGAATTGTTCGAAGAAGAGGCAAACAACTCGAAAAGATATCGGGATTGTTTAGTAAAGTATATAACAGAAGAATCTCTCAAAGCTTTACAATTTTAAGCGATTCAACTTTTGCCATAGGGTTTCAGAATGGGATTGGTTTTTACAGGTTTACACAACGAGCTCTACAAAAACCTAACATCCGTATGGTTGAAGCCATTGGAGTTGGAGATCCGCTTTTTTTCGATTTTTCTAATCAACAATTTATAACTCCGTTCAATAAACGTTTCATAAGAGTATATCCAATTCATCTGGGTACTAACAAACTCATTGAATACAGAATTATAGGTCTGGATACATCATGGCAAACATCACTCATTCAGGATTATCTTGAACTAACACATTTAACTCAGGGCCAGTATGAGATACAAATAAGAACTCCTGGGGTTGTTGATAATAAATATGCTTCTGTCTCTTTAAGAATTACCCGTCCCTGGTACTTCAGTAATATAATGATTGTAAGTTATATTCTGATAATGATAGTATTGTTTATGATTATCCGACGGTATTATAATAAAAAAGGAGAAAAAGAGAAAATCCGGATTGCAGAAGAAATTAAGCTGAAACAAAAAGAGAAAATTGAAAAACTTGAAAAGGAGAAGCTTAAAATTGAAATACGCGAAAAGGATAAACGATTGGCAACCATTACTATGACTGGCCTTCAAAAAAGAAGCCTTCTGAATAGTTTGAAAGACAGTTTTACCAGAATATATGAAAAAGCTGATATCAGCAACTATAAAGATGGCATAAAAAAAGCTATTCAACTACTTGATAAGCAATTAGAGAACAACGAAGAGTGGGAGCTTCTTGAACAATATTATAACAATATATACGACGGTTTGCTAGACAGGCTTAAAGAAAATTACCCAACGCTAACTGTTGCCGATATGAAGCTTTGTGTTTATATAAAACTAAAACTGAATAATAAGGAAATTGCTGACCTCTTGGGCATTTCACCCCGTAGTGTTGAAATGGCAAGGTATCGTTTAAGGAAAAAAATGAACTTAAACGCTCACGATGACTTTTCTACGATTCTGTCGTAGTTGAGGACAACCCACTACTTTATTGTAAGTGTTAAAGAAAGGCAAATGTGCTTTTCAGGGCATTTTACATGCCCAACTCAAAACAGCAAACACAGCTAAAAGCCTCATAAGATGAAACATAAAACAACAACATTGTTTTGGAAAATAAATTTTTAAAAAAGTAAATAATGGTTTCTCTGGCTAAAAGACTTAAGAAGATAAGTGTCAAACAAAGTATAATAGCCAGAACATAACAATCAAAACATAGTCACATGAAAAAAACGCAACTTACATTTATTATGTTTTTGCTTTTCTCGGTTGTAACCTTATCTCAAACGCGGGAAATAACAGGAACTGTAACCAGTGCAAGCGATGGACTTGGAATACCTGGTGCATCGGTGGTGCTAAAAAGCAACCCGGGTACAGGAACCAGTACCGATATAGAAGGAAATTTTACGATAACCGTTTATCAGGAAGATGAAGTCCTGATTATATCCAGTATTGGGATGGTATCCAAACAGGTTTCCACGAAGGGGCAAACTCGCTTAACCGTAGTATTAAACGATGACGTGTCGCAGCTCGATGAAGTTATGGTAATTGGTTATGGAACCCAGAAAAAAAGCTTAGTAACAGGCGCCATTTCTTCTATTAGTGGAAAGGATCTGGCAACAGCAGGCATTACAAGAGCTGACCAGGCTTTGCAGGGACGAACCGCAGGTGTTACTGTAATGAATACCAGCGGCCAACCAGGTGCTGGCATGAGCATTCGAATTAGGGGAGCCGGAACTAATAACAGTACTGAACCGCTTTATGTAGTAGATGGTTTTGTTGTTGGCAGCATTGAGTCGCTTAACCCCAGCGATATTGAATCGATGGAAATACTTAAAGATGCTGCTTCTGCTGCCATTTATGGGGCTCAGGGAGCCAATGGAGTAATTCTCATTTCAACCAGAAAAGGCTCTGCCGGCAAAACCAGAATCGAATATGAATATAGTTATGGCGCACAAAATCCCAGAAAATATTTGCAATTATTGAACGCCCACGAATATGCAAGAATCCAGAACGAGGCGGCTTTCAATTCAGGTAAGCCACTGCCCTTTACACAACAACAAATAAATAGCTTTGGTAAAGGCACCGACTGGCAAAGGGAAATAACCAACAAGAATGCACCTGTTGAAAGCCATCAGGTTTCCCTATCAGGAGGTGTGGAAAAAACAAAATACAATGCATCCTTTTCAAGCCTGTCGCAGGATGGAATTTTTGCCCCGGGTAAATCTGCTTTCAACAGATATACATTCCGTTTAAATCTGGAAACCAGTTTGCTCGACGACTTACTTACTGTTGGAACTAACTCTGATGTATCGTATGTTAAGCGTCAGGCTATTGCTTCAAATCAGGGACAAGCTGGCCCAATTTCTTCGGCAATCAACATTGACCCCATAACCCCTGTTTACGATGAGTATGGCGACTTTGCCATCTCACCTTATGTTGCTACAGAGGTGGTGAACCCGGTAGGTCGCATTTACTATACCCACGGATCGTCAAGTTACACCAGAATTGCCATGAATGGTTTTGCCGAATTAAAAATTCTGAAAGATTTCCGATTTAAATCCAGCCTTGGTTATGTTATCCAGTATAATGAGGGACGAGGTTATACGCCATTGTACTATCTCAACTCATCTAACTTTACCATTGAAACCGGAGTAAGTAAAAACATGGCTGAAAACT
>CAZFTD010000056.1:437-18683 GCA_964521525.1 uncultured Marinilabiliaceae bacterium | reverse complement strand
ATTAATGTAAAAAATCAAGGCTTGACTTAAATTCATCAAACTAAAGCAAACAGTTGATAAATAATAAGTCAAGCCCCAAATAAATGATAGCTGTTTGTTGAGCAACAGGAGTTTTATGCTTTTAATCGCTCAGCCATTGCTTTGCCTAGGTTTCTGCAAGCTTCGTATTTCTCTTGTTTAAGCGCATGTTTTTCTTCAACGGCATCGCCAACAATTTCCCAGCCAATGGCAGTGGCCAACTCATGGAGTTTTTTTACCGATGCGCCAGCCCAGGTAAACGAACCCAAAATGCCCACAAAATGGTTTTGAACGCCCATGTGTCTGAGTTTTGTTATGAGCGATTCCATATTTGGATGCAATTCATTGCTATAAGTAGGGCTTCCCAAAATTACCCCTTTATATTTAAAAATATCAGAAATTATAAATGAGGAATGGGTTTTGGAAACATCGTACATTCTGATGGTCTTAACACCTTGCTCGGCTAACTCACGAGCAACCACTTCGGCCATTTCTTCGGTATTTCCATACATGGATGCAAAGGCGATTACAACTCCCGGGCTTGTTTCATAACGGCTCCACTGGTGGTAACGTTGAATCATCTCAGCTATATGAGTTCGCAAAATGGGGCCATGTGTAGCAGCAATCATACGTATATCAAGTCCACCTAATTTCTCAAGAGCCTTTTGTACCGGATTGCCATATTTACCTACAATATTTGAATAATAGCGACGCATTTCATCTTCAAAATATTCAAAATCAACTTCATCGTCGAAAATACCGCCATCCAACGTTCCAAAGCTGCCAAATGCATCTCCCGAAAAAAGAATCTTTTCTTCAGGAATGTAAGTCACCATAGTTTCGGGCCAGTGCACCATTGGCACCATGTAAAATTTAAGCGTTAAAGTGCCCAGCTTCAGTTCGCCACCTTCATCAACTTCAATAAAACGGTTTTTAATGCCGAAAAAACCTTCCACCATGGGGCGGGTTTTTTTATTCCCAACCAGTTTTAAATTGGGGTACAACTCCGTCATTAATTGCACCGAGCCGGCATGGTCAGGCTCCATATGATTGATAATTAAATAGTCAACAGGTTTATCGCCAATAACCGACCGAATTTTTTTCAGGTATTTTTCAATATGTCCTATCTCAACTGTATCAATTAAGGCAACAGCGTTGTCGGTAATAAGGTATGAATTGTAGGCAACACCCCTATCCAACGGCCACATATTTTCAAACAGCGCTGTACGGCGGTCGTTTACACCCACATAAAAAATCCGGTCTGATAAATTAACTGGTTTGTACATTTCTTTCTTATGGATTCAACAATTAAAGTATTTGATTACAAAAATAGCAATTAGTTTTTTCTGATTAAAAGCCACACATCGCTATATTTATCGTAGTTGCTACGGATTTGAGCAATTCTGTCGCGCGCTGCCATTTCATCATTAAAAGCAGCCACTGAAACCCTGTAAAACCCAATTTCACTTTCGAGAATAACTGGTGTAAATTGTTCTCTGATTAGCTGCGTTCTGAAATTACGGGCATTTTCAATTACCTGAAACGAGCCTACAATTACATAATATTTATAAACAGTTTCTGTGCCGGTTTGATCAACAGTTTTAACTTTTTCTTCGCGAACCATTACGGGTTCGGTTTTTGGTATCGGTTTTGGAGCCGGAGCTTCTTGTTTTACCTGTACAGTTTTGGGCTGTTCTTTTACATAAGGCGATTTACTGTCATCGAACCGCGATGTTCCTTTACGTGTGCTGGCACATGAGTTAAGCAATAACATGGCAATAATTAAAGAAGATAGTGTTTTAATATTCGCATTCATTTGTTAATAATTTTATAGTTAAACCCTTTAATACAAATTGGTCGAAATTTTCGCATAATACTCTATGCCCTGATTTATTTCAACAAATCATGTTCCATTAACATCAAAAAAACACTTGCTAATGGTGCTCAAATATAATTCAAGCTTCTCTTATTTTCATCATAATAGAATTAATTTTAAAGGTATAATAGCTTGTCACGCTCGTGCAGGAGAACTCGCATGTTGCTGATTTTATTAATATCGTGTATCTGTTTGCCATAGCATGTTCGTTTCGCCATAATAAAATTGAAATTTATTTGTTAAAGTCATACCTGGATAAATGGTTCTGGATGACTTTTAAATTGTTTTGAAGCTATTCATGAAATACTTTACTTTGTATCCTTTCATCCGTAAATAATTTGTTACCTAATGGTCGGATGGAACTCGCATGATGAATTTTGGCTCCGCCGATTTTCAATTCATCCGTGTTTGTGTTTAACGAATCATGCTCGTTTCATAAAAAAAACATTTATGGCTATAAAGACCAAAGCTCGTCTGAAAAAAAAGAGTTGGAAAAAAGGCATAATTTTTTTATTTGTGCTGCTTTTAGTGGCTATTATTGTGTTAATAGCCGGTTTGAAACTTCAAAAACTGATATTTGGCCCCAATGTAGATACTGGCTCACAGCCACAAGTTGAATTATTCATTCCTTCCAATCCAAACTTTGAAGAAGTGGTTGAGTTGCTCAATTACACTGAAGCCATTATCGATATTAAAAGCTTTATTTGGTTGGCTCAGAAAAAGGGCTATACTTCCAATCCTAAACCGGGAAGATACATTCTAACCTCGGGAATGAGCAATAACGACCTGGTTAACATGCTTCGGGCTGGCCGGCAAGCACCTGTTAATGTTACATTCAATAATATTAGAACACGTGAAGAACTGGCCGGGCAATTGTCAAAGCGCTTAGAACCTGACTCTATTCAGTTTTTAAATGCCATGGTTAATTCTGAACTGCTGCGTAGTTTCGGCTTTGAATCGTCAACCCTGTTAGCCATGTTGATTCCCAATACCTACCAAATGTTCTGGAATACAACTGCCGAAGGTTTTTTAAAGCGAATGAATCAGGAGTATGAAAAATTCTGGAATGACAACAGGCGTTTAAAAGCTGAAGAAATTGGTTTGTCGAGACTGGAAGTGTCCATACTGGCTTCTATAGTGGACGAAGAAACCATTAAGGAAGATGAAAAGCCCATGGTAGCAGGATTGTATATTAACCGGTTAGATAAAGGCATGCGTTTGCAGGCCGACCCTACCATAAAATTTGTGTTGGGCGACTTTACGATTAATCGCGTTCTCAAACGTGATTTATTAATTGATTCTCCTTACAATACCTATATTTATGCCGGCTTACCTCCCGGCCCCATACGAATGCCTTCCATTTCAGGCATTGATGCCGTACTCAACCACGAAAAACACAGCTACTTATACATGTGTGCCAAAGATGATTTCTCGGGTTATCATAGCTTTGCCAAAACCCTCGAACAACATAACCAAAATGCTGCCAGATACCATAAAGCGCTTAGAAGACTGAGAATTTACAGATAAGAAGGGAGAAGGGAGAAGGGAGACAGAAGAACGAAGACAGGAGACAGAAGACAGGAGAGAGGATAAGGAAAACCAAAGAAAGAAGTCAAAGTTTTTCAATTACTTTGAACTCTATGCTATTAACTTTAAACTCTGAACTCTGAACTTTAAACTCTGAACTTTGAACTTTAAACTATAACCCAACCACATTCACTTCTTTTTCAAGATCAATATTAAAAAGCTGTTGTACATCGGATTCTATTTTTTGGGCTAAGTTGAGTATATCACGTCCATTGGCGCCACCTAAATTAACCAGCACAAGTGCCTGCTGATGATGAACGCCTGCTTTGCCAATGCTTTTTCCTTTCCAACCAGCTTTTTCGATTAGCCAGCCGGCGGGGATTTTTACCATTTCGCCCGATTCTGCCTTATAAAAAGGAATGTCAGGAAATTTAACCGTTAAAAGATTCAATTGACTTTCGGGAATTAACGGATTTTTAAAAAAGCTTCCGGCATTGCCGAATATAGTTGTATCG
This sequence comes from uncultured Marinilabiliaceae bacterium, assembly GCA_964521525.1. GTDB lineage: Bacteria > Bacteroidota > Bacteroidia > Bacteroidales > Marinilabiliaceae > CALEUX01. The sequence continues at coordinate 14,747 of CAZFTD010000056.1, read as the reverse complement.
GGTAATTTCGAACTTCTTATTTGAACGATGGCATCTCTGATGTTTTTTAGCGAAGGGCCTCCCAACCTATTCACCTCATCCCGAACGGTTCCATAATCCAGGTTAAACTCAGGCTTTCTCGACAATTTAAATAACACCCTGGTTATTATTGCTTTATTCTTTAATGGGCCTTTAAAAACGCTGTAGCGGTAACCAAACTCACAGCCTTGTGCCGAAATGGTAAATTCCTCCCCAGACTCAATATAAACACCCTCAGCTTTAAAAAAAACATCTTTCAGTTCAACACCGTAGGCGCCAATATTCTGTACAGGTGATGCGCCAACTGACCCGGGAATTAAGGACAAGTTTTCCAATCCTCCCAAGTTATTATCCACGCACCAGTTAACAAGATAATCCCATTCTACGCCGGCTCCTGCTGCTACAATTACATTATCACCAGATTCGTCAATGATGTCGATACCAGCTATTCCAGAATGTAAAACAGTTCCCTGAAAGTCAGCAGTCAGTAATATATTACTTCCTCCTCCCAGAATCAGCAACGGGCTGGTTTTGGTTATCCCGCTCTTAATCAATTCAATTAATTCAGTCGTCTCAGTATAACGGTAATACCATCGGGCTTTTACATCAAGGCCAAATGTATTGTGTTTTTTTAGCGAATAGTTTTCCTGTAGTTCAATCATAATATTTATTTCTACTTTGACCCTTTTAAATTGCCCTTACAGGGCGACTATTTGGTTTACATCCATAGGGCGTTGCCCTATGCTGTTGATGTCGCCCCGTTGGGGCTGGTTATTTTTAATTCACTATTAAGCATGATTGTATTCCAAAATAACCTAAAAAAATCCTAATCTGTCAAAGCAGAATTACAGAAACTATTTAAATTTAGTTTTCTTGTTAAATTATAGACAATTAGATGTTTAGATTATAGACAGATAAATAAGACTTAACCGCTTATACAGATTAAAAATATAGTTGGAATAATTGGTTAAACTTGTCATTATTAGGACTTCTTCTTATGTTATAAATTTTACCAGCAATTTAGATACAATAGGCTAAGCTGCAATTTACAAATCAACCGAATTTGTTTGTGGATTATAATATCCCGAACTGTAATATCCATATCCATCATGACTGGAGGTTACATCATTAAGAATAAGTCCGAGACAAGGTATATTTTCAGCCAACAGGTTAGATAATGTAACCGCATAATGTTCGCGGTGGGTAATGCCAGCTCTAACAACGTATAAATGGCAATCGGCCAGATCCATCAAAATACGGGCATCGGAGACCAAGCCAACTGGCGGCGTATCGATAACCACCATATCAAAATTTGACCGCAAAAATTCGAACAGTTCTATAGTTTTAGCACCAGAAATCAGCTCAGAAGGGTTTGGCGGAATAATACCTGCCGGTATAACAAAAAGATTTTCCTGTTTTGTAGGTCGAATTATCTCATCAATTGCCACCTGACCTATTAAAAAACCGCTAATTCCAGGCTGATTGGTTAGCGAAAAAACTGATGATAGCCGGGGTTTTCTCATATCGAATCCAACCAGTGCGGTTTTCTTTCCTGAAATGGCAAAAACAGCAGCCAGATTTAAGGCACAAAATGTTTTACCTTCGCCTGTATTGGTGGAAGTAATTGAAATAACATTTCCATTTACCTGCGACATTAAGAACCGCAAACGAGCCCTTAATGAACGAAAAGACTCAGCTATTACCGTATTGGAATAATCCAGTACAACATTTTCACCGGGCTCCTTACTATGAACAATGCTGCCAATAATCGGGACATCGTATGAAAGCGATTCCAAATCGTCACGTCCTCTTATTTTCACATTAAAAAATTCCTTCAGAGCAATGAGTATAGCTGGAATAATTAACCCAACCATAATGGCTTTACTGTAATTGCTTTTTTTATTGGGAGAAATAATGCCAGCCAATGAAGCCTGATCCAATACTTCGTTGTCGGGTATATTGGAGGCCTTTGTTATTTGTGTTTCAGAATTTTTCTGTAACAGGAAGGTATAAATGGCATCGTTGAGTTTGTAGGATCGTTCCAAAGCCAGATAATCTCGTTCAAGGGCTGGTAAATCACCAATTTTTGAAGTCAACAGTGCCACATGGCGTTCAATCTCTCCTTTTTGTAAAGCAATGGTTTCAAGTTGTTTCTCTATAACAATTATCAGGCTTTCTTTCGATAGCTTAAGCTTTCGGGTTAGTTCAACCTGATACGGATTGGTCCGTCCTGCCATACCATCAAGTAAGTTAATCTCATTGAGCAGGTTCATATGCTCCATTACCAAAGTCCTTATAAAACCAGCATTATCTGTAGCAAAAGCAGGCAGCAGATAATCGTTTTCGTTTAAATTATCTTCCTGTAGCCGTTTCTTTAATATTACAAAATAGTCATAGTTTAAGTCGAGCGCCATCATCTCTTTTTCCTTCTCGTAAAACTCCGATGACAGACGCTGCGACATTTCAGAAGGTACCAAAAAACGGTTATTACGACGAAAATCCATCAGCCGTTGCTGCATTACCTTTAATGTATCAGAAATTTGCCCAAGTTGCCTTTGAATAAATTCCAACGACTTATTGGCCATATCATTTTTTCGCTCCAGATTGTTTACAATAATAACTTCTGAGAAAACATCCAGAAATCTCACTAATTTCTGAGGCTGCTCTCCTCTTGTTCCGATAAAAATGATTGATGAACCCTCTCTGTAATTCGATACTGACAAGCCTTCTCTAAACCTTCCGGTAATGTTGGCATGAGAGTTAAAAATGATGTAGTAAGTGGCATCAAAATTTTGTGGTGCATTTTGCGGAGCATGAACAGAAAAAGAAAATGCCGGATGTTCAATATGCTCATGCCAACGAACCACCTTTTCGAAAGATATTGGTCCCGAGGAGCCACTGTTTTGTGCCGTGGAAAAATTATGTAAAGGCGCATCCTCAGCTTTTACTGATACTTTAATATTTCCATCAGAATAAAAATGCAAATAAACAGGGGTGTTAAGCAATTGATTGTGCGTTGAATCAAACTTTATTTCAAATGGAAGATTTCCATACAATTCAGTATCCTTTAACCGCCCTTTCCTGTAATAAGAGACACCAAAATCGAGCATATCTACTGCCCGGCGAACCATTTTATTTGAACGTATTATAAACGATTGATTCTCGATGCTACGCATTTCCGGAGAAAGACCAAACCCTTCCATCAAACTTGATTGGGACATACCCCGGTCGGGGTTGGCTTTAAACAACATGGTTACTGAAGCTCTGTAAACCTCGGGTGTATAACGATGATAAAACTCTACAATTCCTAAACATAAAGGAAGAAAAACCAGAAATAAATACCAGTGCTTTAAAACCAGCCTGATAATTTTCCGAATATCAGAAAATCCATCTGTTTTATTGATGTGACGTTTCCCTAGGGATTGTTCAGGAACAGGTGTTACCATCCTTTTTAAGTTGGTTCAGATTATGAATATACAAAAATAGTTTTTTTATTTATCTTTCTTTGAAATTAACAGGCTTTGCATGGCTTTGTTTTTCTTAAAAAACTGTGGAATTTTACTGATATTTTTCATTAATAACGTTACTATACCTCCAACTCCATTATTTCTGATGGCTCTATAATCCTCGCGGGTTTTATTGTAAATATTTTTTATACTTTTATTACTTGCGCCGCCTATTCGCATACGAACCAGCACCTTAGGCAAATAGAATACATTAATATCTTTACAAATCAAACACCTTAAAATCCAGTCATAATCTGCAGCAATCTTAAATGTAGTATCAAAAAAACCAACCTTGCTAATTAAATTTCTTTTGAAATATACAGTTGGGTGTGGTGGCATCCAGCCCATATTTAGCAAACCATGTTTAAAATGGCCACTTTTCCAGTATCGTATAGTTTTTTCAGGATTATTAGTCTGTACATAAAGCAAATCGCCATAAAGGAAATCAATTGCTTCATTTGTAAATGCTGATACAATGCTTTTTAATGTGTCTGGGTCAGACAATTGGTCATCGGCATGTAAAAAACCAATAATATCGCCGGTAGCCATTTTGAGTCCCTTATTCATAGCATCATAAATGCCATTATCAGGTTCACTAATCCACCTGGTAATTATATCTTCATTGAGAGATAATAGTTGTAGCGTTGAGTCTTTTGAATTTCCATCAACAACAATATACTCCAAGTCGCTTATTTGCTGTTCTCGAACCGATTGAATAGTATCTATAAGAGTTTCAGCACTATTATATGTAACTGTAATTAAACTCAGTTTCATACAACTACAAATTGCCCGATGTTAAACCCTTATCTTTTAACATCCTTCTTTTTCGATAACGAATGGCAACAGATGGAATCTGAAAAACAAGTGCACCAAGAATAATATTGATTAATAATAATTTTAACATGCCCAAATCCTTGAGAATGTATGAAAGAACTATAAAAACAATATTGATGAAACCCAGCAAAAGTGCAATCTGAATATGCGAAAAGCCTAACGTGAGTAAACGGTGATGAATATGTGTTTTATCGGCAGCAAATGGCGATTGGCCTTTGGATATTCGTAGAAAGAATACACGAATAGTATCCATAATTGGGATTACTAAAATACCCATCGCCACTGCTGGAGCAGAAGTCATGCTATGCAAAAGTGATGAACGCACAGCGCTGGCATTAAATTCCATGAACCGAATGGCTACTACCGATAGAATAAAACCAATTAATAAGGAACCTGTATCTCCCATAAAAATTTTCTGGGATTTTGAAAATACATTGAAATATATAAATGCCAGCAAAGAACCTACCATAATTGAGGCTATGATTGGCACCAGATATTCTCCGTTTATAAAAAACCAGAAAGCAAACCCTGTTATGGTTATAATTCCTGTTATTGCTGCAAGGCCATCAACCCCATCAATCAGATTAAACCCGTTAACAATAAATACAACCAACAAAATGGTGAAAGATATGCTTATGAAATAATCAGGTTGTAGGCCAAAAAAACCATGAAAATCAGTAATTCTTAAATCACCAAACCCCACAATGATGAAAGCCGCCAAAAGTTGCCCCAATAGTTTCATTATGGGAGCTGTTACCAGAATATCATCTTTAATACCAATTGAAAAAATAACCAGTAATGATGGCACTAAAAATGGGATGGAAGGATAATCAAACCAATCCAAAAAAATGGTGTATGTAAATACGATTCCGAAAAAAATAGCCAATCCACCCAAAGTCGGGATCTTATGTTTATGAACACTCCGCTTCCCTGGTTCATCAAAAAGATTTTTTGAGTGAGAAACTTTTAAGATTGTTGGGATACTGATAAAAACCAGCACAAATGATAATAACCCAGCAAATAACAGCTGCAAAACAATAATATAGTCAATCATAATAGTTAAGAATTCATTTGGCAAAAATAAAAAAAGAATACCAGAAACCTGATTACGTTTATCTATTAGATAAAGTTCTATTCGTTAAATTAAAATTAATACCTCAATCTGTAAAAAACTCTCGCTTGCAACATAAAATCTTTTTTTTCGTTAGAAAAGCATAAATTTGTAGAAAATCAAAATTTGGTTTAACGACCTGCACCAAACAAACTGGCAGTTCAGAACTATTTTTTTGAATATAAAAAACGAACCTTATTGAAATAAATTACATCGCCATAATACAACAATTAAGAATAATGAAACATCCAAGTTGCTTTTTGTCAAAACACTGAAGACTCTTTATGTGCATGGATGTTCCATGTGGCTTCTGAAAAACAAATAATAAACACATGAAATACTTAACATTTAAGGGACTGATAATATCTTTACTGTTTATTACCAGTTGTATCCCCCAAAAAGAAACAGTTTATTTTCAGGATCACACCAGCAGAAAAGACTATGAAAATCCCTATAACCTGCCCAAAACCATAACTGAGAAATATATCCTACAACCTAACGACCAGCTTTACATTAACGTTTCGACCTCAAATCCAAAGCTGGCAGAATACTTCAACCCGGGAAGGTCAGCAGGTACTGGCGTTCAGCAGCAAAGTAATTTGCTTTATACCTATCCTATTGACGATAATATGGATATTGATTTTCCGTTTGTAGGAAAAATTAATCTGGCAGGTTGTAACAGGGCGGCAGCCAAACAAAAAATAACTGAAGCCCTCGAACCCTTTTTAACCGATGCCCAGGTTACCGTTCGGTTATCGGGAGCCTCATTTGTTGCACTGGGTGAATTTGGACGCGTAGGCCGCATTGATATGGGTAAAGAACAAGTTACCATTTATGAAGCTGTTGCTCTGGCAGGCGATATTAAACCTTATGGGAAAAAACGGAAAGTTCGAATTGGACGCCCTACTCCTGAAGGCACCAAATTTCATTACGTTGATTTAACTGATAAGAATCTGGTTGATTCTGATTATTACTACATCTATAATAACGATATCATCTACGTTCGTCCAATGAAAGCCAGGGCATGGGGTATTGGAGAATCTTTTTCGTTTGGTGTGGCAGGTTCGTTAATAGCCATTTATTTAACCTTTCAAGCATTGCTTAAGTAATTCCGTTTAAATCATGAGCGAAACTGGAAATACCGGAACCCACAAAACCAACTATCTCAGGCATGAATCGACTTCTCCGTTTATGCTCGATTACAAAAAAATTCTTTTAGATGTTTTAAAGTTCTGGTGGTTGTTTGCCATAACAGTTCCATTAGCTCTTTTTATTGTATACATGTTGCATAGGTATACCCAGCCCATTTACCGTGCATCAATGACATTGCTCATGGAAGAGCGTGGTTCTGAAAAACCTCAAAACAGCATGATGGAAGGTTTTGGGCTGAGTTCCGGGATGAGAAGCTTGGATAACCAGATTGCCATTATGCGCTCGTGGGAAATTATTCGACAAACAGTCAGAGAATTAGACTTTCATCTTTCTTATTTCAAAACCGGAAGGATGAAAAGTACTGAACTATATGGCAATACACCATTTGTAGTGCAGTTCGACTCTTTGCATCCTCAACTCATAAATACGCCCATTTACATAACCCGGATAAATGATAATCAATTTAAGCTGAATATCGATACCGAACAAAGTTCAACCTATATATATGGTAATAGCACATCGGGATCTGGCTTTGGGAAAATCCAGCATCAGCAAACATATTCGTTTGGTTCATGGATTCAAACCCCATGGTTAAAAATCAAAATTGACAACCGAGATCTTGTGCGTAACGAAGAAAAAGGCCATTATTTTGAGTTTAATAACCCTGAAGCTTTAACCGGCAGCTATCAGGGAGCTTTTCAGGCCAATAAAACCGGTGAAAACACAAGTATAGTCAGGTTGGCAGTTACCGGTAACAATACTCAAAAAAACATAGTATTTTTAAATACACTTGCAAAAGTTTTTATAAGAGCCAACCTGGAAAAGAAAAACCAAATTGCTACCAACACCATCGGTTTTATTGAAGAGCAATTGTTAATTATTTCGGATTCACTTATTAACAAAGGTAGTGAACTGAGTAATTTCAGAACCTCGCACCAGATTCAAAATGTTTCAACTCAGGCCACCATATTGTTTACCCGAATTGAAGGCATTACCACTCAGATTTCAGAGTTACGGCTTTCCCGAAACTACTATGTGTACCTCAGGGATTATTTCTCGTCGGATTCATTGTTTCAAAAGAGCATTGCTCCTGCTGCCATTCCTATCACCAACACCATTGTTTCGGAGCAAATAAAAAAGTTAATAGAACTCAATAATGAGCGCCAAATGCTGTCGCAAAACCGCAACCCTTATTTTATTGAACTCGACAGCAAAATGGAAGTGACCCGACAAACTTTGCTCAATGGAATTAGCAGCCAAATACAAATAATTGATTCAGAAATTGTTCGACTTAGGGAACTGCACGCCGAAACAGCATCGCAGTTATACCAACTTCCCGAAACTGAAAGGAAAATGCTTGGTATTGAGCGACAATTCGACCTTAGCAATGAAGTTTACACCTTTCTTTTAAGAAAACGAAGTGAGGCTCAAATTCAAAAAGCGTCCAACACACCCGATCATACAGTACTGGAATCAGCACGTTATGCGGGCCAGGTTTACCCAACCACCCAAAGCGATAAAAAACAGGCTGTTTTATTAGGCTTACTCCTTCCCATGGTATTTATTGTGTTGCGCCAGTTACTCAACAATAAAATCAATGGGTCGGAAGATGTGGAACGAATAACACGGCTTCCGGTAATAGGTCATGTTATCCATAACAATAAAGAAGGCAACAACGTTGTTACCCTATATCCAAAATCGGTAATTGCAGAGACTTTCAGGAGAATCCGCACCCGACTGGAATATATGACTGCCAACACTACTTCTCCCATTATTGCCATCTCATCGTCCATGGCCGGAGAAGGAAAAACCTTTTGTGCCTTAAATCTGGCCTCAGTGTTTGCAATTTCAGGGAAAAAGACAGTACTGGTAGGTTTTGATATGCGTAAACCGGGACTCAACAAAGTTATCGATCTAAATAATCATCAGGGTTTGTCGCAATACCTGATTGGTAAAGCTACTTTTGAAGAGATTATACAACCCGGCCCTCAGGACTATCTTTACCTGATTGCCTCCGGAGCAATACCTCCCAACCCATCAGAGTTAATAGGGTCGCAGCGGGCACAGGATTTATTTCAAAGATTAAGAAAAGAATTTGATGTTATTTTATTGGATACACCGCCAATGGGTATTGTTACTGATGGTTATTTGCTTGCCCGCCATGCCGATTCATTGGTATTCTTAACACGACAGGATTATACGGTAAAAGAAGTTTTTATCCACACCATTCGGCAGATGAACGATGAAGGCATTAAAAACATTGGAATCCTTATTAACGACATAAATGTTAAAAAGGGCATTCTGGGATATGGATATGGATATAGCTATGGTTACGGGTATGGCTACGGATATGGTAAAGGATATGGCCACGGCTATTATGAAGAATAAGCAAAAGTTATTGATTGTACCTGAATCTAATTAACCTGATACTACCATGAACATAAATCTCAACCACCTAAAAGGATACCTTTTATTATTCGGGTTTTTACCACTGTTGATTTCGGCACAAACCTACAACATCTATAATAACAATGGGTTTGACCCAATTACCAGAGAATTGTATAAACCAGGGAACAATATACATACATCGGTTAAACCTTATCGGCTTGATGAAATAAACAAGGTTATTTCTACCGATTCGCTTATTCAGCGCAATTTGTATAAGCCTTCCGGTAAATTGAATATTTTCCAACGCTTTATGCACGATGATTTCTTAAGCTGGAGCGATGCAAACGGCCCAATAAAAATAAGAGTTAACCCTCTTTTTAATTTAGAGATGGGCAAAGAAACCTCTGAAAGTCGCAATACCTGGGTCAATACCAGAGGCGTTATGATGGAAGGACAGATTGGGAAAAACTTCTCATTTTATGCCGATTTTCATGAAAATCAAGGCGTTTTTGCAGGTTACCTCAACGAGTTTATTAAAAACCGAGAGGTAGTGCCCGGCCAGGGTAGAATAAAGCACTTTGGTGAAGATGGTTACGACTATTCTCAGGCTACCGGTAATGTGTCGTACAATGCCGGTTCGTATTTCAACCTTCAGTTGGGGTTTGGCAAAAATTTTATTGGCGATGGTTACCGAAGTCTGATTTTATCAGACAACACCTACAGCTACCCTTATTTTAAAATGACCACCACCTTTTGGAACATCAAATATTTATTGATGATTAGCCAGTTTCAACAATTAAATGTGGAAAGACAAACCGGTGTTGAACGTTTTCCTGCTAAATATGGTGCCTTTCATTACCTTAGCTGGAACATTGGCAAGAGAGTTTCATTGGGAATATTTGAAAGTGTTATTTGGGCAGCAGAGGATGAAGTTGGATACAGAGGTCTGGATATCAACTACCTGGTGCCTATTGTGTTTTACCGCCCTATTGAATATGGTCTTGGCTCGCCCGATAATATGACCATTGGTGCCAATTTAAAAGTGATTCTTTGGCCTGATGCCGCATTTTATGGACAGTTTATTATGGGTGAATTTAAGCTCGATGAAGTTTTTTCGGGTGAGAAATGGTGGGGCAATAAACAAGGCTTCCAGTTGGGTTTAAAACACTATAATTTTCTTGGAGTAAAGAATTTAGATGTTCAGGCCGAATACAATCAGGTTCGTCCTTATACTTATTCACACTATTCGTCTATTACCAATTACGGGCATTTTAACCAGGAGCTGGCGCACCCGCTTGGGGCGAATTTCCGCGAAGGCGTTTCAATATTGAGATACCGTAAAGGGCGTATTCATCTGGAATTACAGGGAATGGTAGCCATGCACGGACGCGATTTTGACTATGATGTTAGTTATGGCGGTGATATTTTTAAAGATAACGACACCCGCAAAAATCCTGATCCGGATGGAAATTATTTAGGCTCACACGGCCATTTTATTGGCCAAGGTTTAAAAACCAATATTTTCAATGGCTCAGGCGAATTATCCTATCTCATCAATCCAAAAAACAATATGAACATCGGACTTGGTTTTCGCAAACGTAAATTTTCAAACGATTTAGAATCGGGCGATAATACCATGCTTTATTTCAACTTGCGCACCTCACTACGAAACTTCTATTACGATTTTTAGATAATGTATTGAAAACAGGAAGCAATGAAGCCATGGCATTTAATTCATCACAATGCTTCAACTAATCTGAAATCCGGCGGTTTTTTATCATAACTGCCGGATTTCCTTTATAAACCCCGTATGGTTCCAGATTTGAAGAAGCAACACTCATAACCGACAATACCGAATGAGTACCGCAAACAACACCTCCAGTTACCATTGATAAGGCACCAATCCATACACCATCTTCCAAAATAATGGGGCGTACCATTAGGTCGAAAGTACTTTTAGAATAGTTATGGTTTCCACTTAATAAAACAGCCCCCTGCGACAAGCAACAATTGGAACCAATTCTAACCTCTTCCAGCGAATCAATCCAAACCCGCTCTCCAATCCATGAAAAATCGCCAATTGAAATATTCCACGGATATTTTATATTTACTCCGGGTTTTACAACCACTCCACGTCCAATTTGGGCTCCAAATAAGCGCAGTAAAAACACCTTTAAACCCGACGAACCATTTAAAGGATTAATAAAAAAAATAACATTGGTGGCAAACCAGATTAGCCTGATGGGAAAACTCTTGCCAGGATGATACCAACGATTATTATATTCAGAAAGCCGGGTTGTTATTTTATCCATACAAAATTACGCACTTAAAGAGTTAAAGTATTTAACATTATGGGAAAACAAAAACGATAATGCTGCCAAAATCGCAGTTATTAACCTTTAATCAAATATAACAGAAATAATCTCTTTAATCTCACAAAAAATACATCCCTCATTCAAAAACACTTCTAAATCGGGTTATTCATAAACAATCCCTGTATCATACAACATCTTTAATTAAAGGCCGTAAAAGCTATAAATTCTATAACATCCTACCGTTAAGTTAATTATAATCATACGCAAGTCGTTAGGTGTTAGGTGCTAAAAACTTTCCGATAAATCGGATACCGATTTTCGGTATTCCATTTTGCTTCAACTTCGCCTAACTAAGTCTTCCTTCTACTTTTTAACTGTTTACTTGCCACTGGAAACCCTTGAATTAATCAAGTCAAATAAAAAATACACATATTTCGGACTTATTTATCTTGTTTTTTAAAATTGTTTGTTATTACTTTGTAGTATTAAAACTAAAGAGATATGGCAAATCAATTTGAAACTGAACAAGGGCAGGTTTTCATATATACCGGAAACTCCCATAACGAAGAGCCAGTTTGTGCGTGTGGCGGAAATTGCAAATGCAAGTCGGGAAATTCGGATGCATGTGGATGTGGGTCCGATTGCGGATGCAAATAACGCTTTCTTCATGTAACTAAGGAAATGGTTCACTTAAAAAAGTGAACCATTTTTTTTTTCGTTTTGGTACTGCAAACATCTAAAATGCTTTTCTTTGCAAAAAAAACAACACCACATTAGGACCTAAAGTAGTTGCATATAATTCAGAGTTCTGAATTATATAACCTTCAGCGCCATAATTGGTATCAGACTAACAATCAACATCTTTCCTTTTATGGGCAGTTTTGTAACAAACCACCTGGGCGAGCTTTCAGCCTTATTTACAGCCTTTTGTTGGACCATCACCAGCATGGCATTTGAGTCGGCCGGGAAAAAAGTTGGTTCACTATCGGTAAACCTGATTCGGTTGGTTATTGCATTTATCTTTCTGGGAACTTTTACATGGGTAACACAAGGGCACTTTTTCCCTTCAGGAGCTGGTGCACATGCCTGGTTATGGTTAAGCATGTCGGGGCTTATTGGCTTTGTAATTGGAGATTTACTACTTTTTCAGGCATTTGTAGTAATTGGTGCCAGAATTTCAATGCTGATTATGTCGTTATCTCCACCTATGACAGCATTGTTTGGCTGGATTATTATTGGTGAAAAAATGACACTCACCAGCACTGTAGGCATGGCAGTAACCATAATTGGAATCATGTTGGTAATAACATCGAGGCCTCAAAAAGGACAAAAAATCAGACTTCATTATCCGGTAAAGGGTTTGCTATTGGCATTTGGCGGTGCAGCTGGTCAGGGGCTTGGTTTGGTTCTGAGCAAATTTGGAATGCAGGATCTTGACCCGTTTATGTCGACTCAAATCCGTGTTATTACCGGGATAATTGGATTTGCTATCTTGTTTACTTTATCTGGTAAATGGTTAAAACTCTGGTCGGCAGTGCAAAACAATAAAGCTATGGTACGTATTGGCACCGGCGCCTTTTTTGGTCCCTTTTTAGGAGTATCGTTTAGTTTGTTGGCAATTAAGCATACCACAACTGGCATTGCTTCAACATTAAACTCGCTAACGCCCGTACTGATAATTTTGCCTGCATGGCTCATTTTTAAAGAAAAAATAACCTCCAAGGAAGTGATTGGCGCTTCAATAGCAGTAATAGGCGTATCAATTTTCTTTATTTTCTAGTGTCATGTTAGCCGTAATTAGCTGTTAGCTGTTAGCAACAATAAACCTTGAACTTTAAACTATAAACCTGCCACTAGCCAAGAAAAAGTATCACAATACCGGTTAAAATACCGGCAAGCAGCAAAGCTTTACGACCAATATTGAGCTCCTTGAACACCAAAGCACCAAAGAAAAATGAAACAACCACGCTGCCACGCCGCAGCACCGAAACCACCGAAATTAATGAATCGGGAAAATCCAGTGCGTAAAAATAAAGAAAATCGGCTACCACAAGAGTTAGTCCAATCATTGGAATACTCCAGCGCCATTTGAGTTTTGGCGGACGGGCCATCAAACGCCTGATTATGTATACAACAGGTACCAATAACACCACCTGGTAAATTGAAAAAAAAGCCTGAACGGCCATTCGGTCAACCTGACGGATAATAAATTTATCAAACAAAGCGCTTATTGCGGCAAAAATAGTTCCTAACACAGCAAACCAAACCCATTTATTATTGCTAAAGGAGATTCCCTCTTTTCTACCTGCAATGGAAAAAAGGAAAAAGAAAACCAAAGTAACAACCAACCCAATCCACCGAACCAAATTCAGCTGTTCATTGTAAATAACCAGTGCTCCCATCAAAGTCCATAAAGGTGCAGTAGCTCTAATTGGTGATGCAATGGTAATGGGTAGGTGTTTTAACGAAAAGTAAGAAAAAATCCAGGAGGTTAATACAATGCAGGTCTTTAAAAGAATCAGCAGATGCTCTCTGACACTTATAGTTGGGATAAACAAAAAACCATCAGAAGGAATAAAACCAGTGTAAGAAAGGGCAATAAAGGGCAAAAACAAAAGCGCACTGCTAAATGTACCAAATAAAAGAACAAGCCATACCGCATTATCGCGAAGTGCATGTTTTTTAATCACTTCATAAATGCCCAGAAAAACGGCTGAGCCAACCGTCAAAAACAACCAAACCATTATTAAATTCTTTTTTAACGCGGCAAAGCTAATTCACTTATTTGAAAAAAACCAATACCCTGTTTTTGAGAAATAATTATTTTAAATACAGCAATTTTGATATTTTAAATATAGTGCATTGAAAAATAAACAGTTGTACCATTACAAATTTATTATATATTTGAGTATTAATATTTACAGATGTTGCCTTTAATAAAAATTTAAGTTAATTTTAAAATAATTGGCTTTAGCTCCACCAGTTG
>CAZFTD010000056.1:0-427 GCA_964521525.1 uncultured Marinilabiliaceae bacterium | reverse complement strand
AGGTTGAATTCCTGAAAGACCTGTTTTTGCAGATTTATATTTATCAATAATAAACCCTAATTTGAGTTGAAAAATAATGGTCCAACAACAATGTAATAGTCTTAGTAAATAAGGCATGGCTATATGAAGTATCTTCTATTAAAAAATGGTCAGGTTGCTAGCCAGCAAAAGCTAATCAGCGGAGATATTCTGATTGGCAACAACCGTATTATGGAGGTTGGCCGTAATATCAGGGTCCCCTCTCCCAATACACTGGTTTTGGATGTATCGAAAAAATATCTTTTGCCCGGACTGATACATTATAACTGCCCGTTTCTGCGTACCGAAGAGAAAATCCATTCCAGTTCTTCCATTTAGTTGGCATTATCGCACGGCGCCACCTTTTTAATGGACACCATACGCTTTAAAAAAGAGAAAACTTTTAAAG
>CAZFTD010000055.1:0-18915 GCA_964521525.1 uncultured Marinilabiliaceae bacterium | reverse complement strand
TGCTTGACCTGCATGGGCGTATATTCTACAATCGGCAACCCGGCCTCGGCCAACGTCAGCAGCAACACCCCGCGCGCCTCGCCCACCGTCATAGCCGTGCGTGCATTGGTACTAAAAAAGAGCTTAAGGCGAAGAAAATAATTGTACGCGAGGGTTTCCTGTTTTTTGGAGAAGACAAAGTTTTAACCGAACAATTCGACCAGAAATATTTTAATGTTGTAGATATCAGAGAAGTTGAATCTATACCTGTTTATCGTCCAAAAGCAGAATTGCTTACACCCCACCCGCAAGGAAGCTTTGAACTAATAAAAGGTGATGAAAATAATTTGGTTCTGGTAATTCTGAACTCTGAAAAATTCTGGAGCATTTCTAAATACCTGGTTATTCAGGTTAGTTAATCACCTTTTCTAAAGGCATCCGTAACATCCATGAGTTTTATTGGTTCCATTGGTACCAATAAAAGTTCATGGATGTTTTATCTTTTTAATTGTTTCAAAAAATATAGCTGAGCAAATGCTTAAATACAAACACCTTTTTTTCGACCTTGACCACACCATTTGGGATTTTGCCACCAATGAAAAAATTACCTTAACGCAACTATTCCATCATTACAAATTAGAGCAATACTTTGATAGTTTCGATGATTTTTTTGAACGCTATAAACCAATCAATCTCGATTTATGGGTGAAATACCGTAATGGTGAGATAAAAAAACACGAACTTAATGTTGGGAGATTTTACAACACTTTTTGCACGGTTGATTTAGATAATTTTTCGATGGCCGAAAGTTTCGCCAGCGATTTTGTGAGCATCAATCCTACACAAACAGTGCTTATCCCCCATACCATTGAAGTTCTGGAGTATCTAAAAACTCGTTATAGTATGCACATTATAACCAATGGCTTTATTGAAACACAATATGTAAAAATAGACCGCAGTGGTTTAAGACCCTATTTTAAGAAGTTCTTTATTTCGGAGGAGGTTGGATTTCAAAAACCAAAAACATCCTTTTTCGAATATGCTATAAATAGTTGTAATGCCCGTAAGGCAGAGAGCTTAATTATTGGCGACAGTTTAGAAGCTGACATTCAGGGGGCAAAAAACTATGGCTTAGACCATGTTTATTTTAATCCCGACAATACGCCACATCAGGAAACGGTTTTTAAGGAAATTACTTCGCTGCTTGAACTAAAAGATTGGCTTTAGGGTACTAAAACTGAGCATCTCTTTCAAAACTATTTCCCGGTAAAAAAGTGTTTCCAAAATTATCTGCCGGTAAACTTGATGAAGCAGGCACGTTCATTTTAGAACCGAGAGTAACCGGAACGTTAATATCCATATCAAACCCACCTCCATAATTGTCGATAGCTAAATCTTCGAACCGAATGGCTTCGGGTCTGAAACGTAACCGAACATCGCCGGTGGCTCCGTTACGGTGTTTGGCAATAATTATCTCAGCCAGCCCTATAAGCGAATTACCCTGTTCGTCTTCGGTAATTTTATAGTATTCGGGACGATGAATAAACAATACCATATCGGCATCCTGCTCAATGGCACCTGATTCACGCAAATCCGACAACTGAGGGCGTTTGCCATCGCCGGTACGACTTTCCACACCCCGGTTTAACTGGGATAAGGCTATTATTGGAATATTCAGCTCTTTGGCAAGCCCTTTTAACGACCGGGATATCATACTTACCTCTTCCTGCCGGTTACCTGGATTCATGCCACTGGCGCTCATCAGCTGAAGGTAGTCGATGATAACAATTTTTATATCGTGCTGTTTCTTTAACCGGCGACATTTAGCCCGGAGTTCAAAAATGCTTAACCCTGCTGTATCATCCACAAAAATAGGCGCATCAATTAACCCTTTAATCTTTGTATCCAATTGCTTCCACTCAAAAGCATCAAGGTTCCCGTTTTTGATTTTATCGGCGGGCAACTCAGTTTCGGCAACTATTAAACGGTTAACCAACTGTATATTGGACATCTCCAGCGAAAATACAGCCACACCCTGCTTGTATTTTACAGCCATATTTCGGGCCATCGACAATACAAACGCAGTTTTACCCATTGCAGGACGCGCTGCAATAACAACCATGTCGGAGGCCTGCCAACCCGAAGTTATACGGTCGAGCTCAGTAAAACCTGAGGGGACTCCGCTTAAGCCATCGGTTCGTTTACCGGCCAACTGAATTTTTTCAATGGCATCGGAAATTACCGGGTTAATTTGAGTGGCATCGCGTTTCATGCTGCCCTGCGACAACAAAAAGAGCGAATTTTCAGCTTCCTCCAGCAAGTCTTCTACATCAACCGATTCATCGTAGGCTTTGGTTTGAAATGTCCCCGATAAATGAATAACCTCACGTTGAAGATATTTCTGGTATATAATGCGAGCATGGTATTCAATATGGGCTGCAGATGCAACTCTACTGGTTAATTGAGTAATATAGAAAGCGCCTCCCACCTCTTCAATCTTGCCCATTCGGCGAAGCTCTTCAGTAACTGTAAGCATATCTACAGGTTGCTCTTTCCCGAACAGATTGGTGATGGCGGTATAAATATGCTGATGAGCTTCCTTATAAAAGCATTCCGGCTTAAGAATCTCAGAAACAGTGGCAAATGCATCCTTCTCAAGAAGCATGGCACCCAAAACCGCTTCCTCCAGTTCCAAAGCCTGGGGCGGCATTTTCCCCATGCTCAAATCCATAGGTTCAGCAGTTTTTTGTGTTCTGTTGTACTTTCTTTCGGCCATTTTTTTAGGAATTTTTTAAAACGGATGGCAAAGGTACAAAATTATAGCAGGTGGGAAAAAATTAAACACAATTTGCTTTCAACAATCCATTAACAGGTTTATCAACAATCTGAAACGTATTTTGTTCCTTATCTATTTTTAGCAACAACTGGAAACATTATTTCCAAACATTTTAAATGGTCAAAAAACACCTTCGCTTAAACGGCTTTGCTTTGGCTACCATATTTATTAATTTTAGCTTTCTTTGCAACACAAATCAACTTAAATAAATGATAGTTTTTCCAAATGCTAAAATCAATCTGGGCCTTTTTGTTACATCAAAAAGGCATGACGGGTACCATAATCTCGAAACTATTTTTGTTCCGATTACTGGTTTCTGCGATGTTTTGGAAGTATTAACAGCTCGTGATGCCACCGCTGATGTGTTTAATAACAGCGGATTAAAAATTGATGGCCTTCCTCAGAATAATTTGTGCTTAAAGGCTTTGGCTTTAATGCGTGAATTCGCACATATACCGCCACTAAATATTCATTTACACAAGGTAATTCCTTTTGGTGCAGGCCTTGGTGGCGGTTCGGCCGATGCAGCCTTTATGCTGACGCTGCTCAACGAGCAATACAATCTTGGCTTTTCTTTAGAAAAACTTGAAACTATAGCGGCTCAAATTGGAGCCGATTGTGCCGTTTTTATCCGAAACAAAACTGTTTTGGCAAAAGGAATTGGCAACGAGTTTTATTCAACCCATCTGAATCTTGCTGGTTATTATATACAAATAGTCATTCCGCCATTGCATATTCCAACAGCACTGGCATATAAGAATGTTACACCCCAAGAACCATTGGTTTCGTTGGAAAAACTGGTACAGGAACCTATTGAACTTTGGAAAAACAGTATTAAAAACGATTTTGAACCGTCTGTTTTTAAACAACATCCCGAAATTGAGACTATTAAAATGAAACTTTATAATGAAGGTGCATTATATACCTCCATGTCGGGCAGTGGTTCATCGGTATTTGGCATTTTTAAACAGCAACCAGATATTTCCTGGCCCGATGATTATGTAATTTATAGTGGAAACCTATAGCGTTTGTGGTTAATTAAACCAGACCAATACCTTTATAACCTAAGTTCGGCAAATCGAAAACACCCCAACTATTGTTGTAAATTATAGAATAAAATATTAAAGCGGGAAAGAACGATCTTTTATCATCCCTCCCAACTTTTTTACATAGTATTCTCTTTTGCGAACTTCTAATTAAAACTCAGCATTTTTAGGTGTGCGTGGAAACGGTATTACATCACGAATATTTCCCATTCCTGTAACAAACAGCATCAGCCGTTCAAACCCGAGACCAAAACCACTATGAGGCACAGACCCAAACCGACGTGTATCTAAATACCACCACATTTCTTCAACAGGTATATGCATTTCTTTCATGCGGTTAACCAATTTGTCGTAGTTTTCTTCACGCTGTGAGCCACCAATAATTTCCCCAATCTGAGGAAACAAAACGTCCATAGCACGAACAGTTTTATTATCGGCGTTCAATTTCATGTAAAACGCTTTTATTTCCTTTGGATAATCGGTAAGAATTACGGGCTTCTTAAAATGCTTTTCAACCAGGTAACGCTCATGTTCGCTTTGAAGATCGGCACCATACCCTTCAATTGGGTATTTAAACTGTCCCTTTTTGTTAGGTTTGGAATTTTTTAATACTTCTATGGCTTCGGTGTAAGTTAACCGAACAAAGTCGTTATCGAGTACAAATCTTAATTTTTCAATCAACTCCATGCTACGGTCGTCGGCCTTCTTATCTTTTTCTTCCTCCTGTAGCCTTTGACTCAGGAATTTTAAATCGTCCAGACAGTTTTCAAGAGCATAGGCAATAAGATATTTTAAAAATTCTTCGGCCAAATCCATATTGTCTTCCAGTTCATAAAAGGCCATTTCGGGTTCAATCATCCAAAATTCGGCCAAATGGCGACTGGTATTAGAATTCTCGGCCCTGAATGTAGGCCCGAAGGTATAAATTTCTGAAAGGGCCATCGCAGCCAGTTCGCCTTCAAGCTGGCCCGATACTGTTAAGTTGGTAGCTTTACCAAAAAAGTCCTGCGAAAAATCGATAGCGCCAGTCTCAGTTTTTGGTAAATTATTAAGGTCAAGCGTTGTTACCTGAAACATTTCACCAGCGCCTTCAGCATCTGATGCTGTAATAATGGGCGTATGTACATTGAAGAAACCCTTTGAAGAAAAAAAGTTATGAACGGCAAAAATCATGGCATGCCGAACCCGTGCAATGGCGCTAAAAGTATTTGTACGGAAGCGAAGGTGAGCTATTTCACGCAGAAATTCCAATGAATGCTTTTTGGGCTGCAATGGAAATTCGTTAACGTCGCACTCGCCAATAACATCAATTTTATTGGCCAATAATTCAACATTCTGACCAGTTCCCTGAGATGGATTTAGTGTACCCCAAACAGCTACTGAAGCACCGGTTGTAACTTTACGCATTAGTTCATCGTCAAACTTTTCCATGTCGGCAACCACCTGAAGATTGTGAATTACCGAGCCATCGTTTAATGCAATAAAGTTTACCTGTTTATTTCCACGGCGGGTACGTACCCATCCTTTTACTAAGAATTCTTTCCCAAGTTCTTCTGATTTCAGAATATCAACAACTTTTGTACGACGCATATTTTATCCTTTTTTTTGTGGTAAAAATGACCTCTGACTGGTGAAGCCTTTCAATTTGAGGGTGTAAAAATAGTCATTTGTTTGCTTATCAGTGTTAGTTAAAACAAAAACTTTAAAACGAGCTAAAGGCAAATAGATAATCTTTTTTGAGTGCGCATTTTTGCATTGTTGATAACTGCAAAAACATGATGACCTAAAAAACAATTACGCTGAACTATCATTAAACACCATAAAAAAAGCCGGCATAACCGGCTTTTTTTCATTATTCAATTTCAATCATTAAATGCCCCTTGGGTATTTTTTCTCCTTCGGTAACACAAATTCTTTTCACTTTCCCATCAAACGGCATTAATACCTTATTCATCATCTTCATGGCTTCCAGAATAAGGATTGTTTCTCCGGCCTTAACTTTAGCCCCTTCTTTAACCTTCAATTTAATGATGGTTCCGGGAATGTAGGACTTAATCTCCTTTGGATTTGGTGCTACATAAGGCTTTCGGTTGAGAAACTTTTTTGAAAGTGTTGTTTTGTATTTTCTAACAAGAATTACAAAATCAACCAATTCTGCTTTTTTATCTTCCATAGCTTAATCCGTTAGAATGGCGGAATTCCGTGTTTTTTATATGGTCTGGCATCACTTTTATTACCAGAAACCTCAATAGCATGTAACAATAGTTTTCGGGTTTCTTCCGGTTCAATTACCGAATCGATATATCCCTTGGCTGCAGCTACATATGGATTTGCAAATCGTTCAATATACTCCTGAACTTTAATAGCACGCATGGCATCGGGATCCTCAGCTTCGTCAATTTCTTTTTTGAAAATGATGTTGGCAGCACCTTCTGGTCCCATAACCGCGATTTCGGCAGTTGGCCATGCAAACATAAAGTCGGCACCAAGGTGACGCGAGTTCATGGCAATATAACCACCACCATAAGCTTTTCTAAGAATCACAGTAATTTTGGGCACGGTTGCTTCAGAGTAGGCATACAACACTTTTGCTCCGTGACGAATAACACCTGCATGCTCCTGGTCAACACCGGGCAAATATCCGGGCATATCTTCAAGAGTAATAATAGGGATGTTAAAAGCGTTGCAAAAGCGAATAAACCTTGCTGCTTTATCGGAACTATCGCAATCGAGTACCCCGGCAAGTACCAGTGGCTGGTTGGCAACAAAACCGGTAGTTTGTCCATTCATGCGGCCAAAACCGATAACAATGTTAGGGGCAAAAAGCTCCTGAATTTCAAAGAAATCAGAATCATCCACAATTGCACGGATTACATCGCGTACATCGTATGGTTGTTTTGGATCGGAAGGAATGATATCTTCAATGCTTCCTTTAAATTTAGGCTCGCGCGGTGGGAACACTTTGGCTTTTTGTGTATTGTTCCAGGGAATAAACGTGATCAGTTTCTTAATCTGGTCAAAACATTCCTGCTCGCTTTGCGCAAAGAAATGAGCATTACCGGTAATTTCTGCATGAACACGGGCTCCACCCAATTCTTCCATCGAAATTTCCTCGCCCAACACAGTTTTAATAACACTGGGGCCGGTAATAAACATTTTTGAAATATTATCAACCACAAAAACAAAATCGGTTAAAGCTGGAGAATAAACAGCTCCACCGGCACAAGGACCAAGTATAACCGAAATTTGGGGAATTACACCGGATGCAATGGTGTTGCGATAAAAAATCTCACCATAACCAGCCAATGAATTTACACCTTCCTGAATCCTTGCACCACCTGAGTCGTTAATTCCAATTAAAGGAACCCTCATTTTTAGTGCATGATCCATAATTTTGGTAATTTTTCGGGCGTGCATAAGCCCTAATGAACCACCGGCTACTGTAAAATCTTGTGCAAAAATACAAACCGGAGCGCCAAAAATGGTACCAGTTCCTATAATCACACCATCACCATGCAGTTCCTTCTTGTCCATCCCAAAATCGCGGGCTTCGTGCTCAACAAAAAGGTCATACTCGGTAAAAGATTCATTGTCCACCAGCGAAAGGATACGGTCACGGGCAGTCATTTTACCCATAGCCACTTGTTTTTCAATGGCTTTTTCGCCTCCACCCTGCTGAACTTTTTCTCTTCTTTGCCGAAGGTCAAGGATGTGCTTTTTTAATGACATACTCAAATAGTTTTGGTTAATTTGATGTCAATCAATTAAATAGGTAATATTTTAATTGAAAAGACCGGGTACATAATTACAAATTTTCACCTCAATGACATACATATTTTGTCATTATTTTTTCAAATTTAACTCCATACTTATGGATATCAAATAGTTGTTGTGACATTTTTTTAATTAAAAATTTATTGGTAGTTATGAAACAATTGAACAAAAAACAAATAAGTCAGGTAATTAAATACTTTAAACTGTTAAGATATAGTTCGGGAAGTCTAAATTGTTTAATAAGTACCGCGTATTTCCAAAAATAACACAGTACTCTATTCTATCACTTTGGCGCTTTATAATAAAGAACACCGGCTATAATAGCAAAAACGAAATTGGGTATCCAAACGGCTATCCAGGGCGACATATTGCCATTAACGGCAAAAGTGGTTGAAATAGTCATAAAAAGAATATACGAGAAACTCAAACCAATACCTACTCCAATATGCAGACCCATACCGCCTCTAACTTTACGTGAGGCCAGCGACACGCCAATTATCGAAAGAATAAAGGCAGAAAAAGGAGAGGCGTTTCTTCTGTGAAATTCAATCAGATACTCTTCAACATTGCCCACTCCACGCTGTTGCTGTTCTTTTATATGGATTTTTAGTTCAGAATTGGTCATGGTTTCATAGAACTTTCGCTCTTCCTTGAAATCAGAAGGTTTCATGTTCAGCAAAGTATCCAGTTGGGCGCCTTCGGTAATAACCTGACGGTTTTCCCCGGTAAAATCGCGCCTAACAAATTGCCTCAAACGCCATCCGCCGGTTATTGAATCGTAAGCGGCTGAGGCAGCTGAAATTTTCATCACAAGTTTTTTGTCGTCGAACTTTTCCAAACTAAAACCATCACCCACCTCTCGCAAAGAAGAATACCGGCTTACATACACAAACACGCCAGGCTCTATCTGCATATGAATATTGTTCATGCCGGTTTCGCGTCGCTTTTTAATATAAGTATTCTCGAAATCAAGGCGTACCTTGTTGGCAGGTGGTATAACAAAAGAGCCTAAAACATAAGAAAACGCACCAATTATGGCCGCTCCATATAAATAAGGCACAACAAGCCGTCTAAAACTTACTCCGCTCGATAAAATGGCAATAATTTCGGTTTGGTAGGCCATTTTGGAAGTAAAGAAAATAACTGCTATAAATACAAACAATGGAGTAAAAAGATTGGCAAAGTAGGGGACAAAATTCATGTAATAGTCGAAAACTATAGCTTTTAATGGTGCTGCATGTTCCAGAAAATCGTCGATTTTCTCGGCCATATCGAATACTACTGAAATACTTATTATCAGCAATATAGCAAAAAAGAAAGTTCCCAGGAACTTGCGAAGAATATACAGATCGAGTTTTTTCAAAGTAATTTGATTATTAAATTCCAAATCTTCAAAAAAATGGTTACAACTACTAAATGGTCATCGGTTACAAAGGAACAAAAAAGCTTCGAAATTAACCTATAATCTAACCGCCAAACGTTTTACCATTTGATTTTTCCAGGAAACAAAATTACCTTCAATAATCTGACGACGAGCTTCACGCACCAACCACAAATAAAAGGCCAGATTATGAATAGAGGCCAACTGGGGCCCCAACATTTCTCCGGCTACAAACAAATGTCTTAAATAGGCCTTGGTGTACATCATATCTAACGTACAAGGTACATCCGGATCAATTGGAGAAAAATCGTTTTTCCATTTATTATTACGGATATTGACAATGCCATTAACTGTAAACAACATCCCATTGCGTCCATTTCGGGTAGGCATTACACAGTCAAACATGTCAACACCACGTGCAATGGCTTCGAGTATATTAACCGGAGTACCAACGCCCATGAGGTACCTTGGTTTATCAACCGGAAGAATTTCGTTTACAACCTCAATCATTTCATACATCACCTCTTCCGGTTCTCCCACGGCCAAACCTCCAATGGCATTCCCCTCCCTCCCAAAGGAAGCGATATATTCGGCCGATTCTTTTCTTAAATCCCTGAATCCTGCTCCCTGAACGATGGGGAAAAATGCTTGCGAATAGCCATATAACGGTTCCGAATTATCAAAATGCGCAATTCCCCGCTTTAGCCATCGGTGGGTTAAATCGACCGATTGGCGGGCGTATTGATAGTGCGAATCACCCGGAGGGCATTCGTCAAAGGCCATAATAATGTCGGCCCCAATTACCCGTTGCGTATCTACAACATTCTCGGGCGAGAAAAAATGTTTCGATCCATCAATGTGCGACTGAAAAACCGCACCACTTTCGCTTAGTTTGCGCCTATGACTGAGTGAGAACACCTGAAAACCGCCACTATCGGTCAATATTGCCCGCTTCCATCCGTTAAACTGATGTAAGCCACCTGCTTGACGCAATACATCCAGGCCCGGACGAAGGTACAAATGATAAGTATTGCCCAAAATAATCGGCGCATTTACCTGCTCTTCCAGGTCTTTAACGTGTATGCCCTTTACCGACCCTACTGTTCCAACGGGCATAAACACAGGTGTTTCAATTATACCGTGGTCGGTTGTTATTTCACCGGCACGGGCATTTGATGCCTTGTCGGTATGTTGTAATAAAAAATCCATTTGTATTATTTCAAAATCACCTGCATTTATCTACTAATGCTCACACCAATTACATTTATGTTGCAAACCTTTAGGCCGCAAAGATAGAAAAAATAAAAGGTACATAAAATTTACCTAATATCGACAATAACTAAAAAACCATTAAAACAAAAGGTGGTTTATAAATGGTAATAATTTATTCTGATTTTAACTGATTATTCCTTTTGATTTTTTTGAAAAAATTGCAAATTTGGCCAAACATAATTTGATTTATGGATTTTAACCAGCTTACCATTGCAGACATTGTTCTGTTGTCCGTCTTTTTTCTAACATGGCTGTTCCAGTTGCTTTTTCTGTTAATCAGAATAAGACCGTTTGCATTCCAGAAAGCCAAGACCGCTAGTTCAGCACCGTTATTTCTGCCTAAGGTTTCAGTAATTATTTGCGCCAAAAATGAAGCCGAAAATCTTCAAAAATTCTTACCATCGGTTTTAACGCAGGATTACCCCGACTATCAGGTTGTGGTTGTTAACGATTGTTCCGAAGACGACTCGGAAATGGTGTTAGCCCGATTAAAACAGCAACACCCGCGATTATATTATACTACTATTCCGGTTGACAGGCGCTATCACCATGGCAAAAAACTGGCTCTTACTATTGGTGTTAAAGCTGCTGTTAACGATTATCTTGTTTTTACTGATGCCGATTGCCAACCAGCGGGCGACCAATGGCTAAAAAATATGATGCAAGGATTCGCATCGCCCGAAAAGCGATTGGTCTTAGGATTTGGGGGATACCTGAAGAAAAAAGGATTTCTAAACTTTCTTGTAAGGTACGATACTTTTTATGTGGCCATGCAATACATGGGTTTTGCCCTGAGCAATAAACCTTATATGGGCGTAGGCCGTAATCTGGCATATACCAAGGAGCTCTTTGTAAAAAACAACGGTCTTAAAAACCACAGTAGAATTGCATCAGGCGATGACGATTTGTTTGTTCAGGAAACGGCAACTGCAGTCAATACTGCAGTGGTGAGCCATCCTACAGCCCACACATATTCTTTACCACCCGATACATTTCGCAATTGGCGATTGCAAAAAGCTCGACATTTAACGACTTCACCATTCTATAAATGGAGTGTAAAATTTGAATTACTTACCGATGCTTTAAGCCGAGAATTATTTTGGGCGCTGGGTATTCTTTTAATAATTTTTAATACTTTTGCTTTAGTTGTTGGAGCATTAATGCTTATAAACCTGATTCTGAAACTGATCTTTTGGGGCAAAGCGGCTCAAAAGCTTCAACAAGGAAGAATATATTGGGGTTTGCTTATATTCGATTTTTGGCATCCCTGGTTTTTATTTTGGGCTCATACGGCTAATTTATTTCGATCAAACAAAAACAAATGGAAATAAATCCAAACCTATCCGATAAGGCGAAACACGACCTGGAACTGGTTCATAAGGCTACTAACGGTGATCAGAAATCGTATGCCGAACTAATGTCCCGTTACAAGGATGCCATTTATTTCATGCTTTTAAAAATGGTTAATAATAAAACCGATGCCGAAGACCTTACCATTGAGGCATTTGGCAAGGCTTTTAAAAACCTCGATCAATATTCTCCTAATTATGCTTTCAGCACCTGGTTGTTTAAGATTGCATCCAACAACTGCATCGATTACCTGAGAAAAAGACGATCTAACCATGTGTCCATTGACGGAAACTTCTCTGAAGACAAAGAATCGGAGCCACAGATTCACCTGCGCGATGACACTCCTGATCCGGAAGAAAACCTTATTAGAGACCAGAAGGCTGTTTTAATGCGAACGGTGGTTAAAAAATTAAAACCACGTTATCGCACACTTATTGAACTGAGGTATTTTAAAGAATACTCGTACGAAGAAATTTCGGAAGAGCTTGGCCTGCCCCTTGGAACAGTAAAAGCACAGCTCTTCAGGGCACGGGAATTACTATACCACACTTTAAAAAACTCAGAGGTTAAACGCTAACACCATTCATATTTGGGCCATACCAACAAAATAAACATCAATGCATTTCTCGAAAAGAGTAGAGCATTAGGTTTGTTTCTTTTGAACAACAAAAGGCAATACAAAAAATGGTCGTTTATTTTCCTGGTTGCCTTGGTGGCTTTAAATGTACTCTCCTTTTACATTGTCGTTAACAGAGATTCCCTCCTTGAGGATCATTTGCATTTCTATCTGACATTAAGCATCATATCCGGCATCAGCAATTTGTTTCTGGCTTCAGGAATTGTTTTAACCGCCCTTTTTCTTCTAAATAAAGAGCATAAAGACTATCAATTTTTCGCCTCAATTATAGGATATCCCTTATTTCTTGTTTTATATTTGCTCACCATAATTGCTTAAGTAAGGTGGCAGGCACAACAACAAATGACAAAATTCTTTTTTTGGCAAACTGCACAAAACATAAAAAAATGGAATTAATCCTGAAATATTTTCCCAATTTGGATGAATTACGCATCCGGCAGTTTTCAGAAATGGAATCGCTCTATCAGGATTGGAACAGCAAAATAAATGTTATTTCCAGAAAAGACATGGACTCGTTTTACCTGCACCATGTTTTACACTCACTTGCTATAGCCAGATTTATAACATTCACACCAAACACCAAAATAATAGACATTGGCACAGGAGGAGGATTTCCTGGCATACCACTGGCCATTTTTTTCCCACAGGTTCAATTTACACTTTTGGATTCCATCGGGAAAAAAATCAAAGTAGTTAGTGAAGTAGCCCGTAGTCTGGGGTTGAAAAATGTAACCGCCATCCAATCGCGGTCCGAAGATTTTAAAGGGAAGTTCGATTTTGTAGTTAGCCGCGCGGTTACAACCCTGCCCGAATTTGTTAAGCAAACCCGCCATCTGGTATCAGTAAAACAACAAAACGCCATCACCAATGGAATTCTTTACTTGAAAGGCGGCGATTTGAGTGCCGAAATTGCCCCCTTTAAAAAAATGGTTTCCCTTACTGAACTCAATTCTTTTTTTCAGGAACCATTTTTTGAAACCAAAAAACTCTTGCATCTTTCAATGTAATCAATAATATAATAAAAAATTTGCATTGAAACTTTTGCAAAGAAGAAAAAACATGTATTTTTGCAGTCCCAAATATGAGCAGTAAGGCATTATCAGATAAATAGAATTAAAGATGAAACGAGCCATGAGTAAGCCTTACTCAAACAGGGCGATGATTATTGGCGAGTGGCATCTGACTAAAAAAATCAAATTATAAACAGATGAAAAGGACATTTCAACCATCAAACCGTAAAAGAAGAAACAAGCATGGTTTCCGTGAGCGGATGGCTACTGCCAATGGCCGTCGAGTTTTGGCAGCAAGGCGTGCCAAAGGAAGAAAAAAACTGACTGTTTCGGACGAAAAAAGACATAAAGCCTAATTTGTTATTCAATCGGCTTCTCCAAAAAATCGACCCTGTTATGGGTCTTTTTTTTTGCCTTATTGTTTTGTTAATGATTGCTTTCAAAGATTTCTTTAATTCTGGCCATTATATAAATAATCAGCCTTTTTTAAAGATATTTTCTGAAAAAAACAACTGACATGCACATTGATAAATGGTTTAACCCCAAAATCTTTAGCACTAATGGTTTCTTCCTTTGTTCAGCCTGTTTTTCAAGAAATCTAACCAACTAAAACACAATTGCAGATTTTATATTATTTTTGATGCTAAACAAAAACCGGAATCATATGTCCCGTTGGAAAATACTTCTGAATAAAACCATATGGAAACATGTTGGAATTATAACAGGCATGAGCATAGTATTGCTCATACTTGTTTTTTCCTTCCTGAATATTTATACGCATCACGGTCAAAGCCGGCCATTGCCCGATTTTACCGGTTTAACAGAAGTTCAATTGCAAAGCCTTATTAAGAAAAGTAAGGTACGCTATACCATTATCGACTCGGTACACATCAACAATGCTCCGCGCGGAGTAGTTATTGAACAGGTTCCCAAAGCAGGCGAACATGTTAAAAAAAACCGCCTGGTATTTCTTACCATTAATGCATGGACTGAAGAGCAGGTTGCCGTGCCCAATCTTATTGATTACAGTTTGCGTAATGCCAAGGTGATTCTTGAATCGTTTGGTTTAACTGTGGGCGATTTGGTATATATTCCATCAGAATACACGAATCTGGTTTTGGGTCAACATTATAAAGGAAAACCGGTTCAACCCGGCACGCTTGTTCCGAAAGGAACCACCATTGACTTGCTTATTGGAAGAGGATTAAGTAGTGAAACCACATCAGTGCCCAGCCTTATTGGACTTGATTTGGCCAATGCCCGAAGAATGACTCAGGGGGTCTATTTAAATATTGGGGCCACTATTTTTGATGAAGAAATAAAAACTAGCGAAGATTCCATTAAGGCTTTTGTATGGAAGCAAAGCCCGCCTGCTGCGCCCGGTTTTTTTCTTAATCTTGGCGCCTCCATTGATGTTTGGCTTACACTTGATGAGACAAAGTTGTTGGAAAACAGTGACGAATCAGACACAGACTCTTCATTCGAGGATGAAATACTTTAATTCGAGGCACCTTATTTACATTCAGAAATTATACATATTCCAGTTATGAAGGAATCGGCAGAAGCGTTTGACGACCTGGATGACCCCGATTTGGCAGATGATGTGGAAAATGGCGATACGGGTGAAATGTTTGAACATTTCAGATTTATTGCCGATACCGGTCAGGGATTGTTGAGAATTGATAAATTTCTGGTGAACCGGATTGAAAATGCCTCTCGCAGCAAAATACAGGAAGCTGCTGATGCAGGTAATATTCTCGTAAACAATTTACCTGTAAAACCCAATTACCGGGTTAAACCCAATGATGTTATATCTATTGTAATGTCGTATCCGCCCCGCGAAATTGAAATCATTGCTCAGGATATTCCTTTGGATATTATTTACGAAGATGACGCGGTGGTTATAATCAACAAAAAGCCCGGTATGGTGGTGCATCCCGGCCACGGCAATTACACCGGAACGCTTGTAAATGCTTTGGCCTGGCATTTTAAAGGTCAGCCCTGGTTCAATAGCCACGATCCTCGTCCGGGGCTGGTTCACAGAATTGACAAAGACACGTCAGGACTTTTAGTAGTGGCCAAAACAGAGGATGCCAAAATGAACCTGGCACGGCAATTTTTCGATAAAACCAGTACACGTACCTATCAGGCACTTGTTTGGGGAAATATGACCAACGACCATGGCACCATAACCGGGCATATTGGCAGAAGTGTTAAAGACCGGAAGCAAATGGCCGTATATCCCGATGGTGAAACAGGCAAACATGCAGTTACGCATTATTCAGTTATAGAGAGGCTTGGCTACGTCACTTTGGTGGAATGTCGACTCGAAACAGGTCGTACACATCAGATAAGGGCTCATTTTAAATACATTGGACATCCTTTGTTTAACGACGAACGCTACGGCGGCAACCAAATTCTGAAAGGTACTACCTTTACCAAATACAAACAATTTGTTGAAAACTGCTTTAACCTATTACCCCGCCAGGCCCTTCACGCCAAAACATTAGGCTTTACACATCCCACAACAGGAAAATATATTGAGTTCGACTCCGATCTGCCCGATGATATGGCTCAAACCATTCTAAAATGGAGAACATATATTGCAGGCCGTGATCTGGAAGATTAACCCAAAATGAAACTTTTTACAATGGCAAAAAAGAAAATAGCTGTTATTTATGGCGGATACTCATCGGAAGTAATTGTTAGCCGTAAAAGTGCCGAAGGTGTTCTATCCTTCATTGATAAAAACCAATACGATGTTTACCCGGTATTGATTGAAGCTGATAAATGGGTAGCCATTTCCAACGACATGGAAATTCCTGTTAACAGAAAGGATTTCTCGTTTGAAATAAACGGCGAGAAAATAATTCCCGATTGTGCCTATATAACCATTCACGGAACTCCCGGCGAGGATGGATTATTACAGGGGTATCTGAAGATGATTGGAATTCCGCACACCACCTGCGATGTATTACCCGCCGCCATTACTTTTAACAAATTCACCTGTAACCACTACCTTAAAGGATTTGGAATAAATGTGGCCAACTCGGTGTTGTTGCGTAAAGGCAGAACTTTCAATCAGGAAGAAATTGTAAAGAAAACCGGTATTCCCTGCTTTGTAAAGCCCAATGCGGGTGGGTCAAGCTTTGGCGTTTCAAAGGTGAAAGATATCAGCCTGCTGGCCAACGCCATTGAAAAAGCATTTATTGAAAGTGATGAGGTTATAGTTGAGCAATTTATTGAAGGTACTGAAGTAACTTGCGGCCTTTATAAAACGGCTTCTAAAACAGAAATTTTCCCATTAACAGAGGTTGTAAGTCATAACGAGTTTTTCGACTTTGAGGCCAAATACACACCCGAAAAAGCAACTGAAATTACGCCTGCCCGAGTTGATGAGGAATTAACCCTGCAAATACAGAAAACCTCATCGTTTATATACGATTTATTGGGATGCAAGGGAATTATAAGGATTGACTACATCATTAGCGAAGAAATCTTCTTTCTGCTGGAGGTTAACACCACACCGGGAATGACTGTAACCAGTTTTATTCCTCAACAAATTAAAGCAAAGGGGCTGGATATTATGCAGGTGTTTACTGATATTCTGGAAGATGCCATGAAAAGAACCATATAAAATAAAAAAAGTGTATCCTTACATGGTGGGGATACACTTCTCAAAGAGACGACAGCAGTTTTTCTGTCGTGACGGGTCTGTCTGATTACTTTTTAAACTCATAATTAAATACCTTATTTCCAGAAACAAAGCTCAAAGAGTAGTTGCCTTTTGGAAGAGATGAAACATTGAATTTTCCAGAATAAGTAAGTTCTGCAGGAATAGATTTATCATAAATCACGCTGCCTCTGGAATCAACCAAACGAACAACCATCCCATTTAAATTACGATTTAAATGACTAACGTAAACAACATCACTTTTTTTCCAGATTTTCACATCTTCTGCTGTTACTTCAGCTTCAGCTTTAGCTTTAAAGTCACCTGAAACCAATGCGCCGTTTTTTACTGTAAAACGCTCCTCAACAACCGGATTTCCTTTGCTTCTTAAACGAACTCTGTATTCTCCATCTTCCAATTTAGAGAAATCAAAAACTTTTGAGAAAACAGCGCCATTCTCAACTTTATTGCTTGAATAAACAACATCACCAGAAGCATTAAAAATGGCAATTGAATACAATGCTTCTACAGAAGGCTCTACAGAAATAACAGCATACGAACTTTTCGGATAAGGAGAAACTGAAATTTTTCCCTTGGCGAAAACCGAAGCGCTACTCAACACAACAGCTGCTAAAAGCAACATCCCTTTTACTACATTTTTCGTTTTCATAATTTACAATTTAAATTAAACTTGGTTTTTACAATTATATCTTGTAATTGATACTGCAAATTTATTTTCACTTTTTTCGATAAAAAAATTTTTAGGGCTTGCTTTAGAATATTTTACTAATCGTTAACCTATGAGACTGTTTTTTTAGGGGGTATACACAATTTTTCACTAAAAAATTTGCATTAAATTAACAAACAAAGGGGTTTTTCAAATTTCAACACAGTTTTTAACTAAAACTTTCGTTTTTTGAAAAATCTGGCAAAAAACAATTTCAAACAATTATTAATGATGATTGTTGTATTAACGATGTTAAATTATGGGCGTGTAATTTTTAAATTAAACGTTCATCATAAGCCTCTAAAAAACATACATTCTATTTATCAATTAAAATAATTCTATCATTAATAAACACAATTTAGGACATGAGCAATAACAAAACCAAAGTAACCTTTAAGGGGAACCCGGTAACCCTGTTGGGAAAAGAAGTTAAAGTAGGTGATAAAGCCCCTGACTTTACAGTATTATCATCAACCCTGACACCTACCACACTTGCCGATTTTGATGGAAAAGTGAAAGTAATTGCTGTTTATCCTTCTATTGATACTGGTATTTGTGCTGCACAAAATCGTCGCTTTAATCAGGAAGCTGATAAGCTTAAGGATGTAGTAGTACTCTCGATTTCTGTTGACCTGCCATTTGCCCAATCAAGATTTTGCGCTGCCGAAGGGCTTAACAGTATTGTAACACTTTCAGACCATAAAAACCTTGATTTTGGGATGAAATATGGCTTTGTAATTGAAGAATTACGTCTATTAGCCAGGGGTACCGTAATAATTGGGAAAGATAACGTTGTAAAATATGTGGAATTTGTGCCCGAAATTGCACAAGAACCAGATTACGAAGCAGCCTTAAAAGTTATTAAACAACTGGTTTAATAAACACTTGCGTTTATTTGAAACTCCCTCACAATTATAGTCAGGGAGGTTTTTTATTAGTAAATTTGATAAAAATCAACCTTAGGTTATGTGGCGTTACCATACATTCATAATGGCCGTTTTTTTGTTGCTAACCACCCTTTTATTTTTAGGTTGTGAAAAGGAAAACATAAATCCGGAAGACGAACCCACCGAAGAAGAAAAACCTGAAGAGACATTAGCCAGAGGTGATCTGATTAAACTTTATTTATCGGACATCCGAATTGACTCGCTCGAAAGCTATGTTAGGAGGATGGAACAAATGGGCACACGGTTTACCTATGCCAATAACAGAAGAAATGTAGCAATAACC
>CAZFTD010000054.1:11204-19201 GCA_964521525.1 uncultured Marinilabiliaceae bacterium | reverse complement strand
TGCTTTATTGCATCGCCTACAAATTCGAAAAGCTTTTTAAATGGAAACACTTCGGGAATGCCAACCCTTTCTGCTTTGGATACAAGCGATGATTGTGGCCCCATCCAGATTATATCGTCAAGTGTGTAATCATCGCCAAACAAGATATGACGGTTATTATCCACATCAATTATGCCGGCTAATCCTTGTAAATCGATGCCAAAAAAATAGAGAAAAGTACTGTCCTGCCTGAAATGGTAACTATTGGCAGGATAATTCATCGATGAATCGTTGTTCCCTAAAATAAGAATGACTCCACTGTTTACAATGGTTTGCAAGCGATTGCGACGGTTAACATATACTTCTTTTTCGAACATGGCTAATGGTTTTTTAAGAAGTCTAATTTAATTAATTAGCCCATGAAAAAAAAGAAAAACCAACAGGGTGTACGAACAGATAAAAAAACACCTGATTGGTGTTATAAATAACAATCCAAATCAGGTGCCTAAGTAACGTGTAAAGTTATAAACTCCAGTATTCAATATCTTTAATTTTACCTCTGAAAACGCCTTTCACATCAACAAACAATGGATTTTCGACTGTTATTGATTTAAAATAAGCTTCATCAAGAGTCAAAAACTCGCGATGATTAACCGCTACAATAACTGCCTGATATTGACCTGTGGGTTTATCTACCAGTCCAAACCCATATTCATGAACAACCTCTTCAGATGATGCATGCGGGTCCATCACTTCTACATTAATACTGAAGGATTTCATTTCGTTCACTAAATCGGCAATCTTTGAATTTCTTATATCACTTACATTTTCCTTAAAGGTTGCCCCCATTACCAATATGCGCGACCCGTTTATTTTGTGTCCCTTTGAAATGAGTTTCTTTACCACCTGCCTTGCAATGTATGGTGCCATACCATCATTGATAACCCGGCCTCCAGTAATAATTTTGGAGTGATAACCCAGTTCATTAGCCTTGTAGGTAAGATAGTAAGGGTCGACACCAATACAGTGACCACCAACAAGACCCGGGAAAAATCTAAGAAAGTTCCATTTGGTACCGGCGGCTTCCAGAACTTCGTAAGTATTAATGTTGAGGCGGTTAAAAATCAATGATAATTCGTTCATTAAAGCAATGTTCACATCACGCTGTGTGTTTTCTATAATTTTAGCGGCTTCTGCAACTTTAATAGAGCTGGCTTTATAAATTCCGGCTTTAATAATGGAGCCGTATACCTCAGAAATAACCTGAAGTGACTCTTCGTCGCAGCCTGAAACTATTTTGAGGATTTTTGTTAAGGTGTGTTCTTTATCACCGGGATTAATTCTCTCGGGCGAATACCCAACTTTAAAATCAACGTTAAACTTAAGTCCAGATTCTTGTTCCAGAATAGGTACACAATCCTCTTCGGTACAGCCCGGATAAACTGTTGATTCAAAAACCACATAATCGCCTTTTTTCAACACTTTACCAACGGTATGACTGGCGCTTAAAAGAGGTGTTAAGTCGGGCAAATTATGTTTATTGATTGGTGTAGGTACAGCCACCACATGAAAAGTAGCTTTACGTAAATCCTCCAGATCGCTGGTAAAATGAATGTCGCAACCATCAAATGCTTCAGATTCGAGTTCGTTACTAGGGTCAATTTTTTTGCGCATCATTTCAATGCGGTCGTGACGAATATCGAAGCCCACCACGTGCATTTTCCGGGCAAACTCCAGGGCAATGGGCAACCCCACATAACCTAAACCAATTACCGACAAACAGGTTTTCTTCTCAATTAATTCCTGAAACATGGATTTCTTTATTAGGGTTAAAATTATCTATCTGACTTTTTCTCCAGGTCCTCTCACCTGATATATTTTTTCAATTATCTCAACTACTTTCATGCCTTCAAGGGCATTGGTTGCTATTCCGGATTCGCCCTGAATGGTTTTAACAACATTAGTAATAACCGCCTCATGATTAGAAGCAGAGCCCTTATACCCCCCATAATCATTGGGTGGATTAATTTTTTCGAGTTCGGGCATTGTATAATCTTTGATGTGACAGAATTCAACTCTGTCCATATACTGGCCTGAAATTTTCACCGAACCATTACGACTAACGACTGTTATGCTGCTTTCGAGATTACGATCCCATATGGCGGTGGTGTAATTTAAATTAGCCGAACCTCCCTTTACAAAATCAAATGAAACACTACCGGTATCCTCAAAAGCTGTATTATGTTGATGGGCGAAATTTCTGAAATTACCTTTAAAATTACAAACATCTCCAAAAAGCCAATACATAATATCAATAAAATGAGAAAACTGTGTAAACAAAACTCCTCCGTCAAGGTCAGCAGTTCCATGCCAGCTTCCGGATTTGTAGTAGCGCTCATCGCGGTTCCAGAAGCAGTTCATCTGAACAAAAAACACCTCACCCAAAACGCCTTGTTCCACTATTTGCTTCAACCATTTAACCGGCGGAGAATACCTGTTTTGCATCACAGTAAAAACAAATCGCGAATGCTGTAATGCCTTATGTATAACATTTTCGGCATCGGCTTTATGTAAAGCCATAGGTTTTTCAACTACAACATGCCTCCCCGTCTCCAACACTTTAATAGCTTGCAAAGCATGCAACCCATTTGGTGTGCAAATATTGACCACATCAATTTCCAATCCGGATTGAAGCATCAATTCAATAGAGGTGAAAAATGGAATTTCTTTGTTATTCCAATTCAGCGTTTCAGGAGATAAAACATCACATACGCCTGCCAACTCAGCACTATCGCATTGCTGAATGACGGCTGCATGTCTTTTACCAATCTGACCTAAACCAACTATCGCAAATTTGATTTTCCGACTCATTTTTCACTGGCTATTTTAATAACTTCACCACCACTAAAGAGGTACATTTCACCACTCTCGGGACATTCGGCCAAACCATCGGGTTTAAATCTTAGTTTATGCCCAAACTCACTCATCCATCCAACCTGATGGGCCGGATTGCCAACTACTAATGCATAAGGTAAAACATTTCGCGTTACAACTGCTCCGGCGCCAATAAAGGCATATTGACCAATTTCAATACCACACAATATGGTTGCATTAGCTCCAATGGTTACGCCTTTTCGAATGATGGTTTTCCTATATTGATTTTTTCTGTTAATTGAACTGCGAGGATTGGTAACATTGGTAAATACCGCTGAAGGCCCAATAAATACATCATCTTCACAAATAACACCCTCATATATAGACACATTATTCTGAACCTTTACACCGTTACCCAAAACCACCCCTGATGCCACCATCACATTTTGACCCAAACTACAATTTTCTCCAATTATACATCCGCTTATAAGATGGCAAAAATGCCAAATACGGCTTCCTGCTCCAATTTTGCAGCCGGAATCAATTATTGCTGTTTCGTGAATCATGGTTTTGCGTTCCTGCATCTTTAAGCACTTGTTTTGAAAAAAGTATGTATGGTATGCACGATGTATTGAATACTTTCCTTTGCCAGACCTGGGTATATTGGAAGAGACAGCACCTCCTTACTGATTTTATTGGCCTCAGAACAAAAAACCCGGCCTCTCATAAATTCCTGCATGGCAACTTGTTGGTCCAATGGAACCGGATAATAAATCTTACTTGAGATGCCTTTCTGCGACAGATAATCTTTTAACTCATCACGCAAGCCATTTTTAATCCTTATGGTGAATTGATTAAACGTATGGTTGGCAATCTCAGACATTTCAGGAACAATTAAGCCGTCAATGCCATTCAGTTCTTTGATGTAGGCTTCAGCTATGTTTTGCCGTTCAAAAATGAAGTTGTCGAGATATGGCAACTTTACCCTGAGAATTGCAGCCTGAATGGTATCCAGTCTGGAATTTAATCCAATGGTTTCATGCCTATACGGTTGCTTTGACCCATGAACGGCTAACATTTTAATCTTGCTGGCAAGTTCTGAATCATTTGTCATGACGGCGCCTCCATCGCCAAAGCAACCCAAATTCTTAGTTGGAAAAAACGATGTACAACCAATATGGCCAATGGTTCCAAGTTTTTTTTCGGCATTATCAATATAAACATCTGCCCCCAGTGCCTGGGCCACATCTTCAACAATATACAGTTTATGCCTTTGGGCTATATTCATTAATTCAATCATATTTGCAGTATGCCCAAACAAATGAACCGGCAATATGCACTTTGATCTTGGAGTTATTAACAATTCAGCTGACTTCGGGTCAATATTAAAAGATTTGGGATCAATATCGGCAAAAACAGGGATTAACCCTAATATGGAAATAGCCTCGGCAGTAGCAAAAAATGAGAAAGCAGTGGTAATAACCTCATCGCCCGGTTTAAGATTTAATGCCATTAATGCCAACTGAATGGCATCTGTACCATTGGCGCAAGGGATTACATGTTTCACACTCAGGTAATCTGCCAGCTCGTCCGAAAACCGGTTTACTTCTTTACCATTAATGTATTGCCCGCCTTTCATTACATCCAATACCGCAGCATCAATCCCGGTTTTTAATTTGAGATATTGCAACTGCAAATCATTCATTGGTATGGAAATGTTGTCCATATAAAAAGAGCAAGAATTAAATATCCTCGTAAACTTTAAGTTCCTTCATGCGGTCAATTAACGATACAAACCTTAAATCGCCTTTTTCGAGCGACTGATGTAACATTTGAACCGTAAATGGACTCATGTTTTTTGCATGAAGCACCACAACTGCATTTTCACGTGCATTACTATAAAGGTACTTCCAACGAATGGGATCCATCTCTTCGGGGGTTAATCGCACATATCTGGAACCTATTTTAGACCATAAATGACCCGATTGCTCTTTCTTTGTAAACCCAAGTCGTTTCCCATCACCAAAACGCCCTTTGCCTGTATAAAAGAAGCTTCTTAAAAAGTAAAAAAAGAATCGCATATAGAAAGGCACTTTAATGGTTTCTTTCGTAAATTCCCAGAAACGGCCTTCAGGATTATGTATTAAAAGGTTGTTATCGAACCGGTAATGTAAATACCGTGGTAACCGGGTAAAGTCAAACGGTGATATTGGCGTACGGCTTTTCATGCCATAGGCCGCCGAGGAATCAACCAGAATATTGTTGGCATATAAGGCTTCTGCAATCCTTTCAAAAGGCTCAACCCTATACCCTCCTGCCCGAAAAGCCCTTACCCGATATGTAGGGTCTTCTTTCCGGCATATTTCTTCCATCAGGTTCTTAGCTTTTGTAATGCATCCCAATACTGTTTGCACATCGTCAGCATCTGGATTATCCCACAAACGGGCTAGTGAGAAACGATTGTACGAAAAATACCAACGGTTATTTTTATAGATAGCATCGAGCCAATGGGGGTAAATCTGAAGCTGTACGTCGTGGCCTTCACGAATTAGCCAGCGAATCTGCTTCTCAATTATCTCGCGGTCAAATCGAAGGTCCTTCACTTCGCTTTCCAACTCCTTTAAACGGTAAAAGTGCATGATATCCCAGAAAATGGTCATTTTGCATCCATACTCTCTTAAAACTTCAGCGATGCGCCGGGTAGGACGAATCATGCAATTCTCAACCGTTCCGGGATCACTCCCGAAAAACAATTCATAATCAACTGTAAGAACCAGGTTCTTCATTCAGCTATATATTGAAAATTACCATTTCCTAATTGTGAATTAAAGACACCCTGATTAGAGACTGTTGAAGTTTTAGTAAGATGATTAGATTTAAGATTTTTTGATGGATAGATTAGATTATTGGAAAGCCAGGGTGTCTTCATAATTCTAAATATCTTGTCAATCCTTCTTGTATCTTAACATCTTGCATCTTCTCTTTAAACAGCTAATTAATCTTCAATTCAAATTTGAAACTCAAAAATCAGTACCTGTCAACCATAATCAGAAGCTATGATTTAGTTGTTACCTCCTATCTGTTAGCTGCCAGGAACTAAAAACTTCTGTCTTCTGCCTGTTTGCAGCTAACTTGCCTCTACAACTATGCCCATTATTCAGGTTGTTAAATTACTTATTTGAGACTGTAAAATAAAACATTTTTTTATGTAAACAGGCAAACGCAGGCCTAAGGAATGCACCATTTTATCAAAAATAAGTAAAAACCAAAACTCGTAACACCAAAAAAACAACGCATCCTATTTATGCAGCTGAATATAACTGCATTAACAGAAATGCGTCAGTTTTATACAAATCTACATTGAAATATTCCAATGCGCCTGATTAAATCCAGCCTGAAAAATTCTTACGTTCTGGACAAGTTAATATTTTAGAAATGTTCAGGTTAAAGCCCAAACTCTCTTCGAATAACATCCACGTAATCAAGTTTTTCCCATGTAAAGAATTCAACTTCTTTCTCTATCTCTACGCCATTTTCCCAAACTTTCACTTTTTCTTTATATGGTTTACGTCCCATGTGACCATATGCTGCAGTAGGTTCAAAAATTGGATTCTTCAAACCAAATCGGTTTATAATGATGCCCGGACGCAAATCGAACAGTTTTTGAATGCGTGAAGCAATTTCGCCATCGTTTATTTTTACTTTAGCCGACCCATAGGTGTTTACATATAAACCTACCGGCTCGGCAACACCAATGGCATAGGCAACCTGAACCAAAACCTCATCGGCCACACCTGCGGCTACCATGTTTTTGGCAATATGCCGAGCAGCATACGCTGCAGACCGGTCAACTTTTGAGCTGTCTTTTCCGGAAAAGGCGCCACCACCATGAGCCCCTTTACCACCATAGGTATCAACAATAATTTTGCGGCCTGTTAAGCCGGTATCGCCATGTGGGCCACCAATAACAAATTTTCCGGTTGGGTTAACATGCAAAATATAGTGATCAAACAAACCGGCTATGTCAGAATTGAGCTTCTTCTTAACTCTTGGAATTAAAATATTTTGCACATCCTTCTTAATGGTTGCCTGCATGGTGTCATCATCGGCAAACGGGTCGTGTTGTGTTGAAACAACAATGGTGTGCACCCTTATAGGGGTGTTGTCATCGCTGTATTCAAGCGTAACCTGCGATTTTGAATCGGGACGCAGATAGGTCATTTCTTTCCCTTCTTTTCGTATTGCTGCCAGCTCCATTAAAAGTAAATGCGATAAATGCAGCGGCAATGGCATATATTCTTCGGTATCCTTACAGGCATAGCCAAACATCATACCCTGATCGCCGGCTCCCTGGGTTTCTTCACTTTCACGGTCAACGCCACGGTTAATATCCGCCGATTGTTCATGAATGGAAGAAATTACACCACACGAACCTGAATCAAACATATATTCAGCTTTAGTATAACCAATGCGTTCAATTACCCGACGAGCAATATTCTGAACAGGTACATATCCGGTGGTTTTTACCTCACCACTTAAAACCACCAGCCCAGTGGTTACCAAAGTTTCACAGGCAACACGCGAATTGGCATCCTGCCTTAAAAACTCATCCAGCAAAGCATCAGAAATCTGATCGGCTACTTTATCAGGATGCCCTTCCGAAACTGATTCGGATGTAAATAAATATCCCATAAACATAAAATTATTATGCCTTATAAATAAAGCAATTAAATACTTAAAAATGTGAAGAGGGATAGCAGAATAGAAGTCAAAAACATGCGTTTTAGCACTTTTTTTGAGTGGTTGCAATCGGCCAAATCCCTCCACTTAATACATTGCAAAGTAACATCTTTTTTTTATATTGGAAAAATTTTCAATGTTAACTATTGTCTCGTGTATCATAATTAGAAGTATATTGTTGGTTATTAACCCTTAGTTCTTACATCTTAATTCCTGAGAACTTTGAACTACCATGGGTGAACGCTATGTATAACAGATTCAAAATCTGTTAAGAACTCATAAACCAATTCTTTTTTACATTTTTTTTGAAACAGATATTTGGAGGATGTAATTTTTACTCTATCTTTGCATCCGCAAATTAAAAAAGATCTGAACAGGATTTTAATGGTCCCTTCGTCTAGGGG
>CAZFTD010000054.1:0-11104 GCA_964521525.1 uncultured Marinilabiliaceae bacterium | reverse complement strand
TTAGGACGCAAGATTTTCATTCTTGAAACAGGGGTTCGATTCCCCTAGGGACTGCAAATAAAAAAACAAAAGTACCTATTTATACTTAAAAAAGATGGCAAATCATCAGTCAGCAAAGAAAAGAATCAGGCAAACTGAAACACGCAATGTTCACAATAAGTATTACGCTAAAACAACCCGTAATGCTGTAAAAGCTTTGCGTAACACCACAGCAAAAGAGGAAG
Source organism: uncultured Marinilabiliaceae bacterium (assembly GCA_964521525.1). Classification (GTDB taxonomy): domain Bacteria; phylum Bacteroidota; class Bacteroidia; order Bacteroidales; family Marinilabiliaceae; genus CALEUX01. The sequence goes on along the minus strand of CAZFTD010000054.1, from coordinate 10,880 downwards.
CAACTGCCTTGTATCCAAAAGTAGTTGCCATGCTCGACAAGCTCGCCAAAAAGAATGTAATTCATAAAAACAAGGCTTCGAACCTTAAGTCGAGCCTTGCCAAACACATTAACAGTTTAGCATAAGCTACGCTGATTAAGGTCCCTTCGTCTAGGGGTTAGGACGCAAGATTTTCATTCTTGAAACAGGGGTTCGATTCCCCTAGGGACTGCCAGGTCTTTCCAAAACGGAAAGGCCTTTTTTTGTTGGTGTTAATTGGCTCCTATTTACAATTTGTAATACTTTTTGTAGATTGAGGCCAAAACATTGTATGGCTGAATATTATAAAATTGGCATTAAAGAACTGGCGGTTGAAGATCGCCCCCGCGAAAAAATGATTCAAAAAGGCATTTCCTCTTTGTCGGATGCCGAATTGGTAGCTATACTCATAGGTTCGGGAAGCACTAAGGAATCGGCCGTTGAACTGGCTCGAAAAATAATGGCCGGGTTTAAAAATAACCTCAATGAATTGGGCAAAGCAACCATCGAAGATTTAAAAAACAGATTTCATGGAGTTGGCGAAGCCAAAGCAGTTAGCATAGTTGCCGCCATGGAGCTGGGCCGTAGAAGATTACTGCACCAATCGTTGGAAATGCCTGTGGTTAAAGGCAGTCATGATGTATTTAACCTGTACCGTCCGGTAATTGCCGATTTGCCTCACGAAGAATTCTGGATAACACTGTTGAACCGCGCCAATAAAGTGCGACACCGGTTCAATATCAGCAAAGGTGGAATCACCGGAACCGTTATTGATGTCAGGCTTATTCTTAAAAAGGCGCTCGAAAATAATGCTTCTTCCATTGTTTTGTGCCACAACCACCCTTCGGGCAATATTCAACCCAGCGATGCAGATATCCAGATTACCAAAAAATTGAAGGAAGCCGGTAAAATAATGGAAATTCCGGTGCTCGACCATCTTATTGTAACCGAAAATGGCTACTTTAGTTTTGCCGATGAGGGCCTGCTTTGAAATAATTTTTAAAAATATTTCTGCGCGTGAACCTGAAACTAATATCTCACCAACAAATCAATAAAGAAAAATGGGATGCCTGTATCAGGCAAAGTTCACACCCATTATTAACAGCCGAAAGCTGGTATCTGGATTTGGTTTCGCCCAATTGGATGGCTATTATTTTTGATGATTATATAGCAGTGATGCCGGTTCCTATTGTTAAGAAAATGTGGCTTCCGTTAATTGTTCAACCATTAAACATTCAGCAACTTGGCATTTTTTCGGCCACCAACATCAGTGAAGAACTCGCCAACGCTTTCTACAGGCTCATTAGAAGAAGACTGTTTCATTTGAACCTGAATAACAAGCAGCCACTGCCCGAGGGGTTATATCTAACACTAAAACAGAACTATACCCTTCACCTTAATACCGACTATCAGAACCTAAAAGAAAAGTTCAGTCAAAATTGTTTGCGAAATATAAAAAAAACCAACGGGTTCCGGGCTCATCTTAAAACGGATATCTCTCCTGATGGCTTTATAAAATTTACCCGTCAACATGCTCAATATCCTGTTAATAACAAAGGACTGGATATTTTAAAAGGAGTCATGAATGAAGCCATCTCGCGTAAAAACGGATTCATTATTGGTATTGCAGATAATGAAGACAAGGTTTTAGCTATGGCCTTTTTTCTTAAAAACAATTATCGCATTACGTTTTTGTCGGGCGTTTCTTCTGCCGAAGGGATGAAAAACAAGTCGATGTTTATGATTATCAATTACATTATAGAAAGTAATTGCAATCAGCAGTTGATACTCGATTTTGAAGGTTCATCCATTGAAAGCATTGCAAGATTTTACAAGGGTTTTGGCAGTAGCATTGAAACCTATTACCAATGGCAACATCCTTTAATGAAGCTAATTGTAGCAACATTTAAATTTGCAGAAAAAATTAAATGGAAACTAAAATAATCAGAAATTTGAGTGAGCTTCCCGCCTAATAATCTAAAAATATATCGATCAATTGTTCTAATTTAAACCATTAATAATGCCATTCCACCAATATCCATTATTTTTACATCAAAAATCTGTCCGATGGAAATTAAACTGATTAATCACGTTCCAAGTCTTTTAAATAAATTTGTAGCCGAAATGCGCGATTGCAGCATTCAGCTTGACCCTTTAAGATTTCGTCGAAACATGGAACGCATAGGTGAAGTTTTTGCTTACGAAATCAGTAAGACTTTAACCTATAAAGAACGGCAGGTGCAGACACCGCTTGGTTTTGCCACGGAACTATTCCCGTGCGAAGATATTGTTTTGGCTTCCATATTACGTGCCGGCGTACCCTTACACAATGGGTTGTTAAATTTTTTCGATAGGGCTGAAAATGCTTTTGTTTCGGCTTACCGGAAATATACCGATGAAGGCCATTTCGATATTCATATAGAGTACATTTCAGGACCCGATTTAACCGGTAAAACCCTGATTTTGGCCGACCCAATGCTGGCCACCGGTTCATCGCTCGAACTGGCCTATAATGCCCTGAAAGCAAACGGGCATCCTGCTCATGTGCATTTGGTAAGTATTATCGCCAGCCAGGCAGGTGTTGACTACATTGAAAACATGTTAAAAAACGAGCCGGTAACGCTCTGGCTGGCAGGCGTTGACGAAGAACTTAATGCCAAGTCGTACATTGTTCCTGGTCTGGGTGATGCAGGTGACTTGGCCTATGGCGCTAAACTTTAAATCAAGTGCAACGTTTTACCAAACCCTTATCCAAACATTCATTCAACAGTTTCAGCATGGGTTCCTTAAAAACCGGATGAATCATTTCTGCCCAACATTCACATAAAGGTTCCAGCGTAAAGCGACGCAAATGCAGCCTGGGATGAGGCACAGTTAAATTGTCAGTTTCTATAATACAATCATCAATAAACAAAATATCCAAATCAATGCCACGGGATTCATAAGTTCCGTGGCTTTTTCTTTGTCGCCCCAATATTTTTTCAATGTCCAGTAAAGCCGATAACTGTGCATCGGGTGGCAAGCTTGTATTCACCTCCACCACCTGATTTAAGAAGCTACTTTCGGCCTCGAACCCCCATGACGCACTTTCATAAACCGATGATACTTTAACAATATCGCCAACAAATTCTGGCATTAACTGCATCGCTTTATCAAAAAGCATCCTGGTTTCCGGGAGGTTGCCTCCAAGTAAAATGAGCGTTCTGTGTGCCATAGCCGACTGGTTTGCTGTAAAATTAAAGATTATTTTCATCTTTAAAATCCAAACCTAAACATACAAAGTTTCGCGCATAGAAAAAGAATAAAAAGGGAGGTATTGATGTTTCAATCCATTTTTGTAAATTAGCCGTTAGAATTCGAAAAAATTCCTTGTCTCTCAGGAAATTGAAGCCGGATTTGATTTTTGTCTCATTTTTAATCGAACCTTACAGATAAAATTCGGCTAACCCATTAAAAACCATTAACTATGAGTAAATTTTTTAAGTACTTTCTGGCAGTAGTGCTCGGATCATTGGTGTCCGCATTTTTCTTCCTCGTTGGAATCTTCATGTTTATTGGCATTTTAGCCTCATCGGGGAGCAAAGAAATTTCCGTAAAGGATAATACCATTCTGGTATTAGAACTCAACGCTCCCATCAACGAAAGGGCAGTAGAAGATCCATTAAGCGAACTGATGTCAGGCCTATCGGGACAGCAAACTCCTATTGGGCTGAACCAGATTCTGGCTTCCATAAAAAAAGCCAAGGATGACGACCGGATAAAAGGTATTTACCTGGAATCGGGTTTAATGACTGCAGGTTATGCCACCATTGAAGAGATCAGGAATGCCCTCCTTGATTTTAAAGAATCAGGTAAGTTTGTTTACAGTTATGCACCCATTTACACTCAGCGGTCGTATTACCTTGCCAGCGCTGGCGATAAAATCTTTTTAAACCCAACCGGAATGCTTGAATTTAAAGGATTAAGTTCGGTTCACACCTTTTTTAAAGGAACCCTCGAAAAACTTGGTGTAGAAGTGCAGGTGTTTAAACATGGTGAGTTTAAATCAGCAGTAGAACCCTTCCTACTCGAATCCATGAGCGATGCTGCCAGGTTGCAGGCTCAAACCTACATCAACTCCATGTGGAACCATATGCTGGTAAAAATGGCAGAAACACGAGGCGTAAGTGCTGAATCACTTAACCAAACAGCCAATTTGATGCCCATGTTCCGTGAAGACTCAGTTTTGTTAGCCTCAGGCCTTATTGACGGATTTAAATACAAAGATGAAATCATTGATATGTTGAAAGAGTTGACTGGCACGACTCAAAAAGATGATCTGAATGCCATCAACCTAAAAAAATATGCACAGGTATATGTTCCGGGAAAGAAGAAAGGCTTGGAGAGGAATAAAATTGCCGTTATTTATGCTGAAGGCGAAATTGTTGATGGAAGTACCCGAAGTGGCGGCATTCAGGCCGATAAACTATCCCGTACCATCCGCGAAGCCCGTCGCGACAGCTCAATTAAAGCCATTGTTTTGCGCATTAACTCTCCCGGTGGCTCAGGCTTAGGGTCAGAAATCATCTGGCGCGAAGTTAAACTGGCTAAGGAAACAAAACCCTTTGTAGTTTCAATGAGCGATTTGGCAGCCTCGGGCGGTTATTACATAGCCTGCGCGGCCGACAGTATTGTGGCACATCCAAATACCTTAACCGGAAGCATTGGTGTTTTTGGAATGATACCCAACACTAAGGGTCTCCTTAAAAAGATTGGCGTTACTACCGACCGGGTAAAAACAAATACCTTTTCGGATATGCCCGCACTTGACCGACCCTTTACTGCTGATGAAAAAGTTTTGATGAAGGCCTATATAGAGCGCTTTTACGATGTTTTTCTGGGCCGCTGTGCCGATGGAAGAAAAACTACCAAAAATGAAATAGGCAAAGTTGGCGAAGGGCGTGTATGGAGTGGTGAAAATGCCCTTGAAATAAAACTGGTTGACAAACTGGGAGGCATTGACGATGCCATTGCCATAGCTGCCAGAATGGCGAATCTTGAAACTTATCGTATTGAAGAATTGCCCGAAATGCTTTCTCCAATTGAACAACTTATTAAAGACCTTTCCGGTGAGGCTTCGGCCCGAATTGGTACCATGTTATTTGGAGAAGAATACAAAATTCTGAAAACCGTTAACGACCTAAAAACAGGTTATCCGGTTCAGGCTCGTATTCCTTTTGATATCAGTGTAAATTAAACTAAAAAAGGGGTGTTGAGGTAAAATTTCAGCGGATAGATTTAATAACATCGAATTTGTTAAGTTTAATTTGAGTTATAAACAACCGCAAAGGTCGTACCAATAACGCTTTTGCAGGGCCTAACAATCAATACCTTGCAACCATGCGAAAAATCATTGCGACCTTTGCGGTTCTCTTTTATTTTTGATAACCGGACATATTATGCTCCTAATCTGATAAAATGGTAAAACTTCGGTTACGCATTCTGCTTTTCCCATTTTCGCTCATTTTTGCTGCCATTGCAACCATTCGCAATGTGCTCTTCGATATTGGCATACTCACATCTGAAAAATACAGCATTCCGGTAATTTCAGTAGGGAACCTTACAGTTGGTGGTACAGGTAAAACCCCATTAACAGAACTTATTATCAGGCATCTCGAAAAAAACAAACGATGCGCATTGCTCAGCAGAGGCTATGGACGACAAACCAAAGGTGTTATTATTGCTGATGAAACATCGGATTATACAACCATTGGTGACGAGCCTTTTCAGGTTAAAACAAAATTCAAGAACCTGATAGTTGCTGTTGCCGAAAAGCGACGCCAAGGCATGAATGCCTTACTCAACCTAACAGAAAAGCCCCAGGTGGTTGTATTGGACGATGCCTTTCAACATCGCTATGTGACACCCGGATTATCGCTGTTGGTGATGGATTATTACAGACCTGTGTGGAAAGATTTATGCCTGCCGGCCGGTAACCTTCGCGAACCAAAAAGTGGTATTAAAAGGGCCGATTTAATAGTTGTGAATAAATGTCCCCATTCCTTATCAAAAGAGGAAGCGCTTTTTATTCAGAATAAGCTTAAAGTAGCCAACGAAGACCAGATTTTCTTTACTACCATAAAATATGGTAACCCTGTACCTTTAAAACCACAGCCCAAATCGTTTCAACAATTGATTGACCTGCCGGGAAAATCTATTGTAGCGGTGGCAGGCATAGGAAATCCGGAGCCATTTTTTATAATGACTGAAAACTTTTTGGTTCCTGTAAAAAAACTCCGGTTCCCCGACCATCATGACTTCTCAATTACAGACATTAAGAAGATAGAGCAATTATGTTTTGAGAATGAGGAATCTCCGGCGATTATTCTTACCACCGAGAAAGATGCTCAAAGGTTAGCTGCATCAAAATCATTGCCTGAGAGATTATTGAAAAATATTTGGTATATTCCAATCGAACTTGTTTTTTTGTTCGATGCTCAAAATCGTTTTAACAGTAAATTAGATACATATGTTGGAGAAAATTAATGAAACAGCCCGGTTTCTCATGGGCATTCAAAAAACCAATCCGCAAATAGGAATCATTCTGGGCACCGGACTGGGCGGATTGGTAAAAGAAATTGATATTGAAAAAACCATACCTTACGAGGATATCCCAAACTTTCCGGTTTCTACGGTTGAAGGACACAACGGTCAGTTAATTTTCGGAAAAATAAACGGAAAACCGGTTATGGCCATGCAAGGCCGGTTTCATTACTACGAAGGATACACCATGAAGGAGGTTACTTTTCCGGTTCGCGTGATGAAACAAATGGGCATTAAATACCTGGTGGTATCCAATGCCAGTGGTGGTTTAAACCCCGATTTTAAGGTGGGTGATATAATGCTGATAGAAGACCACATAAATATGTTTGGCGATAATCCGCTAATTGGAAAAAACATTGCTGAGTTAGGGCCCCGATTCCCCGATATGAGCCAGCCTTACAGCCACGAACTTATAGCCAGAGCCAAAGACATTGCTTATAAAAACAACATCTTCCTGAAGCAGGGCGTTTATGTGGGAACCGCAGGCCCAACTTTCGAGACTCCGGCCGAGTATAAATTTTTCAGAATCATTGGGGGCGATACGGTTGGTATGTCAACTGTACCAGAGGTAATTGTTGCCCGCCACATGGATATAACTTGCTTTGGTGTATCCATCATAACCGATTCGGGAGTTCCAGGGCAAATTGTTGAAATTTCGCACGAGGAGGTTCAAAAAGTGGCTGCTGCCGCCGAACCAAAAATGACTAAAGTTATTGCCGAACTAATTGGTACACTATAAACATCTGTGATACATAAGAAACCCGCAAAGAATGCCTTTACTGCAATCTTTGCGGGTTTTTTATGATTTATTGATATCCCATTATTAAAGCTTTAGGGCAACCTGAGCATGCTCGGGCAACGCTCTGAACAATGTCTTGGCATCATCGGCCGAAACCTCTATCATAATAATTGGGACATATTCTGGCAGACTTCCTTTAAACAATACCGACAGGCGTTGTTTAAAAAGATAAAGGTTCTGACGGGCTATATAAACAAACCGGTCAAAACCGCCTTCTTCGTGAGGCATTACAACAATACGAATGCCTGAATCGAGGTGAAGCGTAAAAAAAGCAGCCTGACGCGTTACCACCGGCAGCTCGTCATCGTCTAAAGCTGCTTCAGTTGTATCACGTGGTGCCTGCTTTACTGTAATTGGCTCTTTTTCAATAGTTGCGTTGTAGGATACTACGCGGGCAGGCGACCTGAGGAGATTCGACAAGGCTTCGGGCTTTAATGCCCTCAATAAAGGAGAAACCCGGAACCCTTCCAGCGGTGCTTCAAAAACAACCACCCCTCCCATTTCAAGGGTAGCAATGGTATCATTCAGGTTGATGGACAAAGACACAGAGTCAACCTTCGACATGGTATGCCGGGCTTCAAGAAAGGCAATATGGTAGGGAACAAACGAAACCGGTGAAGCTTCATCGTCAGTAGTCCCATAAGTGCGGTTATACGATTGAAGTGTATAATTAGCAGAAATCATACTAACAATAAAATAGCCCAACGAGAAGGCAAACAATAGTATGATGATTCCAATAAAATACTTCCGCAATAAAGATTTCTTTTTCACTTCAGTTAATCCTTCGGTAGAAATATTATCCATTCAATTATCATTTAATCAAAAAATAAAAACTTTAGCGCCTACGGGCAAGGTATGAAAAACCACTTCCAGGTCATCATCGCCCAAACGTACACAACCATGAGTTACGGGCATTCCTAAAAACCGTTGATACAAGGTTCCATGTATAAGATAACCATCGCCCAGGCTCAAGGCATAATTGCCCAACACACCATATTCAAAACGGGATGGATGCCCGGCCGGGGGAACAGGTAAACCTTCTTCAATAAATGCCCAATCGGGTTTACGCCAAACCGGGTTGGTAACTTTTCCCTGAATACGAAATATTCCTTTGGGGGTTTTAAACATCCACTCACGCTCATCATCTTTTACAAGCTTAACATAACTACCAGTTGAACAATTCCCTTCACGAACCAGCTCCCTTTTATTGTAAAGCCTGAAAGTATTGGTGGTGGTGTTAATCACAATATAGGCGCCTCTGGGAGTGGCAGCCTCGAGCCGTTTGGCCATGCGGTCGGCCTCTTTCTCCATTTTTTGTTTGGCTGCTTCATCCTCATCGGGGGCAGTATAATTTAATGCCGAGTGCTTTAACGATAAATATCCGTTTACCATCGACGGGGTATAAACCAATATTATAAATGGCAGAAACACTAAAACCAACCAAAACAAAACAATACCGGCGTATCGGAGGACTTTTTTAAATGGTATTTTCTCTAAAAAATAGCCCGCTTTTTTCAGAACCGGATTTAAGTATTTTTCCTTCCAATCCATAATTAACAGATTAATTCAAACTTACCAACTCATTCATCATCATTCGAAGCCTTGAGGGTTTCTCTGGTTTTAAGCTGGTCCCACGAAACCAGTGAGCCAACTATAAAAACCGGAGTACCAACATCGGCCAGTGGATAAATTTTATCCATATCTTTATCGGTTAAGGCAACGCAACCATCAGTCCAGTCGGTGCCTTTTCCTCCCCCGCCATGAATTTCAATAAGGCCGCCAATCTGGGCTGTTTTGGGAATAACACCATTGGCTTTGTTGCTATTGAATCGTGCTTTATCTTCTTCGTTCGGATAATTGATTAACAGTGCTTTATAGTAAATTGTTTGCGAACCTTTCAGTTTTTTTGTAACATAATATTTCCCTTCGGGGGTTGATTTATCGCCCTGCTTATTTTTGTCTCCCACCCAATTTCTTCCTAACTCGGAGTTAAAAGCATGCGTAATTTTACCATTTTTATACACATAGCATTTTCGGGCAATCTTATCAACCATAATAACCCTGCGCGAATGCGACAATTGCAACGCCTCTTTGTTTAATTTTTCCCAATCTTTGAATGATTTAAAGTAATTATTGAGTTTCTCCTTCCCAAAATCGTATGCCTGACTAATCAAATCAGAAGCATCCTTCGCTTTATTGTATGCAATTGAAAACTCACCTTTATCGCCCGAACGTTGCGATTCAGTAAAAAGAATACGGCCTTTTACAAATTTATTTCGAATATCTTCGGGAAGTGGTAAAAACGAATAATACGATTCAAAGTCCTTTATTTTTGCTGATAACTGTTCAACCAGTTTTTCAAAATCCTTCTGGTAACGGTCGCGGTGTTCCCCTGCTTTTTTTATAGCCAGATTTACTTTTTCTTCGGCATTGGATGCTATGGCTATTACCTGATTGTAATCACGAACAAAATACCATCTTTCATTTTCCTTCCGCCACAATTGCATGGCTTTTTGATACATCTCTTCACTTTCATTAAATAATGAAGATGCATAAACAAAAGCGTGCCGCAGTCGTGCTTTGGAAATGGCCTCAGAGGCACTTCTAAGAGCAATGGCAGTATTTTCGCCAGCAACTTTTTGCTTGTGCCATTTTAAACCGGTAACAACTATAGCAATTATTAAGGTTAAAATCACACTTCCTATTATCCAGAACTTCTTCATCTATAACCACTTTCGGCCGGTTAAAGTCCGGCAACTTATTAAACCTGAAGTATTCAATAGTTAAACATGTGTTCCATAAAAAACCCCGGGAAAACAAGCCCGGGGTCGTTTTATCGGACAAAAAACAAAGTTTCTATCTTTTTACTTTTGCAATAGCTGCATTTAATTCTTCATTAATTGAAACAGCTTTATCGTTGGCAGCTTTAGCTTTATCGGCAGCACCAATAAAGTTACCAGCTTCAACCAAAGAAGCAGCTTCTGCAACAGCAGCCTCAACAGCAGCTAAATCAGCTTTAATAGCTTCAAGGGCAGCTTTACCTTCTTTTCCTTTGGGAGCTTTTTCTACTAATTCCTGATTTTGTGCAATTAAACCTTTTACTGATTCAATAGCAGCAAGTGCTTCTTCTTTTAACTCAGCTTTGCGGGCTTCAGTATCTGTAACCATTTGAGTAGCGGCAGCAGATACTTCACTTAATTTTGCTTTAGCCTCATCATAGTTAGAAAAGAATTTTGATTTTTGCTCTTCAACCATAACGGTAGCAGCGTCTAAAGAACCAAGCAAACCAGTGAAAGCTTCTGGTAAATAAACATCAGCACCGGCAGCTTTAGCAGCCTCAACAGCAGCTTTAGCAGCGTCTACCTCAACTTGAGGATACTTGGCACATGAAGAAAAAACAAAAACCATAGCAATGGTCAACAAACCTAATACACTTTTTTTCATAATAATTAAACCTCCAGTAATTGATTAGTTTATCGTT
>CAZFTD010000053.1:0-19673 GCA_964521525.1 uncultured Marinilabiliaceae bacterium | reverse complement strand
AGAAAAGAGAAATTGCCTTTTGCATATATTGGATTTTTAGAATTAAAACCATGATTTTTGGTTATTTTGAAAAGAATTGCTCTGCTCTTCCGGCAGTGAGCATCTCCCATAATGAAGCTACAGTCCAGCCTGGAGCAAAATAATCATTGTAAAAACCTTTCCCATTTTTACCATAATCCCAATTGGTGTGTTGTACTACTTCAGGATAATAACCGGTTTTTGCCACACCACACATGTGACCAGGGTATGGTAAAAGTTGAAACATTGAGGTTCTGATAACTTCTGCGAATGTTGAAAAATCAGGTTTTTTATTCATTTTATCAAGCCAGACTAAAACGTCAGCAAATTCGAATACGAAAACATCAATGTGATTATTTTCAACGGATACATTTCCCCAACCTCTCGATTTTAGGCCAATATCTCCAAGCATTTGACCCTGGGCAAATGGTACGTCCCAAAGATAATACCATGAAAGGGCAAAATAGGCTGCTTTTTCGGCAAGTACTATATATTTCTGTTGTTGTTTTCCTTTAGAATTCAAAGCAAGATAATACATAGCTGTGGCTGCATACAATGAGGCCTCCTTATCTTCGCAATTGGCATCCAGAGTAGAAGAAAAATAGTCAGCTTTTGATATTAGTTCCCGCTCTAAATAATCACCGGTTTTAACAGCACATTCGAGGTATTTTTTTTTTCGGAAATATTTGGAGGCAATGGCCATTGGTAAAGTAGCTGATGGCGTACTTCCTCCACTGGCATCTATCAGATTAAATTCAGAATCAAACTTTCTAGGAAAGCTTCCATCAGGATTTTGAAGTTTGATAAAATTATCCAGAAGCATTTTAATTTTTGCTTCCCACTCTGGATGATGACGTCCTTTCTGTTTTTCGTAGTTCAAATAATGCAGAATAGCGTAGGCGCCTTCAGACTGCCGACGAATGCTGAGTACTTTTTCTTCAGCTTTAAAATCGTGCTCAACATATTCGCGCAGAAAACCTGCTTTATTGAAGCCATTTTTCAGGTAACTTGTAAATATTGAATTGGCTATATTCTTGAGTGCTGCATTATTGGTTTGCTCGGCGTACTCCAAGGCAAAAAAGGCATTAAGCAGAACTCTTCCAATGAAACCTATTTCAGCAGAGCCATTGTTTTTACATTCATACGTTAAAAGATGAATTCCAGAAAAGAAATTTAAGTCGTTTGTAGCGACATAACTCTCTGTCCAGAAGTTTGACAATACTTTTTTTATCTCAGGTTCGCTATAGCTTAGTTTAACCGGTTGGGGTTTTAAACTCTTGTAGCTATAATTCCATACTTGAGCTACGAAGTCGGAGAAATCAGAGGCTTTTCCATGGTTGAATTCCCAAACAATGGTTTTGCTTTCTCCTTTGTTAAGTTTGTAGAATGCAGTAACCGGTGGAGCCAGAGTTAATTTTCGAATATAGGTTTTTGGGGCTTCCCGATGTGGAAAGCCATATGAAAGGAATGCTCTTCCGTCAATATTTTCAAAGCCTGTAAATCCTATAGATGTTTCACCTGAAAGGATAACTTCACCATGAGTATGTGGAGTATAAGCGTCGGTAGTAAATGCATCTTTTCGGAGAATGGAATAATAGTTTCCTGTGGTTTCATTTAAAATACCAGTAAGGGGAGTGCTCAGTCGGTCCTCACGAACAAGCCATGAATCACTGGTGTGAAATGATGGCGCTTCTTTTGGTGACCTTAAGTTACGTCGATACCAGAAGCCAGGCATGTAAAACTGGCAATCGTTGTGCAGCGCATTACCGGCACTGATACTCTGTTTAAAATTGAACCAGACATCTTGGGTTGCAGTAATGGTGACTGATATCGTATACCCTGAAGCATGAGGTTTTTGAATCGCTGAAATTTCTAAAGGAATCGGGTTGCTGGATTGATATTCGGTCACACCATTTCCGGTTGGAACTTCTTTTAGGATATAGGAAACAGCATCGTTTCCGGGTGTTTTAAGAATAAGTTCTGTTTTAGTGGTTGGATTTCCGGATAATAGGAAAGTTGCCGAAAAAAGAGCGATAACAGCAGCGCTTAGTTTTTTTATTCTCATCATGGTAAAAATTATTTTTAAGGGTGGAACAGTTATACAAATCATCCCCGATAAATTACTACAAGCTATGCGGCTTCTTGTTGTCCATATGTAACATAGATGTTTCATTAAACCAGTTTTTTGTATAATCCTATTTTGAGTTTCTCATTTTTCTTTTTTAGTGGGTTATCTCAGATTGTATATTTTGCCTTAATCGAACGTCAGGCTGCACCATGTGTTTGAAGCCTCAGGATTTGCATGAACAACGGATTCTACGTATTGAGTAGAAGCATTTAGGTGTGTTTTTAACCCAACATTTACCCGAATGTTCGATCTATCAGACTTTTCAAGACTGGAAAATGGAATTGATAATTCCATTATATAATAATTGCCATCAATTCTTGTTTTGGAAATAATAGTATTGGTGTTTTGTTGTTTTTCTTTCCATTTTCCATTGAATCCTTCATATAAAAGAATTTCTCCGTTGTAATTGCTCCATATTTTGTAAAGTCCTTTATAAGGAGCTGTTAAACAATGGTTATGAGCATCAATGTTAATTGTTACACCGTTTGATTGGAGTTGGCTTTGAGCAGACGAAAGAATTGATTCATCCAATACTTTGATGCCGAGGTACAAATTATCCTCATCATATCTGAATGCGGCTTTTAGGTTGGAGGGTCCCTGATGCCCAACAAAAACCGGAAAATATTCTGTCCATTCATCAATATCAAGTTTTCCATCGATTAAAGGTGTGCCGACAGAAGCTTTCAATTCAGGAATTATATGCCCTTTTATAATCCAGACTTCGCAATTATCACTTTTGTAATTTGTTGTTGAGCTGGCCACAATGGTATTCTCGTCCCATAACATAAGGGAATTCCATTTTGCCTCTTTGTTTAAAGGAACTTTAAAGGGGTTGGTTTTTTTCTGGAAATGACGACCTTCTTTATTTCCAATGGCTACTGCCATGGTTGATAGCTCCCAATTGGAGCTGCGATTTTCAGTAGTTTGGTACGATAGAATTACTTCTCCGGAAGGAACTTTCAACAAATAAGGTGCACCTGCATAGATATTATTGGGTAGAACGTCTTTGAGCGCATACTCTCTTTTGGGGCTATTACCTGATACTATGGCAGACCAATTGTCTGAAAGGTCCGACCGTACAATATAGGGCTTAAAACTTTCTATATTATTATCTTCAATAGCAACCAAAATTTCATTATTGAGCAATATCGGAACAGGCATACCATCGCGGCGCCCGGCTCTGAAACAAATAGTTTTTGGCTGCCTATCCCAGGTAATACCATTATCATGAGATGTCAGCATGGATATTTCCTGCTCGTCGGTTTGGGTGTATGGGCTTTCGTTGGCAAAATATACCTGAAGTTCTCCTGAAGGAAGTTGAAGTAAGGCTGGTTCCCAGCAACCATCAGCAAAACGTGGGCCTGCTTCATATATTATTTGAGATTCACTCCAGGTTAGGCCTTTATCGGTACTTCTTTTAACTGCTATGGCAAATGGAGTAATATTGTCTTTTGCAGGCCTGTAATTATATGCCATCACCAAGTCGCCATTGTGGAGTTGTATTAATTCACCATTGGCTTTATTGACTATTGTTGATTCTCCCTGAGTGTTTGAGAAAGTGTGACTTGCAAATACAACCGATGGGGTGGTCCATGTTATGCCATTGTCGTGACTTTGGATTAATTCAATGTTGCCTTCTGTTTCGTAAGTAGCCATAATTGAGCCTGAATCAATTCTTTTTAAACGTGGGTAGCCAACCCAGGATAAAAAGCGGCCATTTTGCGGAGCTAATTTTTGCAACGAACTTTGATTCCATGCGATACGAATGCCTTCGATGGGCTCGCCTTTCTCTGGCAAAATAGGTTCTTCCGGCGTTTCTGCTTTATTACATGAAAAGCTCAATAAAAGCATTATGGTGATTAGGTATTTCATCGGTGTTTGTGTTTAACGAATCATGCTCGTTTCATTTATAGCTACCGGGTTTAATTAACCTTTAAAAGTGGGGTCAGATAATTCGGGTCTATAACCATTATCTCCTCATTTCCAGTGGTCTCGAATGATACTGAGCTGATATACATATGTCTGGGGTGTATATGCTCGTTATTGTTATGGGCGTGAAATACAATTCTCAATTGGCCTTCCTTATCGGTAAACATTGCACTATGGCCTACACCAACAAGACTCCCTGGTTTTTGAAGGATTGGATTACCGGAATATTTTGTCCACGGTCCGGTAATGGCGGTTGCAGTTGCAAAACCAACGCCGTAGAACTGACTTTCGTAACTGTTTGCTGAATAGGAAAGGTAAAATGTGTTGTTATGTTTAACAATAAATCCACCTTCGTTAACCCGTGGCCAAATTTCTTCCCATGGCTGTGAAACATGAATACACTGTACCATAGTTTCGGGCTTTATTTCCATCAGATTATCCTCCATTTCTGCAATCCAGATAACATTGCCATCATTAAACCTGTTAAAAAGCATATAGGGTATTCCGTTGTCAAAAACCAGAGAATTATCTATGCACTTCTCATTTTCAATGATAGGTTTTTTAACCTCCTGTTTAAATGGGCCTAATGGATGATTACTGGTAGCGACACAAATATGTTCATCGGCCGAGAAATACATGTAAAAAGTTCCATTGATATGGTAAACTTCCGGGGCCCAAAACCAGCGATCACCCCAAACATCGTTTTTGTTGAGGGCTAGTCCGTTTACAGCCTCCCTTGGAACACTCCAGTTTATGAGGTCGTCTGAAGTGAATACCGCAATTCCGTTTTCAGCAAAAGTGCCATAAGCGTAATAAACATTATCATAAAGTAATATAAAAGGGTCGGCCAGAGGGACTTTTATGGTTGTTGTTTTTTGCTCAGTATCGTTTTTGTTGCAGGAACAAGCCGAAATAATGAGGCTAAAAATCAGAAGCAGAGCGCTATTTCTCATTACATATTTTTTTAAATTTCCCTTTCCCTCTGAATGCTCAGAAAGGAAAGGGAATGAGTTTGGCAATCTATGTGTTAAGTGTTAATATCGGGGATTTTGTGTTAATCCCTGGTTGTTGTTAATTTCATTAGAGGGTATAGGTAGAACGTTGTGTTTACCCAGAACGAAATTATTGAAATCGGGGTCGCGTCCTTTCAGTTCATCCAAACCGGCTTGATTATTTACTAATCCCCATCGTTTGATGTCGGCCCAACGATGTCCTTCAAGACATAATTCAAGTGCTCTTTCCATTTGCAAACGTTTTAGGAAATCTTGTTTGGAAGTGGTTGCATTTGGGTAATTCACAGACAATTCGGGCATATTGGCACGGGCTCTTACCTGATTTACCAGTGCAACTGCCTCCGCCAGATCGCCCGAAGGAAGGTTTGCAAGACATTCGGCATACATCAAAAGTACATCAGCATAACGAATAAGCCTTACGTTTACAGGGCTGTGGTAGTCGTCGAAATCGCGGTAATAATCGGTGCCATATTTTCTGAAAAATATCCTGTTTTTATAGTTGGCCTGATTCCATACAGACATTCCAAAGCGATAAATTCTGTTGTTGCCAGGAAAATCTACATCCATACCTTCATAAAAAACGCTTTCGCGCAGGCGGATATCATAGTTGCCATTAACATCCAGCTCTTTTTTAAACTCTGCAACCAACCAGGGGCGGACTTCTCCATCGGTCCAGCCAATGCCTGGAGGGGCAAAAAATTGTCCCCGGTTAAGGCCAAGGTTTGGATCAATGTCGAAATCTCCGTCTCCGGCAGGAGCTTTGTTTACATCAGAAAACTGAATTTCAAAAACCGACTCAATATTGTTCTCGTTAAAATGAGTAAAGTTGTCTTTGAAGTTGGCAACCAAACCATAGTATTGCTTGCCATCTCCTTTTACAAGCCATTCCAGATCGTTTTTAGCACCATCCCAGTTGTGCTGTTGCATACGGCATTTAGCTCTTAAGGCATAAGCAGCACCTTTGGTTGCACGCCCTTTGTTGACATCATCCCATGCCGCTGGCAACATATTTATGGCTTCCTGAAGGTCTTTTTCAGCTTGTTCCCAAATTTTGCCAACATTGTTACCGGCAGGTGCATCACCTGGTTTAGAAGGTTCAAGCACAATTGGAAGGCTGTTGTTTTCACTTCCCCATAAAACAGCAAGGTTATAATAACACAATGCCCTTAGGAAATAGGCTTGTCCCAACAAATTGTTCTTATCGCTTTGATTGGCAAATTCAATTTGTGGAATGTAGTATAATGTCTGATTAGCGCGGAAAATCATTTGATAACAATCTCTGTAAGTCCATGCGTTTCCTTCCCAGAAATTATAATTGTTATAAATAAAACGCGTCCAATCGGCTAGTTCAATCCACGGACTTGAGCTAAAACCTTCATCAGAAGTAAGGTCGAGACGAAACCAAATCCAACGGCTATAAGTGCCCGGTTTATTAAACATATTGTAGATGGCATTTACGCCACTTTTTGCATCGGCCTCGGTTTTCCAAAACGCCCTCACCTCCAGGTCGTTTGGATTCATGACATCAACTTCACAAGAGCTCAGAAGGAGGCTGATGGCGAATATTGCTGATATTAATTTCTTCATAATTAGGATTTTAGAATGTAATTTGTGCACCAAACGAAACAGCTTTTGGGTTCGGGAAGGCTCCATAATCCTGCCCTCTTTCCCAAATATTAGAGTTTCTGAACTCAGGGTCTAATCCGGTGTAGCCTGTAAAAGTGATCAGGTTTTGAGCATTAACGAAAAATCTGATCTGGTCAAAATGAGGGGCAATGATACTTTTTGGAAGTGAGTATCCCAGTGCCATTTGTTTAACCCTGAAGTATGAGCCATTTTCAAGCCAGCGATCCTGGTCTCCTCGTGTGTTTCTGCCATCCTGATAAATAGGGCGAGGATCTTTGGCATTTGGGTTGTCAATACTCCACGGATCGTAATCGGCCCGGTAATTGGAGTTGTCGTCAAATCGGTCAAATCCACTTCTTGGTCCGTTAAATACTTTGTGACCAAATGCTCCAGCCATTTGAACCTGTAAGTCAATTCCTTTCCATTCCAGCGTGGCATTTAATCCCAATTGTAATTTTGGCCAAGGACTGCCGCAATATTGACGGTCGGCATCGGTTATAATGCCATCGCCATTATAATCAACAAATCGAATATCGCCCGGCTGAGCGTTGGGTTGAATCAGGCTTCCGTTTTTGTCAACATGGGCAAGTACTTCTTCCATTGAGCGGAATAAACCATCAGTTTTAATGAGGTACCATTCACCAATAGGTTTGCCAACATATGATTTAGTGTTCCACTGGGTGAAAAAATCACGGCCATAGCCAAGTTTAAGAATTTCGTTTTTTATAGATGAAACATTGGCATTCACACTGTAACTAAAATCACCTTTTCTGTCGCGCCATGTTGCAGAGAATTCAAAACCTGTATTTTGAAGCGAGGCAGCATTTACATTTGGGTTTCCACCGCTGTTGCCTGTCGACATCAGAATCTGCATGGCTGTTAGTACATCCTTGGTAGTAGATTTAAAATATTCAGCAGATATTTCGAGCCTGTTATTTAGTATAGTAGCATCAAAACCAAAGTTCATTTCGTGCAATTCTTCCCATTTGAGGTCGGTGTTAACCAGCTTTACCTGAGTTTGACCACCTTCGGCATGTTGGTCGGTGCCAAAAACTGCCTGTGGAAACGAGTTAATAAAAGCAATCCAGTCCCAGACTCCAATGTTAGAACTACCTAAAACACCGTAGTTAGCTCTAATTTTCAGGTCGTTAATCCAATCGATGTTAAAGAAGCTTTCGTTGCTAATACGCCATGCTGCTGCCACAGAGGGAAATATTCCATTACGATAGTCGGGTCCGAATTTTGAAGAAGCATCTCGTCTTATAGTGGCACTTAGAAGATATTTGTCGGCATAATTATAATTTACCCTGCCAAAAACAGAGAATAGTTTTTGCATATCCTTATATCCTCCTGTACGAGCATCAGATTGGGCAGCATTTAGTTGCTCATAGTATGTGCCGTTACTTAAACGGAGCAGGTCGTTTTTTGTACCCCACAAACGTTCGTAGCTAATATCCATAAAACTGGTACCAGCGACTGCAGAAATGTTATGGTTGCCGAATGAATCGTTAAACTCAAGGGTATTATCGTAAACCATTGAATTAAACCGAGCTTTGTTTTTGTGAAGGGAAGAAGGGTCCCATGGTTGGTTAAATGTCCAGTTTCCCTCTTTTCTTAAATAGGAGTGCTCATCGGCACTGGCTTCAAATCCAAGATTGAACTTATATTTTAACTTGCTGAAAAATTCGAGTTCAGTAAACAGATTTCCTCTAACCCTTAAATTCTGGTTTTTAGTTGAAGTAAGCGCTTCTTTGGCAACAGGGTTGGTGCCAAAGGTTACATCTCTTGAACCATCGCCATAACCAAATCCTCCCGGGTTGTTTTGGTTGTAAACAGGAATGGTAGGCATTAAACGCCAAACATCAATAATTGGATTGGTATCCAGCTCGTCAACTTTATAATTACTGAGAATAACATTCTCTCCCACCCTGAAAACTACCGCACTTCCAAATTCTTTTTGAGCAGAGGTGTTGGAGCGCAGAGTTACACGATTGCTTTGTGTTCCAATGGTTGTTCCGGAATTATCCTGGTAGTTGGCCGACATAAAGTAGTTTCCGGTTTTGCTACCCCCTGAAAAAGAAATGTTGTGATCCTGTACAATACCTGTTTTAAACGTTACATCCTGCCAATCGGTATTGGCATCGGAATGGTGGGCCGGTGCGTATCCACGGTTGACAAAAGCCATATCATTGAGCTTAATCCATTGCTCCCTATTGGTAAGGTTATATCTGGGCAACCATTGCATACTTGTTTTGCTCGAGATGTCGATTTTGAGAGGCCCTTCCTTTCCTTTTTTTGTTGTTATAATGATTACGCCATTGGCAGCTCTTGATCCATAGATGGCCGCAGCAGACGCATCTTTCAGAACTTGTACCGATTCAATATCGTTAAAGTTAAAATCTCTGTTGGCACCACCCTCTACAGCTATTCCATCAATAACATATAAAGGATTACTTGAGCCGAACGATTTTGTTCCTCTGATTTCAATCCATCCTTCAGCTCCGGGTTTTCCTTCTGTTCGAACAAAAACGCCAGGAATAGTTCCTAATACATCACCTACTGAACCTGTAACCACAGTATTTTTCATATCTTCTGGCTTGAAAATCGAAACTGCGCCTGTCAAATCGGCTTTTCTTACAGTTTGATAACCAATTACCACCACTTCGTCAATTGATCGGATGGATTCAACCATTTTTATATCAATCACAGATTGACCGGTATAGGCAACTTCCTGATTGTCCATACCAATAAAAGTAAAAACGAGTATCTGATTAGGGCTAACCTCGATATTGTAGTTTCCTTCAACGTCGGTGATGGTTCCGTAAGTAGAGCCTTTAATAGTTATGTTAACGCCTGGCAAAGGGGCATTGGAACTATCGGTTACCCGCCCTTTTACGACTCCTGTTTGCGCATACAACGCAAAAGGAATCATGAATAGTAGCATAGACAAGATTTTTTTCATAGATTCTTTTTTTTGCTCATAATTATTTTTAAAGGTTTTAGTCTTTTTAATATTGAGAGATTGTTTCTGGTATTTTTATTAGTTACCTCCTTTCTTTTTTTTAATTATTTCAGTTGTTTTCTCAACCAAATCGTATAATTCACAATTCAAAGAAAGTTGTATTAATCCGAACTGGATAAAACAAAATGGTAAACTAATATCAGAAATTAACCAATTTTAAAAGATGATAACATTTGAGCCAGGAATGACTAAAATGTTATATTTTGTGGCTAAAAAGTTTTACTTGGGTTAAGTTTTATTTTTCTTATTTAGTACAAGTAAAACAGTTTAATTACTTACTGTGGAATTGCAAACGTAACAAGTTATTTTCCGCATGTAAAGGTTAAGGGCATTAGACAGTAATGAACTACTGGGAGTATAGAGCGGTTTTGAATTGAAAACACACACACATGAATAATTTTGCCTTTATATTACAATGTATAGTAAAGATAAGTTACAAAAGAGCATTTGTCTTTTGTTTTTTTGCTTTATTTCTGACCTTGTCTCATGGTTTCTCTCAGAAGCTCTCTTTTAGAAAATATCAGGTTGATCAAGGCTTATCAGAAAACACAGTTCAGGCAATAATTCAGGATAATTTAGGGTTTATGTGGTTTGGTACCAAAGATGGCTTAAACCGTTTTGACGGGTACCAGTATCGTATTTATAAAAATAATCCCTACGATAGCAAATCCATTGGAAACAATTTTATCAGGGCATTGTACCAGGATAGGGATGGGATAATTTGGGTAGGCACCGATTCAAGAGTTTTTTTACTGGATCCCTCAACCGAAACATTCCAACCTTTTCTAAAATCAACAGCCAATGGAGTGTCAGTTAGCTCGGCTGTAACATCTATTTGTTACGATGGGGATGGTAAGATTTGGATAGGCACTATGACTCAGGGTGCTTTTGTTTACAACGTTGTTGATGACTCGTTGAAACAGTTTTCTCAATCAGGCTCAGAAAACTCTCTTAATTCTGATTTAGTTTGGCGTATTTTTAAAGACTATTCAGGAACCATATGGGTTGGTACAAGGGGTGGGTTAAGCCGCTATAACCGCGAAACAGGAAATTTTTATACTTATCAGGCAAATGGCGAATGTGGAGATTTGATTGATTCAGAAATACTTACTATTTATGAGGACTCGGATGGGGAACTCTGGCTTGGAACCTGGTCGGGAGGTTTATCAAAATTCAATAAAACAACAAATAGTTTTAAAACTTGGTTTCACCCATCGCACACAACTTATATAACCCATATCAGAGCTATATTTGAATATGAAAAAAATCAGCTGTTAATTGGTTCTGATGATGGACTTTATCTTTTTAATAAGGTAACTCAGGCTTATCAAAGAGTAGATGATCCCAGAGTGGCCAATAGTTTAAGCGATCAGAATGTCTATTCAATTTTTAAAGATAGAGAAGGCGGCCTGTGGATTGGAACCTACTTTGGAGGCGTTAATTATGTTTCACCCATTGGAAACTTTATTGAACATTATTATCCGAATCATTCTCCGAATTCCATGAGTGGAAAGGCGGTGAGCCAGTTTTGTGAAGACGAAAAGGGGAATTTGTGGGTGGCTACTGAAGATGGTGGGCTTAATTATTTTAATGTTAAAACACGACAATTTAAGGTCTACCTGCCACTTGATGGTAAGCAAGGATTGAGCTACCATAACATCCATTCGCTTGTTTTGGATAACGATAAATTGTGGATAGGAACATTTTCGAGAGGGATTGATGTGCTTGACCTAAAGACCAATACTTTCAAAAACTATCAGCATAATTCTAACGACGAAACCACTATTGATGATAATTGTGTTTTTTCAATATTTAAGAACAGCAAAGGTGAAATATTTATAGGTACTCCCTATGGCTTGAGCCGTTACAATCGGTCAAGTGATAGTTTTGTGCGTATACCCGAAATCAAAACTTTTGTTTACGATATTCAGGAAGATCACCTGGGCGATTTATGGGTAGCTTCTTATGGAGATGGTTTATTCAGATACAATGCAAATTCTGGTAAATGGCAAAACTATAGGCACAACCCGGAAAACCCAAACTCCATTAGCTTTAATAAAATAACTGATATTTATTTAGACGATAAACAGCGTCTCTGGTTTGCCACTGAAGGCAGAGGTATTTTTAAGTATAATTTTGAGTCGGATGATTTTTATTCAATTAGTGAAAGGCAGGGTTTGCCAAACAATGTGGCTTATGGCATATTGGATGATAAATTTGGAAATATTTGGGTGAGCACAAATAAGGGTATATCCCGGATAAACCCATCAAACCTTGACATTAAAACATATACCCGGGAAGATGGTTTGCAAAGCAATCAGTTTAACTACCGGTCGAGTTATAAAGCCAGCGACGGAACTTTTTATTTTGGTGGTATTAATGGATTTAATGTTTTTCATCCGGATAATCTGAAGGACAACAGTTATTTGCCACCTGTTTTAATTACCAATATTGAGTTTTTTGACGAAGAAAACGCCTTGAAGTATGACGAGTCTTTGTCGGTGAAATTTCTTAAAAACAAACAAATCAGATTAAAGCATCATCAGGCATCTTTCAGAATAAGTTTCGTGAGTCTTAGCTTTTTAGCGCAGGAGAAAAACCAGTATTCCTATATTCTCGAAAATCAAAACAGTAAATGGATTCCTGCAGGAAATCAAAGAAGTGTATCATACATAAATTTACCCCCGGGCAAATACACATTCAGGGTAAAAGGTTCAAATAATGATGGCGTTTGGAATGATACAGGTGATTATTTAGAAATTGTAATCCTTCCGCCACTTTGGAAAAGTTTGTATGCTTACATATTGTACTTTTTTATCGGTCTTTTTCTTGTTTATTATTCTATAAGGCTTTATTCGGTTATGGCTAAGAAAAAGCAGCAGCTCAGACTCGATGCTTTTCAAAAGCAAAAAGAAAAAGAAATGTACGATTCAAAAATCAGTTTCTTTACCAACATTGCCCATGAAATAAGAACTCCTGTAAGCCTAATTAAAGCCCCCCTTGAATGCATAATGAATTCTGATGAAAGAAATACTGAAACTATTGAAAATCTTCAGGTAATAGAAAGGAATACCGACCGATTGCTCGATTTGGTTAATCAATTGCTTGATTTTAGAAAAATTGAAGACAATATTTATCGGATGAATTTTGTTCAGACCAATATTAACAAGCTAATTAATGATATTTTTTATCGATTTAAGCCAGCTGCTGATTTAAGAAAAATTGCACTTAAATCAGATATGCCCGAACATGATATTTATGCGCTAATTGATAAAGAAGCTGTTACTAAAATAATTAGTAATCTTTTAACCAATGCATTAAAGTACGCTGCTTCCAATGTTATAGTTACCCTGCAAAAAAATCTGGCTGCCGACTTTCTGGAAATTTCAGTTATTGACGATGGCTCTGGAATTGAAGAAAAATATCGCGAAAAGGTTTTTGAGCCATTCTATCAAATTGAAGGGGAGAATAATTTTGGTAAAAAAGCCGGTACAGGAATTGGACTTGCCTTGGCCCGACAGCTGGCCGAGAGACACAAAGGCTCAATTAATATTGAAAATTCCGACCGTTTATCTGGTGCTCTATTTGTTCTCCGAATACCATTGAATCATTCTGATTCTGAAAACCATGAAAACAAGGAGGAAACTGTGGTTTCTGATTATGAAAGGCATGGAAATGAGGGGGGATTTTCTGTTAATAAAACGAATCTTCTTATTGTTGAGGATAATTTAGAATTACGCAACTTTCTGGAGAGAAATCTAAAGCAGGAATACCATATTCTGACGGCCGAAAACGGCTCTGAAGCTTTAGATATACTGAACGACCATGTGGTTGAAATCATAATAAGCGATATTGTAATGCCGGTTATGGGTGGACTTGAATTGGTGAAGTCTATTAAACAAGATGAGCAACATAGCCACATCCCGATTGTTCTTCTCTCTGCACGTACCAATGTGGAAACAAAAATTGAGGGAATGGAATGCGGGGCCGATTCATATATTGAAAAGCCATTTTCTATTGAGTTTCTGAAAGCGCAATTAAATAGCCTTTTAAAAAACAGACTTCGTATCCAGGAAAAATTTGCAAAGTCTCCATTTGTGCCTTTTGGGAGCATTGCCAATAGTAAAAAGGATGAAGATTTTATTAATAAATTGAACGACGAGATTGAGAAAAACCTTGCGGATGCTGATTATTCAATAGAGAAATTATCATTGGCTTTATCGGTAAGCAGATCGAATTTGCAGCGAAAAATTAAAGGCTTGTCAGGCATGACTCCCAACGATTATATACGGGTTTTTCGTTTAAAAAAGTCGGCCCAATTATTAATGAATGGAGAATATCGGATTAACGAAATTTGTTACCTGGTTGGGTTTAACAGTCCATCCTATTTCTCAAAATGTTTTCTAAAGCAATTTGGGGCCTTGCCAAAAGATTTTATCAAAACAATTGAGCAGGATTAGAGGATGTCTCCATTTTATCTAATTTTTAAAACTCATACTAACTATCAGTTTTTACCCATCCGAAAAATATAAGTAAAAACTAAAAAAATATAACGGATGTTAATTTCATTTTTATTTTAAAATCGTTATTTTCGGTAAGCTTTCCAATTTCAAAAGGAGGGGAAGTTGAACAGGGGATGTTGTTTTTTGATAGAAAGCAGGAATTCTTGATTTTGAACCATTTTTCAACTAATAACTAAAATCAAACCCTTATGATTAATCCTGCATTTTGGCTTGTTCCAATCACTTCTTTGATTGCGCTGTATTTTGCCTGGCATTTTTTCAGGCAGATGATGAAAAACTCCGAGGGCAACGCTACCATGAAAGAAATTGCTCAACACGTACGTGAAGGAGCAATGGCTTATTTAAGACGGCAATATAGAGTTGTTGCCATGGTTTTTGCGGTTCTGGTTATTCTACTTGCCATTTTGGCCTACATGGGTGTTCAAAATCCATTTGTGCCCATTGCTTTCTTAACCGGTGGTTTTTTCTCCGGTTTATGTGGTTTTCTGGGCATGAAAACTGCAACATTTGCATCTGCCCGCACAGCGCAAGGTGCTTCTATTTCCCTGAATCAGGGATTAAAAATTGCTTTCCGTAGCGGTGCGGTTATGGGCCTTGTTGTTGTTGGCTTTGGTTTGCTCGACATTGCCCTTTGGTTCTGGTTTTTAAACGATATAATTTTTACCCCCGAACATTTAGCCAATGGTCTTGATTTTCTGGGTCTTTCGTTTGTTCATGCCGGGACTACCGAACACCATAAAATGGTTGAAATTACGGCCACTATGTTAACCTTTGGAATGGGTGCTTCTACCCAGGCTTTGTTTGCACGCGTAGGCGGTGGTATTTACACCAAGGCTGCTGATGTGGGCGCCGATCTGGTAGGAAAGGTTGAAGCCAACATTCCTGAGGATGATCCAAGAAATCCGGCAACCATTGCTGATAATGTGGGTGATAATGTGGGCGATGTGGCTGGTATGGGAGCCGACCTTTACGAGTCGTATTGTGGTTCTATTTTAGCAACAGCAGCCCTTGGAGCAGCCTTGCCCTTGTCTGGCGCCGCTCAAATGAAAGCTATAATTGCGCCAATGATTGTGGCAGGCATTGGTATTATTTTATCCATTGCCGGAATTTATATGGTGCGTACCAAAGAGTCGGCTACGCAGAAAAACCTTTTGCAGGCTCTGTTAATTGGTACAGGAGGAAGCTCTGTTCTTATTTTGATTGCTTTAGCCGTTTTGGCTTGGTTCAATTGGATTTCGTGGGGCGTATTTGGGTCGGTAATTGCCGGGTTGTTGGCTGGTGTAATAATTGGCCAGGGAACTGAATATTTTACCAGCGATGAGTATAAACCTACTAAGGGGATTGCCAAACAGGCACTTCAGGGCCCCGCAACCACTATTATTGATGGTATGGCTGTTGGTATGTTCTCTACCTGGATTCCGGTTGTTACCATAGTTGCCGGTATTATTGCTGCCTATGGATTTGCCGGAGGATTTTCGAACTTTGCACAGGGCGTTTATGGTATTGGTTTTGCCGCTGTTGGTATGCTTTCAACATTGGGCATCACTCTGGCTACCGATGCTTTTGGCCCAATTGCCGATAATGCCGGTGGGAATGCCGAAATGGCTGAATTGCCTGCCGAGGTTCGTCAAAGAACTGATGCGCTTGATATGCTTGGTAATACTACAGCTGCCACAGGTAAAGGTTTTGCCATTGGTTCGGCGGCTTTAACTGCCATGGCGCTTTTGGCTGCATATCTTGAGGAGGTTCGTTTATGGCTGGGTAAGCTGGCAGCTGCTTCGGTAGAGGGTTATCATGCTGTAGGTAATGTTTTGTTTTACAGAGGTGAAGCGCCCGTTGGTGTTGAAGGAAAAGAACTGGTAGAACTTACTTCAGCATCGATCCCCGATTTTGTTTCTGCTTACGATTTATCATTGTTTAATCCAATGGTACTTGGTGGAATTTTCCTTGGCTCCATGATGGCATTTGTTTTTTGTGCGCTTACCATGAAAGCTGTTGGACGCGCTGCCGGCGATATGGTTGAAGAAGTTCGCCGTCAGTTCCGTGAAATAGCCGGAATTATGGAACGTACTGCTAAGCCTGATTATGCAAGGTGTGTAGCCATTTCAACCAAAGGCGCTCAAAAAGAAATGATTTTCCCATCGCTTTTAGCCATTGCGGTGCCTGTGGTTGTGGGTATTGTATTTGGAGTTGCCGGAGTAATTGGATTGTTGATTGGCGGATTAACCACCGGGTTTACATTGGCTTGCATGCTTAACAATGCCGGTGGAGCCTGGGATAATGCCAAAAAATATATCGAAAAAGGTAATCATGGAGGAAAAGGCAGTGCAGCACACAAGGCCGGTGTGGTTGGCGATACCGTTGGCGATCCTTTTAAAGATACCTCCGGGCCATCGCTCAATATTCTTATTAAATTAATGACAATGGTGGCCGTTGTAATGAGCGGTCTTACCGTAGCATTCTCAATATTTTAAATAACTTTGGTTTGTATATCAGGAGTCTCTTTTCTTTTTTTGAGAAGAGGCTCCTTTTTTTTACATTCGTTTGTTCTAACAATAATATCATTATGCAAATTCCCAATTTCCCGGATATTCTGGAAGCCCATGGCCGTATAAAATCGGTTGTCAGACGCACGGCCGTTATAGAAAGCTCTTCGATGAACCGATTGTTTAAGGCGCAATTGTTTTTTAAGTGCGAACATCAGCAAAAAGCAGGGGCGTTTAAATTCAGAGGGGCTACCAATGCCGTGATGTCGTTGTCTGAAATCGCTGCCCAAAAGGGGGTTGCCACCCACTCATCGGGCAATCATGCAGCTGCTTTGGCGCTGGCTGCCCGTATTCGAGGGATACCGGCTTATATTGTTATGCCTGAGTCGGCCCCCGATATTAAAGTAAAAACCGTGGAGCAATTTGGAGGCACCATTACTTTTTGTGAACCCACACTGGAAGCGCGCGAAAAAGCACTGGAGCGGTTGGTGGATGAAACCGGAGCCGCCTTTATTCATCCATATAATAATTTTCAGGTAATATGTGGTCAGGGGACAGCAGCTATTGAATTGATTGAAGATACAGGCAGTCTGGATGTGGTGATGGCCCCGGTTGGGGGAGGAGGGCTTTTAAGTGGAACATCCTTATCGGTTAAGCATTTGTTGCCTCATTGCAGCATTATTGCCGGTGAACCTAAATTAGCCGATGATGCCTGCCGTTCATTAAAAGCAGGGCATATTATTCCATCAAACTACCCCGACACCATTGCGGATGGGCTTCGTACATCGCTTGGCGAATTACCGTTTGCCATTATCCGCCAAAACGTTGATGATATATTAACAGCATCTGAAGAAGCTATTAAAGCGGCCATGGTACTTCTTAGAAATCATGCAGGCATATTGGCAGAGCCCTCCTCAGCTGTACCCTTGGCAGCCCTAATGGAAAACCGGACGCTTTTTGAAGGGAAGCGCATTGGTATTATCATCAGTGGTGGCAATCTTAATCCCGATAAATATGAGTTTTTAAAGGAATAAATTTAGTAACTGTTTAAATTTTAGTTTTCTCTTTTTATTAAAGACTATTAGAAGTTTAGATTACAGACAGATAGACGTTTCCCGGTTTATCGGGATTAGACTCAATAGAAAAAAGAGACAAACAAGATTGTTAAGTTATTTCGCTTATGTTAAGCATTTTACGATTTATGTCTATTGTCTAAAAAATAAATTTAAACAGTCTCTTAGTAGGTTTTTAACCTCTTTAAAGACAAAAACCCAAATCTTGCAATTACCACAAAGCAAATAAATGGCAGTATAAACGAAATGTTTACGGCTGGCATTCCGGCAATTGAACCAAAGTCAATAATAGCTCCCTGAAGTGGTGGCATTAGGGCCCCGCCAACAATGGCCATTACCAAACCGGCAGCTCCTAAGGTCGCATCTTCGCCAATGCCCTCAAGCGAAATGCCGTAAATGGTTGGAAACATGAGCGACATAAAGGCTGAGGTGGCAATCAGGCAATACAAGCCTCCAAGGCCCTGAATAAAAATAGTTCCTGTTATGGTAATCATTCCCCCAATGGCAAAATACATGAGTAGCTTACAGGAATTAAAGTATCGCATTAAAAGTGTACTGATAAACCGGAATGATATAAACATTGCCATAGCCAGCATATTGTAACGTTGAGCCGTTGCTTTTGGTATGCCAATATTTTCGGCATAATGAATAATAAAGGTCCAGCACATGATTTGCACACCCACATAAAAAACCTGTGCAATTACTCCTTGCCGGTATATTTTATTCTTTAAAAGCCGCTTAAAAGAATCGCGTGCCGGTGTTTCAGGGTTTTCGCCACGCGTGTTGGGCATTTTTACTGACAGAAATACAACAATCATAGCCAGTACAACCAATCCCAATACTACATATGGGTTTCTGATAACAGCCAAATCGTGGGTTCGGATAGCAGCTTTTTCAGCTACGCTTAATGTGTTAAACACCAGTTCGCCAATGTCATTACTTTCTTCGGAGTCCAAATATGCCAATATAACATTGGATGCAACAAACATTCCTAAAATAGAACCCAGAGGGTTAAACGATTGAGCCAGGTTTAGCCTGCGGGTTGCCGTGTTTTCGTCGCCCATGGAAAGGATGTAGGGGTTGGCAGTAGTTTCCAGAAATGCCAGTCCAAATGTAAGTATATACAGAGATGCTAAAAAGAAACCAAACATTTCGAATTGAGCAGCCGGAATAAAAAGTAAGGCTCCGGTGGCATACAATGCCAAACCTAAAATTATGGCTTTTTTATAGTTGTATTTTCTAACAAACAAAGCGGCTGGGATGGCCATGGTGGCGTAACCACCATAAAAAGCAGATTGTACCAATGCTGCTTTGGCATTGGGAATTTCCATAATGGTGCTGAATGCCGCCACTAATGGGTTGGTGATATCGTTGGCAAATCCCCACAATGCAAATAATGAGGTAACAACTATAAACGGTAACAGATATTTTTTTTCAACTAATCTGGATTGAGCCATTTTTAAGGGGATTTAGTCATTAAATAATTTCAGATAGTGTTTTATGCTTTAAAAATTTTAAGCACAAAGTGACAACTTATTTGTGAAAAACACATTGCTGGAGTATCATTCACATTTCCAATTTAAAAGGAAATTCCTTGAAAAATTCTGACTTAAAAATGAAAATAGACCAATTGCTAAATCTGGCTGGGTGTAACGCCTTTTTTTAGGATGATATTGCCATATTTAGCTGTTTCTCCTGTCATTACCACCGCAAATGATTTTCGCGAACGTTCGTAGAAATCAAATCTGGTAATGCGTTCAATTGGGGGTACGTTGGGATTGGTTTTTCTAATACTGGCAAGGTATCTTTGTTCAACGGCAGGTTCGAGCTTGTCGCCCTCAACCGGGGCCATCAT
>CAZFTD010000052.1:5065-19752 GCA_964521525.1 uncultured Marinilabiliaceae bacterium | reverse complement strand
AATAAATTGTTGTCGGTTGTACAATGATTGTTTCTAATAAATTATAACATTCAATCAATCAATAATTAAAACTGTTATGAAAAACATTTACTCCGCTTCATTTTATCTGTTTTTATGGTTTTTCTGGCAGTCTGGTTTGTTCTGTTACGACATTTATGCCAATAAACCATTATCTGCCGGAACATGGAATAATAACACACCGCCATCAGCGGTCATAACCTACCCACACAGTAATGCTTATTATCAGGCTGGCAGTGATGTTGTTTTCAGGGTTTATTCTACCGATAAAGGGGGAACGTTTACTGAAGGAACTGTTGCCAAAGTAGAATTTTTTGTTGACAATGTAAAAGTGCACGAAACATCAACACATGTCAATCATACTTATTCTTTTGTGCTGGAAAATGTACAGGCAGGAGAATACAGGTTAACAGCCCGTGCCACCGACAATTTGGGAGCTGAATTTACATCTGCCGGTGTTCTGTTACATGTTGGTTCCCAGCCCGTAATACGAAAAGGCATGAGTGCCGGTAAAGGAAAATATCTTGGAAATATTCTGGCAGGCAGCACGGTGCGTTCCGACTTTTTGCAATATTGGAATGGTGTTACGGCTGAAAATGCACACAAATGGGGAAGCATTGAAAATAATAGAAACGATATGAGATGGACCACGGGTGATAACATCTATAGTTTTGCCAGAACCAACCATCTTATGTTCAGGTATCATGCCATTGCCTGGGGCAGCCAGTACCCAAAATGGCTCGAAAGCCTAACACCCGCAGAATTTCAAGCCGAGATTGAAGAATATATGTTTGAAATGTCGAAGCGGTATCCTTATATGGATCAGATTGATGTGCTTAATGAAAACCTATATCTCAACACCTGGAATGGACAAGAACATGCGCCGGGTACACCATATTTCAGAGCAGGGTTAGGGGGCCCCGGTGTAACCGGTTACGATTGGGTTATCTGGCTGTTTGAAAAGGCACGCTATTATTTTCCTAATTCTAAATTAGTTATGAACGATTTTGAACTGGAAAATAATCAGGCCGGCATTAATGAAATGCTTGCTGTTGTGAAGGTTCTTCGTGATCGTGGCCTTATCGACGGGTTTGGAACTCAAGCCCATACTTTCAACGTTGACGGTATGTGGAGCAATACTACTTTATTAAAACAACGCATCGACCTGATGGCTTCAAGTGGTGTTCCCGTTTATGTAACAGAGTTAGACCTGACCGGTTCTCCTGCTTCTGAAGCCAATCAACTGCGAGCCTATCAGAATATTTTTCCTGTTTATTGGGAACATCCTGCAGTAGCCGGAATATCATTATGGGGATATGTTGAAGGACAAACATGGATGACGGGGACAGGTTTAATCAACAGCAACGGAACCAAGCGAAGCGCACTGCTCTGGCTTGAAAATTATATGGCACAGCGTCCTAATGTTGGATATCCTTTTGGAGGAGTAGAACCCGATCCGAATGAAACCGCCAACCTTTTAATTAATGGTGATTTTGAAATGGGAACAATAGGCTGGGATATACAGAACCATAGTGGCGCCAATGGTACAATTACGGCAATTGCAAACTCTGACATGTCGGGTTCATATGCTCTGAAAATATGTGCCACCAGCACCGGCACAGCCAACTGGCATGTGCAGGTTAGGCAAAATGCGCCTTTTGTGGCAGATAAAAAATACGAGATTTCGTTCATGGCAAAAGCCGATGCGCCTCGTTCCATGGCGGTTGCTGTTCAGCAGGAAGGCGGAGCATGGACCACTCATTTTCAGAAAAATGCTGATTTAACAACCAACCCACAATCCTTTTCTTTTGAGTTTAGCCCAACCATCTCCGATGCAACAGCCAAATTGAAATTCTATACTGGAACAAATTCAACATGTGTTTATATTGACCGTGTGGTTTTTCGTGAAATGGTAAGTTCTTCAGTTCAGAAACCTGTGCAAAAGCGTATTATGCAGGTTTTTCCAAACCCGGTTAAAGATCAATTGTATGTTGTTGGCAATGGGCGTTCCACAGAAGTGAATTATGAGATATTTAACTCAGTTGGACAACCGGTTATGCGAGGTGTTGTGGCTGATGGCGCATCAATTTCAACTTATAATCTGGCTAAAGGCGTATATTTCATTCGCATATCTTATGGAGATACTTTTGAGGTTCATACCATTGTGAAGGAATAACTTTTGCTAACCATTGTGATTTTAAATGTCCACATATTAGCAAAAGAAAAAAAGTGATATGATTTTAAAGGTATATTAAATCCTGATGAAGTATTCAATAGCAAAAAAAGAGGGTGTCTCAAAAGTTCGAGACACCCTCTTTTTATTCGCACTCCTCACGAGAAGTTTTATATATTCAATTCTTCGAGGCTTTAAATTACTTATGAGATAATGTTTAGCAACTATTTTTTCTTTGTATTATTTGCTTTTACTCCAAACAGAATGGCCACACAACCTCCTAACACAGTTGACTTCTGTTTGGTATCAGGCACTTTAATGTGAACTATCATTGTTCCGGTGGATTTAGCTTCAAAATCCCAAACCTGAGCAAACTGATGATCAGCATTATCAAAAATCACGTTTCGTTGGTCGTCGAGGATTCTAATTCGGAGTTTCGGTAAACTTTCTACTGTGGCTACCACCAATCGATATTCTTCTCCTTCAAAAAAAGTTTTATACAGTTCGGCAGATTCGCCTTCTTCCATGTAAGTAGCATTGTAGTTACCATCATGAATGAAAGGAGCCAATTGTGGTTTGGCAATATTTCGGGCAAAACTGATGCATTGAGCCTTGGTATCGTTTGCCGGAACAAAGAAAGTTATGAAAAGAAAAAAAAAGATTACAACTAACCACCTCATCGGATAAACTCAACTGAAATATTTAACAACTAGGAGATAAACTCATTTCTAATCTCAACCACTTTTTTAATCAAACGCTCAAAAACTTCATTCGACATAAACGTTTCAGCTTCGGACCGAATAATAGTCATCTGCTTTTCAGGAATGGTTTCAGCTTCCACTTTGGACGTTGTAACAATTCGTATTTCATCGAAAATGGCTTTTAATTCTTCCATTTTTCCGGTCAAATATCGAATATCAGAATTATTCTGGTGATTATCGAGCAAACTTAAAACGGTTTGCAATGATAGTTTCTGATAAACAATTCGATCGATTAAGCGTGGATTTTTATCTAATGAACCATTAGTAAGCTGGGTTGCAATATATAACCCTTCTACCCAACCGCCAACCAAAACCATCACGGCAATGGTGGGCCTATCGTTTTCAGTGAGATAGGCATTGGAATTCATAAATGTTTCGGAGATAATATCCATCACCACTTCGCGGTTGTTCATGTTTTCTTCCAAACGACGAATGGTGGTTTCATCAATGGCTCCTAAAATACCTAACTGTTCGGCCAACTTGCGCGATGCACCCATATATTTCAAGGTATTCTGCGTTTGATCGAACAAACTGGTATAGCTCATATCGGCGCTGTAAACCCCAAGATTAAGAGCCATTTTTAAATTGGTATTGTACTTTGAAAGATTTTCCAGATCATTCAACAGATCAGGATCATATGTTGCCCCTGCCCTTTTAATTAACATGGCAGTTTCGAGCGGTGAAGGTAAAGAGTAAAAAATCAATTTCGATTTATTAAAATCTTCCAATAATTGCTCATCAACAGACCCTATAATGGCAGATTCTTCACTTTTTCCCTTTTTCTGACTTTGGCAGGTGCAAGAATATACCAAGCTGGAAATAAGTGCAATTGTAATTAAATAAACAAAGCCATTAACGATTCTTTTCATCCGTGAATAATTAAATCTTTTTATTACCGGATGGAACTCACATGACTTGTTTTCATCCAAATTTGTGTTTGTAAGCAAACATGTTCGTTTCATAACAGGTTAAGTATTGAAGTAAGATAATGAAGGGATTTAATCATGTAAAATCCTGAACACCAAAATAATATTATAACAACAAAAATTATTCTTAATCTTAAAAACCTTGCGTTCAAGATACCCTAAAATTACACATTATCAATGAAAAACAAAATTCTGGTATTAAAAAAATCCCCGGAGATAATCCGGGGACCATAAATAACGTTAATATTTTTTGGAATTATTCAAAAGAAGAGAAATATTTCATAAACTGGGCCCGTTCATACAAACCTGGATTTTTTATTTTTCCGTAATTCATTAGTCCTCTGAAATCCTCAATAGAACCGATTTTTTTATCATTCATCCAGTTTTCCAGTTTTTTAAGCATAGCAGTAATTGTATTGGGGCCTCCCTTATATACCGATGAACAAACCTGAACAGCTTTGGCTCCTGCCAGCAATTGCTTAATAACTGCATCTCCATCATGCACACCTGTTGACGCTGCAATATCAATATTCTTCACTTTATCGCTCACAATGGCCACCCACCTTAAAGAATGGCGAATATCGGCAGGATGGCTGAATACTTCGGATGTTGTAAGCGACAAATTATAAATATCAATATCGGGTTCGTAAAAGCGATTAAATAACACGACACCCTTTGCCCCGGAAACAGAAAGTTTATTAACCACCGAAACCAGATTGGAGAAATTATTACCCAATTTCATTGCTACCGGAATGGAGACAACCTTGCTTACCATTTCAGCAATTTTATAGTAATTTTCCTCATAAACAGAAGCATCGCTATTTTTATCGGTGTTGAGTACAAACAGATTCAACTCGAGTGCATCGGCTCCTGCTTTCTGAATTTGCTGGGCAAAATCAATCCACTCATTGGATGAAAAACAGTTAATACTGGCTATAATTGGAATATCAACGGTTGCTTTGGCTTCTTGTATAAGTTTTAAGTAGGCTGAAACTGAATTATCGCGCGAATACTCTTTTATATAATCCATAGCTTCGGGGTAATCTGTACCCTCGCTAGACTGAAGCACCCTGTTTATTTCATGAAGGATTTGCTCTTCAAACAGCGATTTTAAAACCACGGCACCAGCACCGGCATCCCTTAACTTTTTAATTTTTTCAACACTATTGGTCAATCCTGAACTTCCAACAATGATAGGATTCTTCAATTTTAAACCCAGATAGGTTGTCTCCAAATTTGCCATAATGCTTAAATTTGATCGATTATTGATTTACAAATATAACCAAAAGCCTCAATCTGCAAAGCACATTAATGATATTCACGGTCCCCGAAAATAGCACTACCAACACGTACCAGTGTACTACCTTCTTCAATAGCAATTAAATAATCGTCCGACATGCCCATGCTTAAAATTTTAAAACTCTCATCATCGTTAAAAAACATGGCCTTTAACTTGTCAAACAAACTTTTAAGCCCTCTGAATTCCTGTCGCACCTGTTCCTGATTGTTGGTAAAGGTAGCCATCCCCATTAAGCCACAAATTCGAATGTTTTTAAGCTGAAGGTATGCTTCATTTTTAAGCATACTAATAATCTCATCTTCCAAAAAGCCAAATTTGGTGGTTTCGGCGGCAATATGTACCTGCAGCAAACAATCAATAATACGGTTATTTTTTAAGGCTTCCTTATTAACGACCTGAAGCAACTTAAAAGAATCAACGCCATGTATCAGGTTTATAAATGGTGCTATATATTTTACTTTGTTCGATTGAAGATGCCCAATCATATGCCAAATTACATCATTAGGTATCAGAGGTACTTTTGATGTTAGTTCCTGAACCTTATTTTCTCCAAAATGCCGTTGTCCGGCCTGGTATGCCTGCAAAATGGTTTCAACCGGGTGCGTTTTGGATACAGCAACCAAAGTAACGCTGGCGGGAATGGTCTCTTTTATGCTTTTTAATCTATCAGCTACCAACATATCTATATGCTTTCTATTAATTGCATCATGCAAAGTTATTTAAAATGTTAAAACAAGCACAAATAAAAAACCGGCAGAGTTCATGTGCCGGTTTTATAATGTTTTGAAAACAGATTCAACTTAATCGAGCGTATGAATTACAAGCCCGGAGCGAAGTTTTGGTTCAAACCAGGTGGTTTTAGGCGGCATAATGTTTCCTGAATCGGCAATATCGATTAATTGCTTCATCGATACAGGATAAAGTGCAAATGCAACCTTCATTTCGCCCGAGTCAACGCGGCGCTTTAATTCTTCCAATCCTCTGATGCCTCCAACAAAATCAATCCGTTTTGAAGTTCTTAAATCATCAATGCCAAGAATTTTATCCAAAACATGTTCCGAAAGAACAGTCACATCCAGCACACCAATAGGGTCTGCATCGTTATAAGTTCCTTGTTTTGCAACAAGTCGGTACCATTTGCCCGAAAGGTACATCGAGAATTCATGAAGTTTAGATGGTTTATAAATTTCAGAGCCCTTATCTTCAACAATAAAAGCTGTGTCAAGTGCTTTAAGAAAACCCTCTTCTGACAAACCATTCAGGTCCTTTACCAATCGGTTATAATCAATTATTGCCAGTTGATTATCGGGAAAATGTACTGCCATGAAGAAATTGTATTCTTCGGAACCGGTATGAGCGGGATTGGCCTTTTGCCGCTCCAACCCTACTCTGGCAGCAGCAGCAGTACGATGGTGACCATCGGCCACATAGGTACAAGGGACTTTGGTTGCAAATAATTCTTCAATACGTGCATTTGTGGCAGCATCGCTTATTACCCAGAAATGATGTCCAAAACCATCCTCAGCAATAAAATCGTATTCTGCAGGTTTCGAAACTATTTCCTTTACAATTTTATCAATTTCAGGAACAGCCTTATAGCTAAAGAAAACCGGCTCAATATTGGCATTATTAATATTGATATGAATCATCCGGTCATCTTCTTTGTCGGGACGTGTTAATTCATGCTTTTTAATAACACCATTGGCATAGTCGCTGCAGGCAGCACACCCAACAATACCGTATTGAGTGCGCCCATTCATGGTTTGGGCGTAAATATAGAATTGTGGCTGATCATCCTGCACCAGCCAACCTTTCTCTTTAAACTTTTTAAAATTTTCAACCGATTTTTGATACACAACTTCAGAATGCACATCAATTCCCTTTTCGCAATCAATTTCGGAACGTGTAACGTGCAACAATGAGCATTCTTTTCCATCCGCCATACGTGCAGCTTCTTCGCTGTTCATAACATCGTAGGGTAAACACGACAGATTTTTCACAATTTCAGGAGAAGGGCGCCATCCCCTGAATGGTTTAACAATGGCCATAAGCTGGTTATTAATTGGGGTTATTATTTATTAACCCGGTAGGTCTCATCACCGGTTTTAAAGAAATTAACGATTTGCTTAGCTGCAGCAACACCCGCATTAACGTTGGCCTCCTCGGTTTGTGCTCCCATTTTTTTCGGTGTGAAGAAGTAGCGACCTGCAAATTTCTCTTCAAAGATGGCTTGATTGCCGGGGATGATATCCGATACATACATAAAGTCAGAACGCTCCTCCATTACAGCGGCCAACTCCTCTTCGTTAATAACTTCTTTACGGGCGGTGTTAACCAAAACAGCCCCTTTAGGCATTAATGAGAGAAGTTTTTTATTGATTGATTTTTTGGTTGCATCGTTGGCAGGAATATGCAGCGAAATAAACTGACAGGTTTTATAGAGCTCTTCAACAGAGTTCACTGGCTCCACACCATCGGCTTTCATTCGGTCGGCGGTTACAAACGGGTCGAAAGCATAAACCTTCATGCCAAATCCTTTGGCAATTTGACCAACGTAATAGCCAACATTGCCATAAGCATGAATCCCTATGGACTTGCCTCTTAATTCTGAGCCGGTTGATCCGTTGTAATGTTTACGGATGGCTAAAATAAGCATTCCAAAAACCAGTTCGGCTACAGCGTTGGAATTTTGTCCGGGCGTATTCATTGCCACAACATTTTTAGCACTGCATGCTGCCAAATCCAGATTATCGTATCCGGCTCCGGCCCTTACAACAATGCTTAACTTTTTAGCGGCATTGAGTACATTGCTATTCACAATATCAGAGCGTACAATCAGACCATCAACATCTTCAACAGCTGCCAGCAACTCAGCTTCAGAGGTATATTTTTCGAGCAACTCGAGCTTGAATCCGGCATTTTCAACAACAGATCTAATTTGATCAATGGCAACCTTTGAAAAAGGTTTGTCGGTGGCAACCAATACTTTCTTCATATTTTTATTTTTTGGTCTGGTTAAAATATTAAATAAACTTCAGGGATGCGAATTTTGTAAAAATAATCACAAATAAAAATTCAAAGGGGAAGAATGTAAAAAAACAAACTTCCCCTCTAATCATTGCTTTTCAATATTAATGTAACCGTTCAAACTCTTTCATGGTATCAACCAGAGCCTGAACGCTTTCTATTGGCATAGCATTGTAAACAGAGGCTCTGAATCCACCAACCGATCGGTGTCCTTTCAGCCCAACCATTCCTTTTGAAGCCGCAAATTCGCTGAATGGTTTTTCCAATTCTTTGTACTCGTCATTCATCACGAAACAAATGTTCATGATTGAACGGTCTTCAATGTTTTTAACAGTATTTCGAAAAAGCTTATTCCTGTCAATCTCAGCATACAGTATATCAGCTTTTTTAATGTTTCTTTTTTCCATTTCTTTCAGACCACCCTGATTTTTCAACCATATTAAGGTTTGTAAAGCTGCATAAACAGGCAACACAGGTGGTGTGTTATACATGCTGTCGTTGTCGATATGAATTCTGTAATCCAACATGCTTGGGATGGCTCTGTCAACCTTTCCAAGAATATCCTTTTTAACAATTACAAAGGTAACTCCGGCGGGAGCTAAATTTTTTTGAGCACCACCATAAATAAGGGCATATTTGGAAACATCAACAGGGCGCGAAAAAATATCGGACGACATATCGGCCACCAATGGAATATTTACATCTAAATCTTTCCTTATTTCTGTACCAAAAATGGTATTATTGGTAGTAATGTGGAAATAGTCGGCATCTGAAGGAATTGAATATCCTTTGGGAATGTACGAAAAATTCTCATCTTTTGAAGAGGCTACTTCAACCACCTCACCAAATAATTTGGCTTCTTTTAAAGCTTTTGATGCCCAGGTTCCGGTGTTTAAATAGGCAGCCTTTTTATTCATCAGGTTAAAGGGCACCATACAAAACTGAAGACTTGCTCCTCCACCTAAAAAGAGTACTTCATATCCAGCAGGAACATCAAGTAGTTCCTTCACCAGATTTCTGGCCTGTTCCATAACCGCCATGAATTCCTTGTCGCGGTGTGATACCTCCATAACTGATAAACCAGTTCCGGCAAAATTCAGGACTGCTTCGGCAGTATTTTTAATTGTGAATTCGGGCAATATTGATGGCCCGGCAGAGAAATTGTGCTTCTTCATCAGATATATTTATTAGAGTAGAATGGTCGATGGTACTTAATACAAAAATTGAAACAAACCACATTTTTCAAAAACATGATTTTTTACATCTTTTTGCGGTGATAAAGTTACAACTAATACCGCTTTACTAATAGCAGTGGGAATATTTTTTTTATGTTTTTTTTCAAACAAATTACCAACAACATATTTTATTTAAAACTACGCAATTAACTAACCTTATAAAGGTAGATTAAGCATTGACTAATAATCAATTTTCTTTCTTTCCGATAATAAAAAGAAGTTTAATTGCGAATTATTGTCACAAAAAATGCATTACAAAAGCAAAAATGTTATCATTTGAAAGCTACTTAATGAAAGGAGGCTTAACTATTTTTGCTTTTAAATCGCGATTACGAATTCGTATAAAAATTGTATCGTTGTTTTTAAGGTAGTCAGCATTAATGTAGCCCATACCAATGCCTTGTTTTAAAACTGGTGACATGGTTCCAGATGTAACCTGACCTATTATGTTTCCACTGTTATCAACAATCTCATAATCTTTCCGGGGAATTCCTTTTTCTTCTAATACAAAACCTTTTAGCATTTTAGTAACACCCTGTCGCTTCTGTTTAAGCATCAATTCTTTGTCAATTAAATCTTTACCATCTTTTAATTTGGTAATCCACCCCAATCCGGCTTCTATAGGTGAGGTATAATCGTCAATATCGTTACCATATAAACAAAAACCCATTTCCAAACGCAAAGTATCCCGTGCACCTAACCCAACCGGAATTAACCCCTCTTTAGAACCATTTTCCATTATGGCATTCCATATTTTAATAGCATCTTTATTATACATATATAGTTCAAAACCTCCGGCACCGGTATACCCGGTATTGGAGATAATCACTTCATCAACGCCGGCAAACGGTCCGGTTGTAAAATGATAATAAGGGATTTCTGAAAGATTAACTGAAGTCAGTTTTTGCAGAATGGAAACCGCTTTGGGTCCCTGAATGGCCAATTGGGAAATTTTATCACTTGCATTTTCCAGTTCTACACCTTCTTCATTGTGTAGCACACACCAATTCCAGTCTTTTTGAATGTTAGCGGCATTAACAACCAACAAATATTTCTCTTCAGAATACTGGTATACCAATAAATCGTCAACAATGCCACCTTTTCCGTTTGGAAAACAAGAGTACTGAATTTTACCAGGAGTAAGCAATGCCACATCGTTAGATGTTATACGCTGCAAGTAATCAATGGCTTTGCGTCCTTTAACCCAGAATTCGCCCATGTGCGACACATCGAACATGCCTGCAAATTGCCTAACGGCCATATGCTCGTTTGTTATGCCTGAATATTCTATTGGCATCTCAAATCCGGCAAAAGGAACCATTTTTGCACCCAATGCATGATGCACGCTATTTAAAGCAGTTTTTTTCATCCTTATTATTTATCAAAATTATTTCCTAATAGTGTTATTCGGCTTACCAGATGTCCGTTTCAAAATAATTCTTATAAACTTCTCTTTTAAATTAGTAATTGTATAAAATGACTATTTAGACAAAAGGCTATTAGACACTTGTTCCGGTTCATCGGAAACAGACAAAACCATAATAATTTTACGAAGAATAAAATTAATAACAGCCCGTCCTTTTTGCCTGTCTGCACCAACAGGTCTGTTTAATCTACTAAGTCTTAATCTATCTGTCTAACGTCTAAACTTCTTATAGTCTTTAATAAAACCAGAAAACTAAATTAAAACAGTTTAAATATAATAGTTTGAAATGCATTATAAAATTAAGGTTTTATCGTCATTATAAAAAATGACAAATATTCTGAAACGGCATAAAAAGTTAATCAAAATTCAATCAATCATTTTTTTTTCATTTTTTTCGACAATATTGTTAGTTTTGCATCTAAATTTCTTTAACTTCCCATCACAAAAAACACATGGTATGTCAAACAGTTTTCAGGAAATAGATTTAACCTATCTTGAAAGCATCGCCGACGGGGATGTGGAAATTATTAAAGAACTGATTACCATTTTTCTGGAACAGGTTCCTGAGTTTACTGAAGGACTGGATAATTATTTATCCCAAAAAGACTGGAAAGGCATTGCCGCATTGGCTCACAAGGCAAAATCTTCGGTTATATCAATGGGCATGAATGCTTTAGGAAATACCGATTTGAAAAATCTTGAATTGGTTGCAAAACAATTCAGAATTAATGAACTAAAACAAATTCAGAATCCCGATTCGAGAGAACAGGAAGAGTTAAGTCAATTAACAAGGGGTTTAGAAAGTTACCCAAAGCTACGACAGGATTGGGTTAAAGAAAATGCAAACGAAGAGACTGTTGTTTCAATTATTAATAGATTTAATAAAACATGCCAAACAGCATGTAAAGAACTTAAAACGGTTTTAGAAAGGAATTAATCATGTTGAAACTCGATTACAAAAACAACATGCAAATAGGCACCCTTGAGGGTACCGACAGGTTAAATGCTCCTGTAGCACCAGTTGTTAAGGACGAACTCACCAGAGTACTTGAGAAAAACCATTTCAATTTAGTTTTAAATTTGGAGAACATCCGGTTTATTGATAGTACAGGCATTGGAGTTTTAATATCTGCCCTTAAAACTGCACGTCAGAATAACGGGTCATTTATGCTCTCCAATGTTAATAAGGAAGTTATGGGCTTATTATCATTGATGAAACTTGATAAGGTTTTTGATTTTTCGCATTAGAAAATTCATCATATTAAAAAACCGTAACCAAAGTTATTTATGAAAGATAACTTTGGTTACGGTTTTCTTATTGACCTTAAACAGTTACAATTATAAATTTTCAGCCATTTTCTGTAAGCTGTTTCAATTCAAAAAGTTCAGCTTTCCACCGTCACAATCGACTATTATAGTTTTATCCTTATCTATTTTGCCGGATAAAATCATTTGCGACAAATCATTGAGTAGCGACCGCTGTATGGTTCTCTTTATTGGGCGTGCGCCATATAAAGGGTCGAAACCTTTGTTGACTATCCAATCAACTGCCGCATCAGTAATACTGATTTGCACGCCTTGCCCGGCAAGCATTTTGGCTACTTCAGAAAACTGAAGTTTAACAACTTCGCGAATCTGCGCTTTACTCAATGGTGTGAACAGAATGATTTCATCAATTCTGTTTAAAAACTCCGGTCGTATGGTTTGTTTTAAAAGTTCCATTACTTTTTGCCTGGCCTGTTCAGCCTTCTTTTCATCGAATCCTTCGCCATTCGATAAATCTATTTCATTTTGCAACAAATGTGACCCCAG
Source organism: uncultured Marinilabiliaceae bacterium (assembly GCA_964521525.1). Taxonomy (GTDB): domain Bacteria; phylum Bacteroidota; class Bacteroidia; order Bacteroidales; family Marinilabiliaceae; genus CALEUX01. Next base: position 7,074 of record CAZFTD010000052.1, on the reverse strand, counting down.
ATTGGAAGTCATAATAACAATGGTATTTTTAAAATCGACCACACGTCCTTTGTTGTCGGTTAAACGGCCATCATCCAAAACCTGAAGCAGAATATTGAAAACATCGGGATGTGCTTTTTCTATTTCATCCAGCAAAACCACAGAGTATGGTTTTCGTCGTACAGCCTCGGTAAGCTGTCCGCCTTCATCGTATCCAACATACCCCGGAGGAGCACCCACTAACCGTGAAACTGAATGCCGCTCCTGATATTCCGACATATCAATACGTGTCATCAGGTTATCATCGTCGAACAGGAACCCGGCCAGGGCCTTGGCCAATTCTGTTTTTCCAACGCCGGTTGTACCCAAAAAGATAAACGAACCAATAGGACGTTTGGCATCCTGAAGACCGGCTCTGCTGCGGCGAATGGCATTGGCAACGGCACTGATGGCCTCATCCTGTCCTATCACCCTTTTGTGCAACTCCTGTTCAATGCCAAGCAATTTCTGACGCTCACTTTTCAGCATTTTGCTAACCGGAATACCAGTCCACCGACTTACCACCTGAGCCACATCTTCTGCATCAACCTCTTCTTTAATCATGGCTCCCTCCAACTGCATCTGCTGTAATTTAGTTTTTAGGTTTTCGATGGTTTGCTCGGCTTCTTTAATTCGGCCATAGCGCAATTCAGCTACCTTACCGTAATTGCCTTCGCGCTCGGCTTTGTCGGCATCAAAACGAAATGTTTCAATGTCAGATTTCTGTTTCTGAATAAGGTCTATAATTTTACGCTCTTCTTCCCATTTTGAGCGTAATACAGAACGCTGCTCCTTTAGCTCGGCTATTTCGCGCGAGAGTTTATCAAGTTTCGGCTTATCGCCTTCCCTTTTAATGGCCTCACGTTCAATCTCCATTTGTTTGATGCGTCTTTCTATTTCGTCAATCTCCTCAGGTACCGAATTCATTTCAAGTCGCAAACGTGAAGCTGCCTCATCGATTAAATCGATGGCCTTATCGGGTAAAAAGCGGTCAGAAATGTATCGTTTCGATAACTCAACCGATGCTATAATGGCCTCATCGAGTATACGTACCTTATGATGCGATTCGTACCGCTCCTTTAATCCCCTTAGAATAGATATTGACGATAATACATCGGGCTCATCAACCATAACAATCTGGAAACGACGCTCCAGGGCTTTATCCTTTTCAAAGTATTTCTGATATTCGTTAAGTGTGGTAGCGCCAATGGCCCTCAATTCACCACGGGCAAGGGCAGGTTTTAGAATATTGGCAGCATCCATGGCCCCTTCACTTTTACCAGCTCCTACCAGAGTGTGTATTTCATCAATAAACAAAACAATTTCTCCATCACTGGCAATAACTTCTTGAACTACGGCTTTTAGTCGTTCTTCAAATTCTCCTTTGTATTTAGCCCCGGCAATAAGAGCTCCCATATCTAAAGAGAAAATTTGTTTGGATTTAAGATTTTCAGGAACGTCTCCGTTTATGATACGGTGAGCTAAACCTTCGGCAATGGCAGTTTTACCAACACCGGGTTCACCTATTAAAATAGGGTTGTTTTTAGTTCGTCGCGATAGGATTTGCAAAATCCTTCTGATTTCTTCATCACGTCCAATAACCGGGTCTAATTTTCCAAGGCGGGCTCTTTCGTTAAGGTTTATGGCAAATCGATTCAAAGCATTATAGGTGTCTTCAGCTGTTTGACTATTAACGGTACTTCCCTTTCTAAGCTCTTGAATCGCTTTCTTAAGCTCCGATTCAGAAGCACCGGCATCTTTAAGCATTTTGGCAACAGAGTCGGATCCCGAAACTAAAGCCAAAAGTATATGCTCAATGCTTGCAAACTGATCGCCCATCTCTTTTGAAAATTTCAATGCCTTTTGCAAGGCATCACTGGCCGAACGTCCCAGATACGGCTCACCTCCTGTAACTTTTGGGTACGACTCAACAATTTTATCAAGAATTGGAGTTATTTGTGGCAATCCCAGTTTATTAAAGAGGTGCAGGG
>CAZFTD010000052.1:0-5055 GCA_964521525.1 uncultured Marinilabiliaceae bacterium | reverse complement strand
ACCTTCCTCGGTTTCCATTAATCCTTTCAACAAATGGCCGGTCTCAATTGCCTGATGATTCATGCCATCAGCAATTTGAAAGGCCTGTTGAACGGTTTCCTGTGCTTTTATGGTAAATTGATTCAAATTCATAACTTCATTTTTTCTGATTTTATACAAAACCATTGCCAACCACAAAATGCTGTTAAATTGACATTTTTTCTTGAGTTTTTTATGTCATTTTTTCAGTTTTACCTGATGCAAATCAGGCTGAGTTGGTTCCACATTAATATAAAAACCATTAAATTCGCACCTGAAACTATTAAAACTCATAACAATGAAAAACATCCTATTTTTATTGATCCTTATTTTTGCGCTTACAGCGTGTAATTTTTCAGGTAAAAAAGAAGCCTCTGCTGACAAGTGCTGCAATTCAGAATTGAAATCGTCTGAAGTTGAATACGTTACTGTTGAAGAACTTTTGGCCTCCCCAGATGATTTTGTTAATAAAACAGTTTCTTTAAAAGGTCTTTGTGTTCATACCTGCCGTCATAGTGGCAAAAAAATGTTTATTCAGGGTACCAATGAAGATCAGTTGGTACAAGTGCTTGCTGATGGAGACATTTCAGGTTTTGAAAAAGAACTAACCGGTTCGCAGGTAGTTGTTACCGGCCTGTTAACTGCAAAGGAAACTGAAGAGCATGTACATCAGGAAGGTGAAGAACACAGTTGCGAAACCGAAAGCAAATCGAAATCGTTTATTTTAAATTGTACAGCTTATAAAGTTGTTGAAAACTAACCGGTTTTTAAAACCAGAATATTACTAAACGTATAAAACCGGCTTAAATGTTGGTTTTATACGTTTTTTTTCACATCAGCATTAAAACAATAAATATAGAATATGAACCTAAACTGGAGAAAATACAACAGGGTTTTACATCGCGATTTGGGTTATTTCTTTACCGGTATGGTAATTATTTATGCGCTATCGGGAATTGCATTGAATCACAGAAAAGACTGGAATCCGAATTATATCATTAACCGGATTGAATCTGAGTTCACACCTAACAAATCACTACAAAGTAATGATAAGGAAGCCATAATTGAGTATCTAAGCATCTGGAAAGAGGATAATAATTATAAAAGTCATTACCAGCCCGCTCCCGGAGTGACAAAAATATTCTTACAGGATGGCGGTTCTGTTCAACTGGATTTTAACACCAACCTGGTATTGGTTGAAACCATAAAAAAACGACCGATATTTAATCAGGTCAACTTCCTTCATTACAACCCCGGCAATTGGTGGAAATGGTTCTCCGATATATTTTGCGGGGCACTCATTGTAATTGCCATCACAGGATTATTTATTTTAAAAGGGAAAAACAGTATCACCGGTCGTGGAGCCTGGCTTACAGGCTTAGGAATAGCAATTCCGTTAATTTTATTTCTGGTTTATTATTGAATTATTTTTTTTTGACGAAAGAAATCATTTTCTCAAATAAAAGCTCCACAATAATATTAACAATCTAAATATCTTTAGTTTAAAGTAACTATTTATCATGCCTGCCCTTTGATTTTTTGACAAATTTTCGCTTTTCGTATTGAAACAAGGAAAAAATATTAGCTAACTATTTAATTTATTCAATGTTTTAGATAACTTTGGGAACAATGACTGACCATAAAGCCAAAAAAATGAATAGAAAAATTACTTTTTTTCTGCTTTTATTAATTGTTAGCTTCATAGTTCCAACAGGGATAAACTCTCAGGAAGACCAGTTAATCAAAGGCTGTATTGATAGTGTGCGTGCTCCTTTTGTATTGGGCGACCGCTCCATGAAAGCTTTACTGACCGGTGATGAAGTTGCTGAATTCAGAGCCACATTCTTCAGTGGTAATACATATCGAATTGTGTCATGCACTTACGAACCATACCTTATTCAATTCTCGGTTTACGATACCAATCGCAATCTTCTTTTTTCCAATGCCAATTATAAACATGTAAGTTTATGGGATTTTAAGATGGAAGGCTCGATGGAATGCATTATTGAAGCAAAACTAAATAAAGAAGTGGCGACATCGGGAATGGCATTGTTGCTAGTTGGCTTTCGTTATAATGAGTAATATCTATTATTCAAATATCTCTCACACAAAATAAATTGTTTCTGATATGAGTGAAGGTATTCTAAAGGCTTTAATGCAGCTTTTTGCACTGGTATCTTCTCCAAATCAGAACGATGAAGTACGCCGTAGCATTGTAAAAGATTATCTGGCCCAGCAATTAAATAACAAACTGGTTGAAGAATATCTTTTACTTTTTGATGAATTTGTAAAAGAACACCAGTCGAAGCTAAAAGAAAAAGATAAAATTCAGAAAGTTTATTCAGCCAGTTCAGTAAAGGTTCTGAAAATTGCTACTTCTATAAACGAAGAATTAACACATTATCAAAAACTTATCGTTCTTATCCAGTTATTGGAATTTCTGCACTCAGGTGCATCAGGAATTTCAGTTACAGAAATTGAATTTGTAAATACCATTGCAGTTACCTTCAATATATATGAGCCCGAATATCTTGCTATTTTTAATTTTGTCAATAATAATTTTCTTAACGAGAAGTGGCATAACGACTTAATTATAGTAACAGGTAATCCTGATTTTAAAAATCAAGCTGGCTATTTGTTCCGCGAACACCTGCGCGACGAGCTATACTTTCTCAACATACGGTCGGCTAACCTTTTGTTACTGAAATCGAAAAAAGGAAGTGACCTTACCCTGAACGGGCAAATTCTTCAGCAAAACCGGATTCATTTTTTGCGTCCGGGAAGTTCCATCAGGCACTCCAGAATTTCCCCAATAACATATACCGATATTTTCTCACGGTTTCATCAGGATGTGCAAAGTCAGCCTTTTACCTTTGAGGTTAAAGAAATGTCGTTCCGCTACAAAAGGAGTCAAACGGCATTGCACCCAATGAGTTTTACCACTGAATCGGGCCGATTGGTTGGCATAATGGGCGATTCAGGAGCCGGCAAAAGCACGTTAATCAATGTACTCACAGGTATTTTTCATCCACAAAAAGGTGAAGTTACCATCAATGGCATCGACATTCATAAGAATCCGGCAAAAGTTAAAGGCTTAATTGGATATGTTTCGCAGGATGATTTATTGATGGAAGACCTTACGGTGATGCAGAACCTCTATTACAATGCGAAACTTTGTTTCGATCACCTATCGGCGCCCAATATAAAACGAAAAGTAACCAAACTTTTAGTGGCTTTAGGTTTGCATGATATACGCCATATGAAAGTTGGAAACCCCTTAAATCCGGCTATCAGCGGTGGACAACGAAAGCGATTGAACATTGCACTGGAATTGATAAGAGAGCCGGCAGTAATGTTTCTGGATGAACCAACTTCGGGTCTTTCTTCGCGTGATTCCGAGAACATTATGGACCTTTTAAAAGAACTGACACTAAAAGGTAAATTAATATTTGTGGTAATTCACCAGCCTTCGTCGGATATTTTTAAAATGCTTGACCAATTGCTGGTATTGGATACTGGTGGTTATCTGGTGTATAATGGCGATGCCGTTGAGTCGATCAACTATTTTAAGAAGTGCATTAACCATGTAAACCGTGAAGAAACTGAGTGCCCTTTATGTGGCAATGTTAGTCCTGAACAAATTCTGACAATTCTGAACAGCCATATAATGGACGAGTATGGCAATCCTACACCAACCAGGAAAATTGCTGCCGATGAATGGTACAAATCGTATAAAGACCATCAGAAAGCAGACGACCAAGTTGTTGGAACAACTGGAGAATTGCCCCCAATTAATTTTAGTATCCCCAATCGATTTAAACAACTATCAATATTCCTTACCCGAGATGTATTATCGAAATTGGTTAACCGGCAGTATCTGTTCATCAACCTGTTGGAATCGCCAGTTCTTGCACTTATTCTGGCATCATTGATTTTGTATTTTGAGGTTGGCGCAGGTTCATCGGGCGAATACATATTTTATAAAAACCCTAACCTAACCATTTACAATATTATAGCCATCATTATAGCCATTTTTATTGGGTTGTCGGATAGTGGAGAAGAAATCATCAGCGATCGGAAAATTCTGAAACGAGAATCCTTTTTAAATTTAAGTAGATTCAGTTACATTGTTTCCAAAGTTATTATTCTTGCATGTTTATCAGCCATACAAACCGGGTTGTTTGTTTTAGTGGGCAATTCAATTATGGAAATCAAAGGAATGGGTTTTAACTACTGGATAATATTGTTTTCATCGTCTGTTTTTGCCAATTTACTGGGATTAAATATTTCCGATAGTTTTAAGAAAACCGTCAATATTTATATACTAATCCCGTTTTTAATTATTCCTCAATTAATACTCAGTGGTGTATTTGTAAGTTACGACCAGTTAAATCCCAACTTATCCTCGACCAAAAACATTCCCTGGTATGGAGAATTAATAACGGCCCGCTGGGCATTTGAGGCCATTGCCGTTGAAAATTATAAAAGCAACGAATACCAAAAGAATTTCTTTGTTAACGAGAAACTGAAAAGTATTGCAACCTACCGCAAGGATTTTTGGCTTCCGGAATTAAAAAACCAGTTAAAAAGGTACGACAGGCTGGAATCGGAAAAAGATAAAAAAGGCGTTTTAAAACTAATTTCGAATGAATTAACGCGACATAATAATAAGAATATGCCGGGCTTGCATTTTGCAAATACCAACCTGTTAACTACCGAAAAATTTGATACAACAGCTCGTGCCAACTTAATGCTGCATCTCGACAGCATAAGAAGTTTTTATGTTGGTCTTTACCGAAAGGCTGATGAAGGCATGGAATTAAAAAAGCAGGAGCTAATGCAATTAAACGGAGGGGAAGTCTGGTTAACAAATTTAAGAAATGAGTATCACAACGAAGGATTGGAAAGATTTGTAAGAAGGTCGAACGATATTTTTTCAAGTCGGGTTATACAGTATGATTATGAGTTAATTCAGAAATTCGATCCTGTTTTTGAAGACCCCGAGCACCCTTTTATTAAATCTCATTTTTTGGCCTC
>CAZFTD010000051.1:0-19887 GCA_964521525.1 uncultured Marinilabiliaceae bacterium | reverse complement strand
GAACAACGGAACAGTGAAATTTTTTAATGAAACGAAAGGCTTCGGATTCATTAAGGAGACAAATTCTGACAAAGAATTTTTTGTGCATGTAACAGGCTTAATCGACAGAATTAAGGAAAACGATGAAGTAACCTTCGACCTTCAGGAAGGAAGAAAAGGTTTAAACGCAGTTAATGTTAAATTGGCTTAATTAAAACCATCATAACATTTAAGTATTAAAATCCCGCCTTTGGCGGGATTTTTTATTTTCAGAGTTTTAATAGATGTCTTAGCATTTTTCCGGGCTTATCTATCCGTCTAATAATCTCAAATCTAATCATCTTAATAATTAAACTTAAGCAGTTTCTATAAATCTAAACATCTTTTTGTGGTTGTAATTTATTAACAAAATCCGGTTATTTATTAACGCATAATGGTATGCTTTGATAATTAAAGTAATTTTACAGCATCTGTTTAAATTTCAAAATATCAATAAGCATGAGTGGTTTTTTCGGAAGTATTTCAAAAAGCGATTGTGTAATGGATGTCTTTTATGGCACTGATTATCATTCTCACTTAGGTACCAAAAGGGCAGGGATGGCTTTCTACTCAAAGGACAAGGCTTTCCAACGTGCCATTCACAGTCTTGAGGATGGATATTTCCGGAATAAATTCGATAACGATATTAAAGGATTCAAAGGAAACTCGGGTATTGGTGTTATTAGCGATAATGAAGCCCAGCCAATTCTTATAACCTCCCACCTGGGTCGTTTTGCCGTGGCTACAGTTTGTAAAATCAAAAACATTGAAGAATTGGAGCGTTCTTTTATGCAGCAACGCCGAACCTTTGCCGAAACCAGTCAGGGCTCGGTTAATCCAACCGAATTGGTAGCTATGCTTATTGCCGAATGCGACGATTTTGTTTCGGGCATTAACAATGTGTTTGCCAAAATTAAAGGGTCGTGCTCCATGTTGATTTTAACCGAGGATAAAATTATTGCAGCCCGCGATAAATTGGGCCGAACCCCCATTATCCTTGGCAAAAAGAAAGACGCTTTTGCGGTTACTTTTGAAACTTGTGCTTTCCCAAATCTCGATTTTGAAATAGAGCATTATTTAGGTCCCGGAGAAATTGTTGAAATAACCAGCGAAGGATACCAGCAACTTCAGAAACCGGGCGAGAAAATGCAGGTATGCTCATTCCTGTGGGTGTATTATGGATATCCGCCTTCTTTTTATGAAGGTATTAATGTGGATGATTCGCGCTATAAATGTGGTGCCGCCTTGGCGCGCTGCGAAAATATTAAAGCCGACTTTGTAGCTGCTATTCCCGATTCGGGAGTTGGTCATGCCATGGGTTACAGCAACCAAACCGGAATTCCCTTAAAACGGCCTTATTCTAAATATACGCCAACATGGCCGCGCAGTTTTATGCCACAAAACCAGGAAACCCGTGATTTAGTTGCTAAAATGAAATTAATTCCCAATCAATCGGTGCTTAAAGGAAAGTGTGGTGTTTTTCTCGATGATTCCATTGTTCGCGGAACACAGTTGAAGGATAATGTGAAACACCTTCATGCGGGAGGAATTAAAGAAATTCACATGCGAATTGCCTGTCCTCCATTGATTTACCCATGCGAGTTTCTTAATTTCAGTCGCTCCCGTTCAAATCTCGACTTAGCCACACGCACAGCCATAACACAACTCGAAGGCCACGATAACGTTGATTTACATGAATATTCCGATACAACCAACGGAAAATACACAGCAATGGTGGAACAAATGCGAAAGAATCTGGGACTTACAACTTTAAAATTTCAGAAAATGAACGATTTGGTTGATTCAATTGGGTTACCCAAAGAAAAACTGTGTACCCATTGCTGGGATGAATCAAGTTATTTTTAGAAATACTTTAGGCGATTGGTGATGTTTGAATATTTTAGAGTCTAAACTTCTAAGACTCTTTAATAAACTCAGGAAACTAAATATAAACAGATACTTATTATCAGATGGTTAATTTGATATTTGCTTTATTGTCGACAACTTTCTGATCCAGGCATCTTGAAACCTTCCACCAGCTTGAATTTTAAGCTTATATTTTGTTGCTTCCAATTCATTTTCAAATTCTCCTATAACATATCTTCTATACCCATCTTTTCCTTTGTAGATTTTTATTTGTTTTATATCCAACCCCTCAAGGTACTCTCTGCTAGCTCTGGGCCGTTTATTTAAGGCCAGAACCTGAATAGTATATTTAGAAGAATAAATAGCTTCAGCTTTCAGTTCTTCTTTTGTTACATCATCCTTTAAAGGGGTCGACTTATTGATTTCATTAGAAGTTAGTTTAATGCTATCATTTTTTAAAGATATAGGAGAGGAAGTTTGCTTAGGAATGAGTGGGGGCATCATTTTTATATCTTCAACCATCATTATTTTTTTTGACTGATTAAAAGCCAAATCACCCGGAATATATAGTGTGTCTATACTGGTTATTTCTTTTGGAGTTGCCTCTTTAATAATATAGTTTTTATCGGATTCCAGAATCAATAAGTACTTGCCCGAGTGTATGTTTGGCCTAAAATCTCCTATTAATTGTTCGTCATTTTCTCTCCAAACCAACATTCTGATTTGCTCCAAGGGCAATTTTTTCGGATTCTTAACCAAACCTTCAATAATCGTCAGAGAGCCTTGGATGCTATCTTTAAAACTTAAGTGATATATATTTGATCGGCCTTTGCTTTCTGAAAATCGGTACGATGTCATGTATGCCTCACTTTTATCAAGTGTAGGTAAAAAAAACAAATCGTCATCAGGGCTATTAATTGGATAGCCTAAATTTACTGCTTTTGCCCAACTACCGTCAGGCAGTTTTTGACTGTAGAAAACATCAAAACCACCCATAGAAGACTGACCGTTGGAATTAAAATAAAGTGTTTTTCCATCGGGATGAATCATTGGCGCTTCCTCATCATAAATAGAGTTGATATTTGGACCCAGATTAACCGGTTTGCCCCATTTGCCTGATGTATTCTTTTTTACGGCATAAATATCAAGCCCTCCAAATCCGCCGGGTCGGTTGCTGGTAAAATACAATGTGCTTTGGTCAGGAGACAAACTGGCATGGGTTTCATTCCATTTGGAGTTAATTGACTTAGGTAGTTTTACAGGTTTTTGCCATTTATTGTTAACCAATTGGCTCACATAAATATTGCGCGAAGGTCTTCCATCTGATTTATATAAAAAAAGTTGAGTTTCATCGGGCGAAAGTGATAAAATTGAGATATGTTCACCAGGGCTATATAATTCTTCTATTAAAATGGGTTCATTCCACTCAATTCCATCAAATTTCGACATAAACAGGTTTTCAGAATACTGTTTATCTTCTAACAGGTAATCATTTCTTGTTGCTCTGCGTGAGGTAAAGAACATTTTTTGTCCTGTTAAATTTACTAAGGGGCTGTGATCGTCAAACTCGGAGTTAACTTCTTTTAGAATGCCGTCAGTAACATTTATTTGAATTGGATTATTGAAATGAATTATAAAATTTCTTGTTTGATTTAGCTCTCTTACAAAATCAGCTCTTATATCATCTGTTTTAATTGAATCTTCAATATAGTTTAAAACTGATAGAGCTTGTTGAGGGTTTAAACTTAAATTATAAGCCCTTGCTAAATTAAGATGGATGTAAATTCCAAATGGATCAAAATGATCCTCAGGAGGTATAATTTCTAAAACTTTATTAAATAGCGATATGGCTGAATCTATTTTTTGGTTTGATTCTAAAAGTGTTACGCCAAGATGAGTAAGTGCGTCAATATGGTTTGGTGTTTCTTTTAAAATTCTACCAAACAAATCAATTGCCAAATTGTAGTCACCTGAACCGGCCGCTGAAATGCCCTCCCTGAACGTATTAAAGTGTCTATCCTGAAGAACGACTTGAGTCAATAATGTTTGGTAGCATCCGGTAAGAATGCCTATAATTAAAACAAATTTATAACCCCGCCTAACCTGCATGTATTTGCATTATCTCAACATTTAAACTGTGTTGATAGCCCAAAGGTTGCAATTGAGCTAAATATAATTGGAATGATGGAGATATGTGGAGTGAAAGAGTGTGTTTAAATTAATGATAATGAGTTGGATTACTTTCCAATACAGAAATTTTTAAATATAGTACCAAGTATCTCATCTGTAGATATTTGCCCGGTTATACTGCCTAAAAAATACAGCACTTCACGGATATCCTGGGCCAGAAAATCACCCGAAATACCATTGTTTAAACCTTCTCTAACTCGTTGTATGCTGTCAAGTGCCTTGGATAAAGCTTCGTGATGGCGGGCGTTGGTAACTATCAGCTCATCATTATCGACTGCCTGAAGGTTAATGGTACGTAAAAGCTCGTCGGTAAGAGCCTGCAAATTACTTTTGTATTTTGCTGATATAGGTACCACGCAGTTATTACCAGATAACTCAGAAAATGCCTGCTGTGAGAATCGCATATCCAACTCATTGTTATCGACCAAATCGGTTTTATTAACCACTACAATCAATTGCTGACGCGCAGAGTCAATCTTATTTAAAATATCTGAAATGGCATCGTGAATTTTTTCATCAGGATCAGTAACATCCACCATCATTAAAATAATAGCGGCCTGCTTTATTTTATTGTACGTAAGTTGAATCCCCAAACTTTCTATAATATCGGCAGTAGTTCTGATTCCTGCTGTATCGATAAATCTAAAGGTGATGCCTTTAATGTTGATGGTGTCTTCAATGGCATCGCGTGTGGTACCGTGAATATCAGATACAATGGCCCTTTCTTCATTAAGCAGCGCGTTAAGCAATGTGCTTTTCCCTGCATTGGTGTGGCCAACAATGGCTACAGGGATTCCATTTTTAATGGCATTCCCCAGCGAGAACGAATCTACGAGTCGTTGCAAATGGGCAATTAGTTCTTCAACCAGAGCAAATAGCTCTTTGCGGCTGGCAAATTCAACATCTTCTTCACTAAAATCAAGCTCTAACTCAATAAGCGATATAAACCAAAGCAAGCGTTCCCGCAGTCTTATTAACTCTGTTGTAAAACCTCCACGCATTTGTTGCAGGGCAACTCTTCGGGCGGCCTCGCTGCGTGAAGCAATTAAATCGGCCACGGCTTCGGCTTGGCTTAAATCCATTTTGCCATTTAAAAAGGCACGTTGTGTAAACTCGCCAGGTTGTGCCAGCCGTGCACCGTTTTTCGTTAGCAATTGCAATATTTGTTGCTGAATGTAGGGCGCTCCATGACAGGCAATTTCCACAACGTCGTCACCGGTAAAGGAGTGCGGTGCTTTAAAAACCGATACCAATACTTCATCAATATCCTTTTCTCCATCGTTAATAGTGCCAAAGTGTATTGTATTGGGCTGTTGTTGTGAGAGTATTTTTGCTTTTTTGACAGGTTTAAACAATAATTCGCACACCTTAAAAGTATCGGGGCCTGAAATGCGGATTACTGCTATGGCTCCCATTCCCTGGGCGGTTGATATGGCACAAATGGTATCGTTGGTTGTCATTCGGATTTTTCCTTTAAAGTGCAAAATTAAGAAATAAACGCCAACCAACTCACAAAATCCATTAACTGAGACTAAAGAGTAGTAGCGAAAACCATTCTATCCGAGCCTTTAGTGCATCTTTACCCAAAAGTGGTGCATCCTTCGATTTTAATTGCAGAACTAATTCATTTAACTCATCAAATGAAAACATCATTTCTCTATTGTATAAATATTCTTTTAACTCTGAAGATGTTATGCAACTCATTAGTTCTCTTCTAATAGATTCATTTTCATCAATTTGACGAAACACTTTATAAGCTTTATTACTTTCCATAACACATTTATAATTTGTTAAATCAAAGTTGTTGTTTTACTCAAATACAGTTTTCAACTAAAATGTTTTCTGTAAAAATGTTTTCGTTCCTTCTAATAATTGAAATATTATCCTCCAGGTGGTCGATATTTGATATGAAAACTGATTCTGCAATCTCCTTGGTGTCGAAAAATGTTTCTTCAAGTTTATAAAATTCAAGTAATGAGTGCAATTTCAATGAATGTTTTCCAAGCTGGTTGGCATCATTTGTAATTCCCTCAGCATAAACTAAACTTTTTTTGGTTTGGTGGTTAAGTTGTTGAATCGTCTCATTAATTCGGGCTGTTTCGTTATCCTGAATGTAAAACGAGTCAGAAATTGTTTGCATAATGGTTTTATTCTGATCAATCCAGAATTTTATTTGATCCATATTTTCTATAGTTTGTTTACTGGTTAAGCGTCCTTTGTTAACTAACGAACTAATTTCATCGGCATTTAATCGTATTTTCTCTGCTAACTCACGCATACTTTTTGCAATTACAGAAAAGCCACGACTATCATGCCCTGATTTAGCTGCTTCAACTGAAGCATTAATGGCCACAATATAACTCTGCATAGATAACTCATTAATGATGTTCGATTTTTCTATAAGTTTTTCCAGAAAAAGAATGGTTTGACCTGTTTGTTCTAAATGTGACATAATCAGCTCAGATGTTTTTGTGTTTTCAGCTAACGTATTGCTAATGTTTTGCCTGTTGTTTTTCGACAATTTACTCATTTCGTTTATAGAGGATGCGATACTGCCTGTTGAGTCGGCCTGATTATTACTTGACTGGCTTAAATCAATACTTTTTTGGTGCAATTGGTTAATTAATATATCAATATACGCTGCCATTTCCTGAATGTTTTTAACCAATTTCTGGGTATGTTCCTGCCCTGATTTCATGGTTGTAAGCAAAAATCCAATTTCATCACCGCGGCCATTCGTATCAATCTCAGGAAAGTAGCCCTTGGCCTGAAGTGACGATATTTTTGTTAATTCGATGATAGGTTTTGAAAAGGATTTGCTTACAAATAGTGATAGAAAAATTATAGAAAGAATAATTATAGACAACCATATCCACCAAGAAAATTGTGCTCTGAAAGTTTGTTTTTGGTAAAAAAGAGCTGTTTCTTTTGCTTTATTTTCAATGTTATGCCTCAATTCACGAATCAGGAGGATGCCTGCTTCCGAAATTTGATGGTCTGTATAATAACTGTTGTTTGCCCAGCTTTTATTAAGTGCATTAACTGACTGTTGGCACTTTTTTGCCAGCGTTTCTATGGCATCCAATGCATCTAAATCATATTGTTTGGTGGTAACTGGTCGTATAATATTGATGTTTCTATTGATAATAGGAAAAGTTTTTTCCAAATCATTTAAAAGGGCAGGGTTATGTAAATAATTAACTTCACCAATAGTTGTTTTAATTTTTTCTGATAATGATACAATTTCAGTCATCAGATTAATCTTATCAACACGCCGTTTAATTATTATATCCTCCTCTTTTTTGTCCAAATCTGCTTTTAGTTTGGAGTACTGTTGTGATAAATACTGTTTGGAGTAGTCCTGAAGCCTATGACTGGCTGAATCGAGTTTAAGATAATTGAGATGTATACTTTTTGTGGCATCTCGTCCCATTAAGGCTTTTTCTCTGAAAAGGGTTAATTGTGTTTCAATGTCAGTAAGCAATAAATTTTCGTTGTTTGTCAACAACTTTAGAGAATCAACCAGTTTTGTAACTTTACCTAAATGCAGTATCCCATTAAAATAATACTCATCATTTTTATGTAAAGCATAGCTTCTGAGATGGAAAATAGATTGTTGCCATTCTGACTCTATTTGATTTGCCAACGATAACAATGGTATTTGCTTGCCGTATAATTCTTTGGCCGATTGGTTTATTTGTATCAATGAGCTCATCATAATACTTCCGGCTATTACAAAAAGACCCAATATTACCGAAAAGCTAACAAGTATTTTTCTCCCGATAGATAGCGTGTTCCAATTAATCATACTTTATGGGTTTTGTTTGACCCAAAAGTATTTAATACCCTATTTTTTGAGGTTATTATAAAGTTAATAATGGGTAAAATAAAGCTAAAGGTTAATGCTTATTTTTTGAACCTTTCATCCTGATTCCTGTTTTAACAAATATTAATTTTACACTTAGTCCTTATATTTTAATGAAGTTTTATAAATTTATTATAAACTATTAGAATTTTAGATTTTAGACAGATAGACAGGATTAATAGAAAAAACAGACTTGTATTTGCCGATAAGCCTATAAAAATGATATTTGGAGTATTTGTTTGATTTTTTGTTATTTAGGTTTTTCTTATTTCATTTCTCGGAACTTTTTTACACTTCGAGTCTTTTAGTCTAGTGTCTATTGTCTTAAAAATAAACTTAACAGATTCTTATAACTCAACCATTATAACACAATTTTTATGAGCGTTCTAATCGATCAGCATTCCAAGGTAATTGTTCAGGGCTTCACTGGCAGCGAGGGAACTTTCCATACAGGCCAAATGCTCGAATACGGAACAAATGTGGTAGGTGGGGTGACCCCAGGAAAGGGAGGAACCCAGCATTTGGGGCTTCCGGTGTTTAATTCAGTTATTGAAGCCCGTAATGCAACTGGGGCCGATACCTCTGTTATTTTTGTTCCCCCTGCCTATGCTGCTGATGCCATTATGGAAGCTGCTGAGGCTGGCATTGAACTGATTGTTGCAATTACCGAAGGAATTCCGGTGGCCGATATGATTAAGGTAAAACAATTTATGGGTTGTAATAAAACCAGACTCATTGGCCCCAACTGTCCTGGTATAATATCTCCAGGAAAGGCCAAAGTGGGTATCATGCCGGGATTTATTCATAAACAAGGCTCAATTGGTGTGGTTAGTCGCTCCGGTACTTTAACTTACGAAACGGTTGACCAGCTGTCGCGACTTGGTTTAGGACAAAGTACCTGCATTGGAATAGGTGGCGACCCTGTAGTAGGTACTACCACACTGGATGCAATTAAGTTGTTGATGAACGACCCGGACACTGAAGGCATTGTGATGATTGGCGAGATTGGTGGGAGCATGGAAACCGACGCGGCCTTATGGATAAAAGAACATGGCAAAAAACCTGTTGTTGGTTTTATTGCAGGCCAAACAGCCCCTCCGGGACGCCGTATGGGTCATGCCGGAGCCATTGTTGGAGGTGCAGAAGATACTGCCGCAGCAAAAATGAAAGTAATGAAAGAATGTGGCATTCATGTGGTTGAGTCGCCAGCCAAAATAGGTATTACAATGAAAAATGCCCTCGAAAAAGGTAAATGATTATTTATAAAAGACATGGATGAACAGCTCATTAAAACCATTGAAGTAATCAAAAACTCAAATTATTGTTTTGCATTTACAGGAGCCGGCATCTCAGTTGAAAGCGGTATACCGCCATTTAGGGGCGAAAATAGTATATGGAACCGTTACGATCCTAAAATTCTGGATATCGATTATTTTCTTGCATCGCCCGATAAATCATGGCCCGTTATTAAAGAAATTTTCTATGATTTTTTTGGAAAGGCAAAGCCCAATGCTGCACATATAGCATTGGCCCGGCTCGAATTAAAAGGAATTATCAAGTGCATTGTAACGCAAAACATCGATAATCTGCATCAGGAGGCAGGTTCCCAAATGGTTTATGAGTTTCATGGTAATTCGCAACGTTTAGTATGTATCCGTTGCGGGTATCAAGTTAATGTAATAGATACTTGCATTACCAACTTGCCTAATCATTGCAACAATTGTGGTGGATTAATGAAGCCCGATTTTGTTTTCTTTGGTGAGGGAATCCCGGAAGAAGCGTATGCCAATAGTTTAAAGGCAGCTCAATCAGCCGATGTATGTTTAATAGTCGGAAGCACCGGAGAAGTGATGCCTGCTGCTATGATACCAATCGAGGCCAAAAGAAATGGAGCTGTTATTATTGAAATAAATCCCGAAAAATCGCAGTTTACATCACAAATAACTGATATACATTTAAAAGGTAAGGCTGGTGCGGTTTTAAAACAAATTGTAGAGACAATGCTTTAAACATTCTGCCTTTAAATACGTTATCGTTGATATAGGTTATTTATTTGAGAATCATGTATGAACTTATAGTCGAAAACCAAATGTGTTATTCTTTATTATTATCTGCTTTTAGTTTAGTAGCCGGTTTTGTTGTTTCAATTTGGCTTTTCAGACTTATTAAACGCATTTTTAGAAACAAAAAGAATCCCGCGTTTCATCAATTAGCCTCAATTATTCAATATCCTTTTAAATTAATAATTGTTCTAATAGCTGTTTCCGTACTGAAGACTCAGCTTCAAATTATTGATCACATCGAATTGCAGCAGTTTTTCTATCTGTTGTTTCTGGCTGCCTTTAGTTGGTTAGCGGTAAGCATTATTAAGGCTATTAAAGTTGTTGTTTTAACCGGTTATAATGTTGATAACGAAGATAATCTTCAAGCCAGAAAAATTCATACTCAAGTTCGGGTCTTTGAGCGAATAGCAATTTTTTTGGTGGTTTTTATTGCTTCTGCATTAGCCTTGCTCAGTTTTGATTCAATTAAAGAAATAGGGGTAAGTTTGCTTGCTTCTGCTGGTATTGCAGGCTTAATTCTGGGTTTTGCTGCCCAAAAAAGCATCTCAATGTTGCTGGCTGGATTTCAATTGGCACTTACTCAACCTATACGGCTCGATGATGTGGTAATTATTGAAGGAGAATGGGGCAGAATTGAAGAAATTACACTGACTTATGTAGTGGTGGCAATTTGGGATAAAAGGCGGCTGATTGTACCGGTAAATTATTTTATCGAAAAACCATTTCAGAATTGGACGCGCCATACTGCCGAAATACTGGGAACTGTTTTTATATATGTCGACTATGGCTTTCCATTGGATAAACTCAGAGAGTTCATGGATGAGTCATTAAAAAATAATCCTTTTTGGGATGGTAAAGCTAAAGCATTGCAGGTAACTGACTGTACCGAAAAAACTATACAAATTAGAGCTTTGGCCAGTGCAAAAGATTCCCCTTCAGCCTGGGAATTGAGAGTAAAGTTAAGAGAAGACTTAATTGAATTTATTCGGAATTATTATCCGGCATTCCTTCCTAAAACAAGGATTAATATAAATAAGGAGGCAGGTACTGAATAATTGCACAATGCCAATTCGTAGCTGTGTTTATTTTGATAAATCTGATTTCATATTATTTTTTCTTTTCAAATTAATCTTATTTTTTACCTTTGCCGCGAAAGATTCTGATAACTGGAACCAAAAATCAATGTTTTCAATATTTGATTTTAACCTGATTTTTTAAGGTATCAGAAACCAGAAATGTTAATTCAGTACACACAAATCTGAAATCAAAATGAAGTTACTTGAAGGAAAAACCGCAATTATTACCGGCGCTGCCCGGGGTATTGGCAAAGCAATTGCCTTACGTTTTGCTGCCGAAGGTTGTAATGTTGCTTTTACCGATTTAGCTTATAACGAAGCTGCCCGGCAAACCGAAAACGAAATTGCTGCCTTTGGTGTTAAAGCTAAAGGTTATGCATCAAATGCTGCCAATTTTGAAGAAACTCAAAAAGTTGTTGAACAAATTGTTAGTGACTTTGGCAGAGTTGATATTTTGGTTAATAATGCCGGTATTACTAAAGATACGCTCTTAATGAGAATGAGCGAGGAACAATGGGACGCTGTTATCAACGTGAATCTTAAATCTTGTTTCAATTTTACTAAAGCCGTTCAGGGCACCATGTTAAAACAAAAATCAGGCTCTATTATCAATATGAGTTCTGTTGTTGGTGTGAGTGGTAATGCCGGCCAATCGAACTATTCTGCTTCAAAAGCCGGTATGATTGGTTTTACAAAATCAATTGCCAAAGAATTAGGATCAAGAGGAATTCGCAGCAATGCCATTGCCCCTGGTTTTATTATTACCGAAATGACCGGCGTTCTGCCCGAGGATGTTAAAAAAGCATGGGAGGCTCAGATTCCCTTAAAACGCGGTGGTACTCCGGATGATGTTGCCAATACTTGCGTTTACCTTGCCTCCGATTTGTCGTCATATGTTACCGGACAGGTAATCCATGTTTGCGGCGGTATGAATATGTAAGATTTAATCTTACTGTTTTTATATTTATCCCTTCGGTTTTAATCGGAGGGATTTTTTTTGATGTTTGATTTTAATTAAAGGAAGGGTTAGGTTTAATAATTAAAAACCTTTAATCAGCACAACTTAAAACTGAAGCTTTCAATTAATTGTATATTTTCTGGTTGCTTAACCCAAAAAACAAAGAAGATTAATCTAAACAATATAAGCTTGTTTTACTTATTATAACAGTTTACTTTTATACAATAAAAAATCAAATATGAAGAATTTTAATTTTGATTCGGTAACCAAAATTCTTTTTGGTAAAGGAAAAGTTGCCGAAATCATTCCGGAAATTAAAGCTAAAGGGTCAAGAGTTTTATTGGCCTATGGGGGCGGCTCCATTAAAAAAATAGGACTCTATAACCAAATTGTTGATTTACTAAAAACAAATGGTATTGAGTTCGCCGAACTTGGTGGTATTCAGCCGAACCCGCGTATCAGTTCGGTTCGGGAAGGTGTTCGCTTATGCCGCGAGCATAAACTCGATTTTATTTTGGCGGTAGGCGGTGGTAGTGTTTTAGATTGCTGTAAAGCCATTGCTGCAGGCGTGCCTTACAATGGTGATGCATGGGATTTTATGATGCAACGTGCCCGTATCGAAAACCCCTTGCCTATTGGTACCATTTTAACACTGGCTGCTACTGGTTCAGAAATGAATGGAAGTGCCGTTATCAGCAACGACGAAACGTTGGAAAAAAGAGCCATGTGGTCAAATTCCCTGCGACCCGTATTTTCAGTACTCGATCCAACTTATACTTATTCGGTAAACAAATGGCATACCGCTGCCGGAGTGACCGATATTTTGAGTCATATTTTTGAACTCTATTTTACACCTGATACAGGAACTTTTGTACAGGATGCCATTGCTGAAGCTTTAATGAGAACATGCGTACAGTATGGACATACAGCACTTAACGAACCTAATAATTACGAGGCGCGTGCCAATTTGATGTGGGCCAGTACTTTGGCGCTAAATGGAACCATTGCTACCGGAAAAGCCTCGGGCGATTGGGCATCGCATGGTATTGAACACGAGCTTAGTGCCATTTACGATTTAACACATGGTGCAGGTCTGGCAATAGTTTTTCCCAATTGGATGGAATACGTCCTTGACGAAAACAATGCCTCGAAATTTGCTCAAATGGGAAGAAACGTTTGGGGTGTGGTTGAAAAGGATGATATGACGGCTGCAAAAGAAGCCATTGCAGCGGTTCGTAATTATTTTGCATCACTTGGTATGCCTACCCGCTTATCGGAAGTTAATATTGCTGCCGATCATTTTGAAGAAATGGGCCAAAAAGCATGCATATTTGGCGATTTGGGCATGTTAAAGAAACTGAATGCCACCGATGTTGTTAATATTCTAAAGAAATCGTTGTAGCGTAATTATCAGCATAACCATATAAGGCATATAAAATTTGAAAAAAAACTTATATGTCTTATATGGTTTATAAATGGCTGATTTAGTCAATTCATAATTATATTTTGTTATTTAACTTAAAATTATTAGTGAATATTAAATATATAATAGCGTAGGCTTGTTGTAAGTTATTGAAATATAAGTTGATAGTTTGTTATAAATGAAACGAACATGTTTGCGAAAAAACACAACTTGTCCCGGCTTTTCGGGAAACACCAATGAATTGAAAATCGGCGGAGCCAAAATAGCAAACATGGAGTTCCCCTCCCCGATAACTCGGGGCAACCTGTTCCGCAGCGCGGAAAGCAATCCAACCTCAAACTAAAAATTATTTTCGGATGAAATATGAATAGTATTGTGCTAATAGAAATAAAAGGTTTATTTTAAAGGACAAGTTAAAAGTATAATTCTCTGGCATGATTAATGTCGGATAATTTGAAGCCAAATAACTAATTTTATCAGCAAAAACCTAATTCATCTTTATGTTAAGCCGGCTAATCAATATCGCTCTTTGTGCAGGATTAATACTACTCATTTCATCTTGTGCCTCCTTAACAACTATAGATCTCGACATACTTAAACCGGCACAAATTACTGTTTCGCCTGATGTGCTTTCGGTTGTGGTGGTCGATAATTCTTTACCATACAGGGGCGATAAAGTGCACTTGGTATCATCATCCAAGGGCACTCTGGAAGTTGATACCATTTGGGTTGATAATTTTGGAACCATTTCAACCAATGCTATGGCCGAATCGCTAAAGCAAAAGAATTATTTTGATTCCGTCTATTTTCACCCAGTCGCCCTCAACAGAAATTTTGAAAATCCCTATCTCGGCGAACTGCCCTTGTCTTTAATAGATAGTTTGTGCAAGGCTTATAATACTCAAGCTGTTATTTCTTTAGAAGCATACAGGTATCAATCAAAAATGAATTTTTTAGAAGGGGTTGATTATTACTATGTTTCATTAGATGTTAACAGTTGGCTATATTGGAAAATGTATAGAAACAATGGTAGTTTGATGGATGCATATTTACAAAAGGATAGTATTTTTTGGGATAACTCAAATGCGCCTTTTTCCAAAATTTCATTGCAATTACCCTCCGTTCGTGAATCTATTGAAGTATTGGCCTGGCACATGGGGCGTAATGCCAGTAAACGTGTGGCACCCTACTGGGAAACAGTTAAAAGGTATTACTATTCATCAGGGAATTATTTGTTTGTTAGAGCTAACGATTTAAAAAATGCCAATAATTGGGAGGAAGCTGCCAAGGTTTGGTATCACGTTTACCAAAACGGAACCAAACCACAAAAAGCAAAAGCAGCTTTAAATTTAGCCCTGTCCTACGAAGTGCGCGAGAACTATGACGAAGCTGTTGCCTGGGCTGATATTAGCCGTCAACTGTTTGATAAACTTAGTTTGCTCAGAATTTCCGATTTTGAGAAACGAGCTGCAACTCTTTATTACATAACACTTTCGGAACGAATTCAGCAAAAGAAAAGGCTTGATGAACAATTTGGTACGAACAAATAAGGGGCTATTCAAATTTCCCTTGGTATTATTCATTTTACTATTTCTTTTTCAATTTTTTCATGCTTCCGGTCAACTGGCTGTTAAAACAATAGCTCCTGAATCAGCCGTTTCTATATACGTAAAAAATGTATCATCTGGTAACATTGTTGAAAGCAATAATGCAGATTTGTTGTTGATACCCGCCAGTACAGCCAAAATTGTAACCACCATTTCAGCTCTGGAACAATTAGGCCCGAATTTTCAATATTCCACTAAGATTTTTGTTCATGGAACCATTCAAAAAGGAACTTTAACAGGCCAGATATTAATAAAAGGCGATGGCGATCCTACGCTTGGGTCGGCTTACTTTCCTTCCACAAATGCTGAAACGGTTTTAAATTCCATTAAAGATGCTTTTAAAAAAGCCGAAATTAGTAAGATAAATGGTAATATTATTGTAAATACGTCAGCAATACCAGAGCCAAGATATCCTGCTGGCCGCTTGTGGGAAGATATGGCAAACTATTATGGAGCACCACCTTCAGGACTAACCTGGCGCGATAATACATTTGAACTAGACTTAACATCACCTGCTGCCACAGGTCAAATATGTCGGATTTCGAGCATGCGGCCTTCAATGGGAGGAGTTGAGTTTGTGAGTTATGTTTATTCTGCAAATAATCAAAAAGATAGCGCTTATATTTATGGTTATCCGGGTTTACTCAAATGGGAAATTCGGGGAACTATTCCTGCCAATCGTTCTGTTTTTACTATAAAAGGCGCCATACCAAATCCTGCTTTGCAATTTGCATCTGAAATAAAAGGATTACTGGGTGGCAATTTAAACGATTCTCAAGTGTCGGTTTTAGAAGCAACAACCGGAAAAATTCCTGCAGAAGCTGTTTTGATTCATGATATACGTTCTCCTTATCTATACGAAATTGTTAATGTTGTAAACCAACGCAGCCATAACCTGATGGCCGACCATTTATTTCTGAAACTTAACAATAAGGTTGATTTACCCGGCGATACATGGACTAAGGCATCGTTCTCAATTGTACAGTATTGGCAAAATCGTGGGATAAAAACTCCTGCGCGTCTGCGCGACGGTTCAGGTTTATCGCCTAAAAACCTGCTTTCATCAAGGTATCTTGTTGATTTACTTCTGTATATTGATAAGTCGGAGAACAGTCTGATTTTTGAAAATTCTCTTGCTGTTGGCGGAAAAAGTGGCACTTTGGCCCGTATGTGGCAAAAACCGGAATGGAATGGACGGGTTATTGCCAAAAGTGGTTCTATGGAAGGTGTTATGTGTTACGCAGGATTCATTTATACCCGTAAAAATCAAAAACTGGCTTTTGCCATTATGGTTAATAATTTTATAACTACACCTTCTGACATTCGCAAAGCCATTGAACTTGAAATTGGTCGTATAATTGACAACTATTAGTCTTCTAAAACCAATATTTCTACTAATTGTGCAACGCAATTTCACGGTAAATTAAACATTATAATCAATATTTATTTCAATTACATTGAGGTTATAATTGCCAATTTGAGTTGCTAATATGGTTATAAATAATCATCAAGGCTCTGTATTTATGGTTATTAATTTTGCTGGTGTTAATGATTTTGTCGGTAAAAAAACAGAGTTAACAGACAAAAAGTAGCATTTCTCCGATTATTTTTTCAAAGCCGGTTAATCCAAAATACTTTTAGGTTGTCAAATGCATGTTTTTTAACTTAACTACTTTTTCGTCTATGCTTAATCGGTTAATTACAATCCTTGTATTACTAATTGCATCGTTAAATATATTTGCTCAGCAGTTTTCTGTTAAAGGGCAAATTATTGATGCCCAAAGTGGTGAACCGCTTGCCGGAGCCAATGTTATGATACGACAGCCGCAGACTGGTTTTCAATTGGGCCAGAGTTCAGGTTCAAAAGGAGATTTTGAATTTAAGGAGATACCTGCGGGTAATTATGCTTTAGTTATTTCCTTTGTAGGTTATGAGAATCACTTTAGCCGCATTTCTATAACAAATCGTTCTTTGGTGCTCGATCCTGTCAAACTTACACTTAAAGATCAGAATCTTAACGAGGTTCGGGTGAGGGGAACTATGGTCAGGCAGGAGCAAAGAGGCGATACCACTGTGTATAATGCCGATGCTTTTAAAGTCAACCCTGATGCCACCACCGAAGATTTGCTTAAGAAAATGCCGGGCATAACAGTTGAAGGTTCAACGGTTAAAGCAGGAGGCGAGCAGGTTAGAAGGGTTTTGGTTGATGGAAAAGAATTCTTTGGAAACGATCCTATGTTGGCTCTGCGAAACCTTCAGGCTGATATGGTAGAACGTATCGAAGTTTACGACCGTCAAAGCGATCAGGCACAGTTTACCGGGTTTAATGATGGAAGCGAAGAGCGTACCATAAACATTGCAACAAGACGAGGCTTTGCCAACGGAAGCTTTGGCCGATTTTATGCAGGTTATGGAACTGATAGCAGGTATGAAGCCGGCGGTAACTATAATTATTTTAAAGGTACACGTAGAATATCTGTATTAGGTTTATTCAATAATATTAATCAGCAGAATTTTTCAATGGAGGATATTACCGGTGCTGTGGGAGGCCAGGTTCAGCGGCGAATGGGCGGTGGCGGACCTGGTGGAGGCATGATGGGAGAATCTCTGGGAGGCATAACAAAAACCAATTCTGTTGGGGTGAATTATAGCGATACTTGGGGGAAAAAAATTGAAGTTACATCAAGTTACTTTTTTAACAATACCCGCAACGAGAATAACTCCAATGTTTTCAGGGAATATTTTGCCACTTCAGATGGCGTTAGAATTTATGATGAAATTTATAGAAGTGAAAGCACTAATTACAATCACAGGCTTAATATGAGGATGGTTTATACCATCGATAGCCTCAATAGTATCATTTTTACGCCAAGAGTTAGTTGGCAGAATAATGAAAGCAATTCACTCACTAGTGGAATCGATTACATCAATGCCATTGAATCCTTACGTACAACTGGCGCTTATAACTCCGAAAGTCAGGGTTATTCAATTAATGGTGAAGTAATGTACAGGCATAAATTTAATAAAGACCGAAGAACCATTTCATTAAGGGTTGGTACTTCCTCATTTTTTACCAATGGAGAGTCTAATTCGTATTCGTTGAGAGAATATCTAAACCAACAGAACGATAACCTGTTCACCAATCAGTTTACTACAAACGATAATAACAATTTTTCAATCAACACCGATTTGGTTTACACCGAACCAATATCACCTAAAAGCATGATAATGCTTAATTATAGTCCTTCAATTACAAAGAGCGAAGGCGATAAGGAGGTTTTTGACCGCACTCTGGATGGTGCTGCAGCACAAGAACCCATTGCGCTGCTAAGCAATAAAACAACATCAGATTATCTTCAACAGCGTGGTGGATTGGGTTACAATTACACCAATGAAGGTTTTAACCTGGTGGCTGTTGTTAATTATCAATTTTCTGATCTTGAAGGCAAACAGGTTTATCCTCAATATTCGTTAACCGAAAAAAGTTTTAATAGCGTGTTGCCTTCTGTTATAATACGATATAGAAAAGACAGGTCGACAAACCTAAGAATGATGTATCGTACCAATACCAACGCGCCATCCATTAATCAATTGCAGAATGTTGTGGACAACAGTAATACAAGAATTTACAGTTCAGGTAATCCGGAGTTAAAGCAGCAATATTCTCATAACCTGATGTTTTTCTACAATAAAAATAATATACAAACCTCACGATCCTTGTTTGCAATGGGTGGATTTACTGCTACCAACGATTATGTTGCTACGTCATCGGTTATTGCTTCGCAGGATAGTATCGTGGGCAATGGTGTTGTTTTACCCAGAGGCACACAATTTAATAAACCTGTTAATTTAAGTGGATTATATAGCCTGCGCTCTTTTGTTACCTATGCTTTCCCGGTAACTGCTATAAAAAGCAACATCAATTTTAATGCAGGAGTTAATTTTCAATCAAGGCCGGGAATGTATAATTACAAAAAGAATAAATCAAACACCTATGCATTAACCGCCGGCGTTGTGGTGGGCTCAAGTATAAGTCCTGAACTTGATTTTACCTTGTCGTATAATGGAGGATACAATATTATTGAAAGCACCTCTGCCTTAAGTCAGGATTATAATTATTTTAATCATTCTACTCAATTTGAATTTAACTGGATATTTTTGAAGCGAATGGTTTTCAATAACAGTTTGCGCCATCTTTATTACACCGGATTGGGCGAAGGGTACGACCAGAATTTCCTGTTATGGAATGCCGGGTTAGGGGTTAAATTTTTGAAAGAAAACCGCGGTGAACTCAGGTTAAAATTTTATGACCTCCTCGACCAAAATAAAAGTGTTAGCCGCTCAATAAGAGAAGCCTATGTTGAAACTACCAATACCAATGTTTTAACTCGCTATGCCATGCTAACCTTTACTTATCGATTAAAAAGTAGTGGCAACAGGCCAACGCAAAATCAACAAATACCATTTGTGCCAGGTGGAGGACATATACGGTTTCGTGAAGGAGGAGAAGGGGCCCCACCACCTCCGCCGGGGGCATTCTAGCAATATTCTAATACCTTTTTTATTATAAACGAATCGAATTGTATTGCTCTTAGCTCTTAGCTCTTAGCTCCATTTCTTAGTTGTTATTAACTTAAACATTGATAAATAACAGCCAGGGCGAGTAGCTAAGAGCTAACTGTTATCATTCTGATTACTAATAATTCTTAGTTTTTTCTTCAAGCGATTTAAATCCTTCGCCAAGAATCTCGCTGGTATTCATTACCGTTAAAAATGCCTTTGGGTCAATTTGATGAATCATATTCTCAAGTGTTGCCAGCT
>CAZFTD010000050.1:0-20062 GCA_964521525.1 uncultured Marinilabiliaceae bacterium | reverse complement strand
TTTGTTTGTACCCAGTTTGCGATACCCAGGGCCCGTAAACCGGAGTCCAGTTGGTAGTGGTTCTATCGGCATACATTGGCCAAACTGTATTTACAAAGTAATTTCCTTCGGCTACCACCTGCGATTCGTTCGATGCTGCAATTCCGTATGTAATAACGCCTTCGTACAAATTATTGAGCACATGCACTTCTCCAAACCGCACTCGCGGATGGCGCGAATTAGTGTTGTAATAGTAATTGGCAAAGAAAGTGGTTTTCAGTCGTCCGCGATCGGTAGCTCCATTGCTGTCGGAATGTCCAACCAGACCAGTTTTCCAGCTGTTACGAAATTTACACCACGATACAGTAACATAGCTGGCGCCATTCTTTACATCAACCCCACCATCGGGATGGTCCTTGCTGATTGGCATGGAAGCGGGATGACCAAAAGTGCAATGATCTACCCAAACATGATGTGTTTCAGGCTCTCCAATATTTACCCCGTCATCGTAATAATCCTGAAAGGTAATGTTGCGGATAATAATATTATAGGAACGCTTAATGTTAATACCAAAATTGAGCACCACATTTCCACGTCCGATAAAGGTGATATCGCCCTGATTTTCGACCGCTAACATACTGTTACCCCAAACAGAACCACTATTGGCAACCGAACCTGTTTCGGGATAAACACCCTCCTCAAAAACAATAATCAGCGGTGCATATTTGGCCGTTCCGTAATTGGCTTTGTTTTTATAGGCTCTTATGCGGTCGTACAACAAATAAACCAGTTTCTGAAAGTCGCCTATTCCGTTAATAGTAACAATGTTGGTAGATGTATGATAATCGCCTCCACCAGTTGTTGGCCCTGTAAACCCATCGCCGCTAACAGCAGCAAAACCAACAGGTGTAAAGAAATCGATATTGGCCACCGAAGGATCGACCAGCGACACCTTGATTGTCCATGTTTTTTCGCTGCCATTTTGAGCAGTTACAGTATAAACAACATCATTATTGAAATTCCTTGGTGTATTGGCAGCCGGTGAAATAGTTGCCATTCCTGAAATGTTTAAGATTTGCGGAACCAGGTTGCTCAGGTTGGTGCCTTCGGGCATTTTTACAGAGATTATACCATCGGCACCAATGGTAGCATTACCAATTTGCTGAGGCGATAGTTTAAAATCAACAATTTGGTTTTGGTCCGAGTCCTGAAAACCAACTGTTACGGTCCATGTTTTCAGCGTTCCATTTTCGGAGGTAACCACATACTGAACAGGTGAAGAGAAATCCCTTGCCTGCGATGCCAACGGATTGATTTGCGCTTTGGCCGAAATCATAATTTGAGGAACCATAGAGCTCACATTGGTTCCGGTTGAAACATTCAGGCTTATTTCGCCTGATTCGCTGTTTATGGTTTCCTGACCAATTTGATTTGGAACACTAAACGATAAAATTTCTGCTGCTTCAGATGGTAAAGCAACTCCTCCAACTGTGAACCTGTCTATACGATATGGATTACTTCCGGTATTTACAATCTTAAACCGAAACTGCCCGTCCAATTGCAACAGGTCTTCTTCCGGAATAGAAACGGTTTCAAATTTATCTGACACCACATAGGCGAACAACAGCGTCCAATCGTCGCCATCGCCATAATAAATTTGAATGCTGCGGTTGGTAGTGCCTGCATTATTTGTTTTTATGGTTACGCTTGAAGGCCGGTTCACCAATGGCGTTATGGCATAACCGCCAGTACTTTGCTTACTTATTTCGAGGGAACCACCTGTTACAAACGAAAGACTGTTCCATTCCCAGCCATCAGGTACCGTTGTGAACTCTTCATCAATTTGTTGGGCATTTAAAAGTAATGCCGAAAAAAGAGTAAAAAATAGAAGTAGAATTTTTCTCATATATCAGTATTTTTAATCATTATTTGTTAACAAAAACTGCACTCGCATCTGACTGCTAAAAGCTTTGAAAGATAAAAGATGTAGCG
This sequence comes from uncultured Marinilabiliaceae bacterium, assembly GCA_964521525.1. Lineage (GTDB taxonomy): Bacteria > Bacteroidota > Bacteroidia > Bacteroidales > Marinilabiliaceae > CALEUX01. The sequence continues at coordinate 18,091 of CAZFTD010000050.1, read as the reverse complement.
TTCAAAGTTATTGGTAGATTACTGAAATTAACGGCCACAAAAAACCGTATAATGTGTGATAAATTGTTAATAATGCATTCTCATTCTTTATCATTTTTTTTAAATGATGATTAAAATGATTTGGTTATCTTTAATTGATTATTGTATACCGTATGATACGTCTTTTATCAATACTTTATTTTTTCTATATTACTATAATTTGCCTTACGGCTCAGGAACAAGGTTTACCTGGTACTTATTTTATACGCAATCATAGCAAAGGCGATTACAATGCTCAAAGTCAAAACTGGAGTGTCGATCAGGATACTATAAGCGGCATAATGTATTTTGGCAACAATGAAGGACTTCTTCATTTTAATGGAACCAATTGGGAAGTGCATCCCTTACCCAACAAGATGATTGTAAGAGCTGTTGCATGCAATCACAAAGGAAAAATATTTGTTGGAGGGTATGAAGAGTTTGGCTATTTTGAAGTTCTATCAAATGGCGAATACTCCTATACATCCTTGTCTGAACAGCTTAATATTCAGGAGAATGAAGAAATATGGCAAATTATTTACAAAGGAGAAACCGTCTATTTCCAATCATTTACAACCATATACGAATATAAAAATGAAGCCATTACCATCAATAAGGCTCCATTTCTCCAATTGTATTTAATGAACAATAAAAACAGGTTAGCTATTTATGTTGAAAACATGGGCTTAACCGAATACGATAATGGAAGGTTCCAGGTAACCGAACATGGCCAATTCTTTAATAATAAGCCGGTTATTGCCTGGTTCAGTTTTGACGACCACGAAATTGCCGGAACCACTCTTTCCGGGCTTTATAAAAAAAGTAATAATCGTTGGCAGGAATGGGACTGTGAGGCATCTGAATTTGTTAAAAAAAACCAGCTTAACCGAAGCCACATGCTATGCGACTCGCTGGTTATTCTTGGAACCATTAGAGATGGTGCTATTCTTGTTAATAAAAAAGGTCAGATTCTTGATTACTTCAATATGTCCCAGGGAATCCAGAACAATACCATCCTCAGTTTGATGGTCGACCTGGAAAAAAACGTCTGGATGGGTCTTGATAACGGTATTTCATACATTGAAGCCAGCTCTCCTTTCAGATATATTACTGATTTTTCAGGACAATTAGGAGCCGTTTACGATGCTGTTTTATTTGGAGATTTTTTATATGTAGGAACTAACCACGGCTTGTTTTATTTTCCAAATAAAGGACAGCAAACAGAGAATACAAACATTCGGTTTGTAGAGGGAACCCACGGACAAGTATGGGATTTAATGGTTAAAGACAACCAGTTATTTTGTGGTCATAACAGCGGTACTTTTATAGTCTCGAAACCGGGAGCCAAGGCAATAAAGGCTTCGCCAATTGCTGGCGGATGGTGTTTTGCGGGAGTTGATGAAGAGTGGATGATTCAGGGAACCTATGTGGGAATTGCTGTTTTTAAACGTAAACCTGATGGACAATGGGATTTTTCGCACCGAATGACTGATTTTTATGAACCTGTACGGTTTATTGCCGTTCGCTCAAACGATGAAATATGGGCATCACATAATCAAAAAGGAGTTTTTAAATTAACTCCTGATAATGAATTTCGTAAAGCTGATAGAGTTATTTACTACGGTAAAAAGGATGGTTTTCCGGAAGAGTATAACATCCACGTTTTCAAAATCAGAGACAGAATTGTTTTTACTACAAGCAAGGGACTTTATACTTATGACGAGTTGAATGATAAAATTATCCCCTTCGATAAATTAAACGGGCAGATCATCCCCAACGAGATACCTTTTCGCATAATAACCGATCAAAACGATAATTACTGGTTTATTTCTAATAATAAAGCCGTACTCTATAGAATCAATTCCAATTATGATGTTAAGTTACTCAATTATTTCTCCACACCTAAAGCCCTGAAAATTGACAACTATGAAAACATAAATAATCTAGGTAATTACAGTTTTTTTACGCTTGATAACGGGCTCATGATATTTTCAGATAAAACCCAGAAATTAAATACTCCTGAACCATTAAGATTACGACTTTTAAAAGTTGAAGTTTCGTTACGCAACAATGAAAAAGTAACACTTCTGCCAATTCAGCCAAATATTGATGTGGTTCTAAATTCGAATCAAAACAACTTAACTTTTTCATTTACCAATACCACCTTCTACCCTTTGCCCCATGTTTACGAAGTGATGCTTTCCGGGCTTGAAAACGAATGGTCATTGCCAATAACTTCCGGGCAAAAATCCTTTACGAACCTACCTCCTGGCAAATATGAATTTCTGGTAAGGCTTCCTTCCATTGCCGATAGCGTAACAACTTTATACAAATTTGAAATTAGGGCGCCATGGTATCTTACCATTTACGCATTTATGGGTTATGTTTTGCTGATATTGTTATTGGTACGGGTTTCGTTCCTGATTCACCATAACCATCTAAAAAAACAGCAAAAAGAAATGGAGCATAACCAAAAAGAAGAACTCCGGCAACAGCAATTGCTGTCGGAACAACGTATAATGATCCTGGAAAAAGAAAAACTTGAAGCAGAAATATTCCATAAAAGCAAAGAAATAAGCACATCGGCACTTGAACTGGCTAACAAAAACAGAATTCTTGATGATTTAAAAACTGAAATAGTCCAACTCAAAAATTTGAACAAAAGTCAAGCCTCACCACTAAACCGTTTAATAAAGCTAATTGATAATAATTTGAACCAGAAAGATGACTGGCAACTGTTCGAAACAAACTTCAACCATTTAAACAGTTCTTTTTATGAAAAATTACAATTAGATCATCCCGAACTCTCAGGTAAGGATCTTCGATTTTGTGCTTTTCTTAAATTGAATTTAACTACCAAAGAATTAGCATCTTTGCTCAACATCTCAACCCGAAGTCTGGAGTTAAAGCGTTTCCGACTCAGAAAGAAACTCAATCTTAAACACGAAGAAAATCTGGTGGATTTCCTGATGAAATATTCCTGATAACCTATTACTTACATTTTTTTGAGCAATCAATGATGTAGTCATAAACTGCACTGAGCAATATTTGATAATATCAAAAATTGGCCTTATTACGCCATCGTTAATATTTTTGAATATTCGTTAATTTTTGTTTTATAAACTTTAATCTACACCATTATGTATTTTAAAATGCACAAAAGAATTATTCTGGCGCCTTTCCTTATTATTGGCTTTACTTTCAACATTTTAAGCCAATCAACGCAAATAACGGGCAGAATAACCAGCTTAAGCAATAATGAAACGCTGCCTGGTGTATCTGTAATAATAGAAGGTTCCACTCAGGGCACTATTACAGATATTGACGGTAATTACTCCATTATGGCTAATCCATCAGATAAATTGGTTTTTAGCTTTATCGGTTTTGAAACACAGTCCGTTATTGTTGGTAACATGAAAAGGATTGATGTCGCCCTGCGTGAATCAGTTACAAGCCTTAATGAAGTGGTTGTGGTTGGATACGGGTCACTTACTGTCAAAGATTTAACCTCCTCTATTACAACTATTAAATCCGATGAGTTAATCAAAACCCCAACCGGTCAGGCTATGCAAGCCCTTCAAGGAAAAGTGGCAGGACTTCAGGTGGTAAGTAGTGGTGCACCTGGCGATGCGCCAACTATCAGGGTTCGCGGCGTAGGGTCATATCCCGGGCAAGGCAACGAAGCCCCGCTATATGTAGTGGATGGTATGTTTTTCGACAACATTGATTTTCTAAATTCTGCCGATATTGCATCTATATCGGTATTAAAAGATGCTTCTGCTGCTGCTATTTATGGTGTGAGAGCTGCCAATGGCGTCGTGCTGATTGAGACCAAATCAGGTGTAAGAAACCAAAAGGCAGAAATAACCTACGATGGTTATTATGGAAAACAAATAGCTCAAAACGTGCTTAAAATGGCCAATGCAGAACAGTTCACCACTATGGCCATTGAGTCAGGCTCTCAGGCCGATATCAGTTATATAGAAAATGCTATGCAGCGATATGGGAGAAGCCGTGTTAATCCGAATGTCCCCAACATAAATACAGATTGGTATAAGGAGATATTAAGGCCTGCCTCTATTCAAAATCATAGTTTGAATGTAAATGGTGGAAATAATGAAACATATTATTCTATTGGTGCCAATTACTTTTCGCAGGATGGTATTTTAGATATGAAGAACGATTACGAACGGTTTAATTTGCGTTCAAAAATTGATTATAAGGCTACCGACCGCTTAACTGTGGGTGGTAACATGATATTTAGCAATGCAACTAAAAACCTTGAAGCAAGTAGTGCCTGGCATACAGCCTACTACGCCGTGCCTATCATGCCAGTTTATGATGAACTGAATACTGAAGCATGGCCTCAAAAGTTTGCCAGTGCTCAAACGCTTGGCTACCGCGATGGGAAAAACCCATTCCCGGCGATGACCTATGACCGAAACCAGCAGAAAATCAGGAAAATAAATGCCAATTTCTTTGCCGAACTGGCACTGGTTCCAAAGGTTTTAACATTTAAAACAAGCTACAGCCACGCATTTACTTCCTTAAACCAACGCAATGTAGGATTGCCCTATTACATCAGCAGCGGTTCACAACGTGCTGATGCTTCTATTAATCGAACATCTTCGGTATGGTCGAATCAAAACTGGGACAATATTCTTACTTACAAACTGGAAACCGGTAACCATAATCTGGTTGCAATGGCTGGTACATCTTTCCGCGATGAATCCTATGAAGGATTGTGGGCCGGCGGATTAAACTTTCCCTACCAGCAGCAAGAAGCATGGTATATAAGCCAGGCAGAGACCAAACCTGAAAATAGTATTGGCGATAATGGCATCAGGCAATACGGTATTTCTTATTTTGGGCGAGTATCGTACAATTTTAAAAACAGATATTTGCTTTATGGAACCATGAGAGCCGATGGAAGCTCTAAATACCAGGAAAAATGGGGGTATTTTCCAACCATTGGAATTGGCTGGGTACTTTCGGAAGAGAATTTTATGCAATCGGTTAGAGGAATCGACTTTCTGAAACTTAGGGCCAGCTGGGGTCAGTTGGGCAACGACAAAATACAGGCCAGCGATGGGGCTGCTACAACCTCGGTTATATATACTGCCATTAACGACCAGCTCGTTTCGGGTACCATCGCAACCAGCACATTTTCATCATTGAAATGGGAGCTTACCGAAGAAACAAATATTGGTATAACAGCTCAATTTTTCAATAACCGGTTATCTGCCGACGTCGACTATTTTATACGCGACACTAAAAATGCCTCAATTTACGTAAGCATACCTTCAGTTGGAGCCACTGTGCTTCGCAATGTCGGCGAAATCAGAAATTCGGGCCTTGAAGTGGCTCTTAGCTGGAACGATAAAATCACTAATGACTGGAGCTACTCCGTTGGAGCCAATTTTTCAACCCTTAAAAACGAAGTCACCTATTTGTATGGCCAGCCTTACATTGATGGCGGTACGGCCGAATTCAGACAACGCTCAATGGCTGGCGAGCCTCTTATGTCATTTTTTGGTTATGAAGTAGTTGGTGTATATCAAAACACCACTCAAATACAATCCGATCCAATTGCAGTAGCAAACAACTTAGTTCCTGGCGACTTTATTTACAAGGACCAGAACAAAGATGGAATCATTGACGACAAAGACAGGGTAATGCTCGGCTCCTATATTCCAACTTTTATGTATGGCGCTAATTTAGGCATGAACTATAAAAACTTCGACTTATCGGTAAGCCTGGTTGGCCAAACCGGTAATAAAATCTTGAACCGCAAAAGAGGTGAAATAATCTGGACCAATGACGGTAATATGGACGCCGATTTGGCAAAAAACCGTTGGCATGGAGAGGGTACTTCAAACAAATATCCATCGTCGGCCGGTTTACGTAAGGGTTGGAACCAAAAAATGAGTAACTATTTTGTTGAAGATGGAGGTTTTTTCAGAGTTCAAAACATTCAACTTGGATACAAAATTTCAGGAAAGGAATTGCTGGGGAGTCAGATACCTGAAACCAGGTTTTATGTAACCGCCGAACGTCCGATAACGGTTTTTAAATACAATGGATTTAATCCTGAAGTTGCTGATGGTATTGACCGTCAAACGTATCCAATACCTGCAGTATATACCATTGGGGTAAATGTTAAATTCTAATCACTAAAAAATTACCACCATGAAACTATTAAAATATATTTCCCTTACTACCATGTTTATTGGTACATTACTGTGGGCCACAGCCTGCCATGACCTGCTCAACGAACCGGCTGAAAACAGAATTTTCACCAGCGAAACCGACTATACTATTTCCGGAAACATGATTCTGCCACTAATTGGGGCTTACGCCGAATTTCAGTCAAGGGGTTGGGAAGACTTTCCACTTATTTCTGTCCGTGGCGACGATGTTAATGCTGGAGGTTTGGGCGACCAGCAGGATTATGCCGAAACTGATAAGTTTAAATATAACAACGGTTACTGGATGTACAATTCGCTATGGCAAAACCTGTATAAAGATATATTTGTAACCCATTCGGCAATGGAGCAAATACAGTTGTATGTTAACAATGGCGCCAATGCAACCCTGGGAGCCCAGTATATAGCCGAAGCTAAAGTTTTACGAGGCTGGTTGTTGTTACAACTATCACGTGTGTGGGGTGATGTATTTATTACAACCAGCTCCGATCCGGCTAAACTGTTGCCAATGAGCTTGTCAACCAAAGAACAGGTAATGCAACACATTTCGGACCAAATGGATGAGGCTATCAATAACTTACCCGACCTGCACCCCAACCAACGTAACGACATAAGGGGCGGGGTTACAAAGTACACTGCTTTAGCCATAAAGGCTTTGGCAAACCTTGAGTTGAAAAACTATCCAGAGGTTGCCAATGCCACTTCCCAAATAATTGGTTCCAATAAATTTGTGCTCGCATCTAATTATTACAATCTTTTTAAAATACCTGGCAAATTAAATAACGAAAACATCCTTGAACTCCAATATTCCGATTTTGGTCAAGGATCAGGGGATATCATCGCACACCTTTTTGCCTTCTACGGGCCCCAAAGCTGGACGCCAAAAGTAGCCGGATCAAACGCCGGTTGGGGATTTTATGAGCCAAGCCTTAAATGGATCAAATTTATGCTTTCCAGAGGCGAAGTTACCCGCCTTGAAACTAGTGTTTTATTCACTAACAGAGGTATTGATGAAATAAAGAAAGACCCTGCATTTGCAACACTTCCGGCTTGGATCAGCAACATCACACCTTCGGGCGATATTATTAACGATTTCCCTCGAGCCTTGTTCTCAAGCGGCAAACATTACCTGCCATCAGACCAGTTAACCGCTGGCCGCAAGGATTATGGCAACAATAAAAATTTTATTGTTATTCGTTACGCCGAAATATTACTGATGCATGCCGAAGCCCTTACACGTGGAGCAACCAGTAGTGTTATGTCTGCCGACCAAGCAGTTAATCTTGTTAGGGAACGTGCAGGCTTAACGCCAATTACAAATGTTACCTCACAGCAGGTTATGGATGAAAAGTTTGCCGAACTGGCTATGGAATGGGGTGTACGCTATTACGACCTAGTGCGACTTGAACAATATGAAGCATTAAACTATGAAGGCCGAACTTTCTCTGATGACAAGAAATTTCTTCCATACCCGCAAAACCAGATTGACCAGTTACCAAATTTGAGGAATAAAAAATAGTAATGTTTGACCCTTTAAAAAAAATATAATGAAGAAACTCAGTAAATATATAGCTTTGTCTATGCTGCTGATTACAGCCTTTGCCTGTAACAATGGCATTGACGACATTACTCCGCTTAAAGCCGGACCAGATGAATCTGCACCTGTGATTACCATTAAATATCCGTTGGAAGGCACCCAAATTATGGTTACCAGTCCTGTGGCTTCAATCAATATTAAATTTGAAGTTACCGATGATATCGAAATATCGCTTGTAAAGGTTTCCTTTGATGGAACAGAAATCGCCAGCTACAATAACTTTATTGATTACAGACGATTCGTGGGAAACATTTTATTTGATCAGGTAACCAACGGTGAACATACACTTACCGTGGTTGCAACAGATTTGGATGGCAAAACATCAACCCGTTCGGTTAACTTTATGAAGGTACCACCATACCAGCCTAAGTTTAACGGGGAAATATTTTATATGCCATTTGATGGCGATTACATGGAACTGATTTCCCAAACCGAAGCAACAAAAGTGGGAAACCCCGGTTTTTCAGGCTCAGGAAAATCCGGACAAGCCTATGCCGGTGCTACCGATTCGTATCTTACTTTTTCAGCCGCCAATCTGAAAAACAGTCAGTTCAGTGCAGCCTTTTGGTACAAACCAAATGCATCGCCTACCAGAGCCGGATTAATCTCCATCAGTCCGGTAGGTGAAGACCGAACAAAAGGATTACGCTTTTTCCGGGAAGGCAGCTCAACCTCACAACGGTTTAAACTCAACGTGGGTACTGGCTCAGGGGAAACTTGGAACGATGGCAGCACCATAGATATCCCTAACACTTGGGTACATCTGGCATTTACCATTTCAGAAACTGCCTGTATTATTTATATAAACGGAGAAGTCGCCTTAACTGCAGCCACTGCAGGAGCTATCGACTGGACAGGATGCAACACTATTTCAATTGGCTCCGGTGCACCAAATTTTGCCTATTGGGACCACAAATCCGATCTGAGTTTATTCGATGAGCTGCGAATTTTCAACAAAGCATTATCTAAAACCGAATTACAGGCTGTTATGGCCGATGCCGGACAGCCGCAATCGTATGAACCAAAGTACAATGGCGAAATTTTATACATGCCATTTGATGGCGACAACAAAGAGCTTATAAGCCAAACCAATGCCTCTGTTGTTGGAACACCCGGCTTTGCAGGTCAGGCAAAAAAAGGCGCAAATGCTTATGCTGGAGCAACAGATTCGTACCTGACATTCCCAACAACAATATTAACCGGAAATGCCTTCAGTGCAGTTTTTTGGTACAAACCTAATCCTGATCCCGAACGTGCCGGATTAATTTCAATTAGCCCAACCGGGGAAGACCGAACCAAAGGACTACGATTTTTCCGTGAAGGCAATGCTACATCTCAAAGGTTTAAATTAAATGTGGGCACAGGTGCAGCTGAAGCATGGAACGATGGCGGAACAATTACAACCCCTGCTTCCGGTTGGATTCATCTGGCTTTTACCGTATCGGAAACCTCCTGTGCGATATATATAAATGGAGAAATTGCTTTATCAGCAAATATGTCAGCACCAATTGATTGGACCGGATGCAGCTCTATATCCATTGGTTCGGGCGCTCCAAACTTTTCATACTGGGATCATAAATCAGATTTAAGCTTTTTTGATGAACTCAGGTTTTTTAACAAAGCTTTATCGCAACAGGAAATTCAAACCATTATAAACGATGAGAATTAATTCCATTTATTAAACATTTGGACTTTAATGATGGTGGAAAACTTATAACCCGGCTTAGAAACTGTTTAATTCTTGATATAAGTTATTTCGATGCGAAGCATCACGTTTCCGACAAATCGGAACTGCGCCTGCGTCTTGAGGTCCCGAGAATCGGGATAAGAAGGATAGATGAGATATTTAAGATTATGTAGATATCTGTGTAATCTTATCATCTCCTCTATCCCTCCAAACATCTTATCCCGATATCCAGGATTCCGTAAACTACTATTCTAATCATCATAATGAAAATTTCAACATGAGTCTTAAACAGTTACTTAATATACATCATTAAATTAATTCTCACTCTTTTCATAGGGAAGGCCGCTTTGATTATACCAAGGCTTCTTTCCAATTAAACTTGTGCCCGGTATCATCCGGCAACACTTAGTTTCTTCTAAAATTGAACAGATTAAAACATCAGCGATGAAATATTTAATCATACCAGCTTTATTCTTTTTTTTGTTGACGGGTTGCTACCTGACAAGCAAAGAAGGGGGAAAAAATAAGCAACAAAAATTATTAAGATTAACCGACGATCAACTTTTAGACTCGGTGCAGTTACGCACCTTTCAATATTTCTGGGAAGGGGCTGAACCCAATTCAGGTTTGGCTCGAGAAAGATATCATGTGGACAATTTTTACCCCCAGAACGATAAGCACGTGGTTACCACGGGCGGAAGCGGTTTTGGTATGATGGCTATTCTAGCCGGTATTGAACGCGGATTTGTAACCCGCCAGGAAGCTTTTCAGCGGTTTAAAAAAATGGTTCACTTTCTGGATAAAGCCGACAGGTTTCATGGCGTTTGGCCACATTGGCTGAATGGGGAAACCGGAAAAGTTCAGCCATTTTCCAAGTACGATAATGGTGGCGACCTTGTTGAAACAGCCTTTCTTATTCAGGGCCTGCTTACTGTTAAACAATATTTTTTAAATGGTAACGAGCAGGAACGCGAATTGGCTGAAAATATAGATCGGCTTTGGAAGGAAGTCGAATGGAATTGGTATACACGTGGTGGTGAAAATGTCTTATACTGGCACTGGTCTCCTAATTACGAATGGCAAATGAACCACAAAATAACAGGTTATAATGAATGTCTTATAACTTACATTCTTGCGGCCTCTTCTCCTACCTACCCCATTAGGCCTGAAGTTTATCATCAGGGTTGGGCCCTTAACGGAGAAATTTACAATCAATACACAACTTATGGGCATACACTCAAATTAAAACACCATGTTGATGCACATAAAGGCGGGCCATTATTTTGGGCGCACTACTCCTATTTAGGGCTGGATCCACGTGGATTAATGGCCAATAATGTTGATTACTGGCAACTGAATGTTGCCCACACCATGATAAACCGACAACATTGTATTGAAAACCCCTTTAAATACAAAGGATATGGCGAAAACTGCTGGGGCCTTACCTCCAGTTACAGTACCCCTGGCGCTGGTGATTACTTTGCCGGCCGTGCCAGCCAAAAACCCGATAAAGGAAACTCAGAAAACACAAGCTATGCAGGGCACAGCCCATCTGAAGATTTAGGGGTTATTGCTCCTACCGCTGCCTTATCATCCCTTCCATACGCTCCCGATGAGGTTATGCTGGTGATTCGTCATCTTTATGAAAATATGGGGGAAAAGATTTGGGGAAAATATGGCTTCTATGATGCGTTTAGTGATGAATATGAATGGTATCCGAAACGCTATCTGGCTATTGACCAAGGCCCCATAGTAGTAATGATAGAAAACCACAGATCAGGGTTATTATGGAATTTATTTATGAAAAACTGTGATGTTCGTAACGGGCTCATTAAACTGGGCTTTACCAGTCCACATTTTAATTAACGACTTTATTGCAATTCCATGGGGAAATTAATGATTCTGTTATTGCCTATTGCATTTCTTTTGTTTGCTAATCTTAACAAAACAAATGGGCAGCATTTAAATCAAAAAACATATTGCAACCCAGTCAATATTGATTACGGCTACAGCCCTATCCCTTATTTCAGCGAATGGGGCAGACACCGGGCCACCGCCGATCCTGTAATAGTAAACTACAAAAACGATTACTACCTGTTTAGTACCAACCAATGGGGCTATTGGTGGAGTAGTGATATGTTGAACTGGACTTTTAATCCGCGCAAATTTTTACGCCCCTGGAATAAAGAATATTACGATGAACTGTGTGCTCCAGCTGTTGGAATTATCGGGGACACTATGATTGTTTTTGGTTCTACATTCACTAAAGAGTTTACCATTTGGATGAGCACAAACCCCAAAGCAAACCATTGGGAGCCTTTGGTTGATCGTTTTGAAATTGGCGGGTGGGATCCCGATTTTTTCACCGATGATGATGGACGGTTATACATGTATAATGGAAGTAGTAACAAGTATCCGTTGTATGGAATTGAATTGAACCGAAAAACCCTGCAACCCATAGGTGCCCGAAAAGAAGTTTATTTGTTAGAGCCCTGGCGTTACGGCTGGCAACGTTTTGGCGAACACATGGACAATACTTTTCTCGATCCTTTTATTGAAGGGGCTCACATGACCAAATATAACGGAAAATACTATTTGCAATTTGGTGCCCCAGGAACCGAATTCTCTGGATATGCTGATGGTGTGGCCATTGGCAATAACCCACTGGGTCCGTTTATACCGCAATCTGACCCATTAAGCATAAAACCGGGTGGATTTGCACGCGGTGCAGGCCATGGCAGCACATTCAGTGACAACAACGGATCATTCTGGCATGTTAGTACCATTATGATTAGTGTAAAAAATAATTTTGAAAGACGGCTTGGAATTTGGCCTGCAGGATTTGATGAAGATGGAGTAATGTGGTGTAATACTGCTTTTGGCGATTATCCACTCTTTCTACCAGAAAACGCAAAAAAACAACAGAAATCACGACCAGACTGGTACCTGCTTAATTACAAAAAGCCTATCACTGTTTCTTCAACTTTTGGCGGTTTTAATGCCAATAATGTCAACGATGAAAACCTTAAAACCTATTGGTGCGCTAAAACCAGTAATCGGGGAGAATGGATACAAACCGATTTAGGCAATATTTCAACTGTACATGCAATTCAAATCAATTATGCCGATCAGGATGTTTCCTTTCCGGCCAAGATGGATACCGTTTTTATTGGAAAATCAACAGGATTGTTTCATCAATACAAGCTGTTTTACTCGTCTGATGGGAAAAAATGGAAGCTGCTTGCAGACAAAAGCCAAAATAAAACAGATGTGCCCCATGAATACATTGAATTGAAAAGCCCGGTTCAGGCTCGCTTCATCAAACTTGAAAATATCACCGTTCCGGCAGGGAAATTTGCAATTAGCGGATTCAGAATTTTTGGCAATGGTAATGGAAGAAAACCAGATACAGTTAAAAATTTTATGGTGCTGAGAACAGAAAAAGACAAACGAAGCGCCTGGATTCGTTGGAGCCCGGTTGCCAATGCATTTGCCTACAATATCTATTATGGCACTCACCCCGATAAACTATATAATTGCGTTATGGTTCATGACTTTAACGAATACTGGTTTAAGGCAATGGATAACCAGAAAACTTATTATTTTACCATTGAGGCTATTAATGAAAACGGAGTCTCCGAAAAATATGAAATCCTAAAAGTTGAATAAATGAAGTTATCCTTGATTTTGGTTGGCTGGATTATTAGCTTTTGGCATTACGCTTTTGGGCAGGAGGCTGTTTTCTTCACCGAAGGAACCAGCATGTCCTATTACGATCAGGGCATTGTGAATTTAGGTGACCTGGGTGGAAGCACCTTTGAATATACCCATCCCCCGGGAGCCCCACAATGGAACGATAAAGTACCCTGTTCTAAATTTGCCTGGCAAGGAAACACTTCTCTGAAATTCAATTACACTTCTGCTGCAAATGGAAACTGGCAAGTTACCATATACCGAAACGACTGGTCAACAGCTAACTTAACCAACATGGACTCTCTCTCCTTTTACTTGTATTCAGAGAGTGGCATTCCCGCACCAGCGCTTCCTATGATAGGATTGAAGGCTAATAAAAAAAGTAGCGGCGGCGATGCTGTTTCAAAATTATATGCTTTAGCTGATTACAACATTGAGGTTCCGGCTGGCAAATGGACAAAAATCAGACTGCCGCTCAACATAGTTATAGGCGATTCTGAAAACCAAAACTTAAACTTTGGTGAAACTAAGGGTATTGTGTTTAATCAGTCGGAAACCAATAACACATCACGTTTATTATTAATCGACAATATACTGGCCTATAAATGGCAGGACGAAATTCCCTCTGTTGAAAATCTCCAAATAACTGGTTACGACAGTCATATTGAACTTACCTGGAACGCACCATTTGAAGAATTAACATACAGGGTGTTGGCTTCATTTGATAACGGTCAATCTTTTACGATTCGCTCGCAAACCACAAGCAGTTATTTTCTGGATTTTATTCCGGCAAATGTTAAAACCAAACCAATAATATATCGTGTAGTTACAATAGCTCAGGAAAGAGAATCAGAACCTGTGGTAGCTACAGCTGCAACCCGCGATTTTACAGACGATGAATTAAAGAATATGTTTCAAAGGTATGCCTTCCGCTATTTTTGGCAAGGTGCCCACCAAAGCAGCGGTATGGCTTTGGAACGCAGTAACGGCGATGGACTGACAGTGGCTTCGGGGGCAACAGGTATGGGGCTTCTGGCCATGATTGTGGCATACGACCGTGAATATGAATCCAGAGAAACTATTAAAGACCGCATTCTTAAAATTCTTGCCTCCCTAAAAAATTGCGATCGCCACTATGGCGCATGGTCGCATTGGTATAATGGTAATACTTTAAAAACAATTCCATTTGGGCCCAATGATGATGGTGGCGATATTGTAGAAACGGCATATGTTGCCCAGGGACTTATGGGAGTTCGGAATTATTTCTCAGGAAATGATGAGAAATCTATTCTAATACGAAGCAGCGCAACACAGCTATGGGAATCCATCAATTGGGACTGGTATCGCAATGGCAACCAAAATGTATTAACCTGGCACTGGTCTCCAATCACAGGCTTCTTAAAAAACATGAAGGTTTCCGGATGGGACGAGTGTCTGGCAGCATATATCATGGCAGCATCATCACCAACCCATAGCGTCCCAAAAGAAGTGTATGACCAGGGATGGGCACGCAACGGGAATATGGTTAATAGTCGTAGTTTTTATGGATACAATATTAAACTTTCCCCCGATTGGGGTGGCCCGCTATTCTGGATTCACTATAGTTTTCTGGGCATTAACCCGCGTGGGTTATCCGATAAATATGCCCATTACTGGACAGAACACATCAATACTGTAAGAATTCATCATGCCTATGCCATTGAAAATCCCTTAAACCATCCAGGATATAGCCATAAATGCTGGGGACTAACGGCCAGCGATAGCCCCTATGGCTACACCGCACATCAACCATGGGCCAACGACAATGGCACCATTAGTCCTACTGCTGCTCTGGCGAGCATGCCCTATGCCCCAAAGGAGGCATTGAATGCTCTTAAATACTTCTATCGTGAACGTGGAAAGGAATTATTTGGAATTTATGGCCCATACGATGCTTTTAACGACCGGTTGAATTGGGTACAGAAATCCTATATTGGTATCGATCAGGGGCCAATAGTTATTATGATTGAAAACCAACGTTCAGGATTGCTGTGGAATTATGTAATGAAAGACCCTGATTTACAGATCGGTCTTAATAAACTTGGTTTTTCGTATGAAACCACTAATAATAAAGAACAACAAAAAACAGATAATATTAAACTATTTCCCAATCCGACTCAAAATGCACTTTCCTTAGTTATTCCAAATCAAATAAATGGACAGGCTGTCGTGGTGAAATTATTCAACATGGAAGGTAAAAATATATTTACAAAATCCTTTCAGCCTTTAACACCCGAATATACATTGAATTTACATCAAATACCAAACGGGCTCTATTTAATTGAAATCACCACAGACAAAGTCAGGTTCCAGAGCAAACTGGTAATTAAAAAATAAGCGATGGAAACTAAAGCAGATATCATTGTACTTAAGTAAATCGCTATATAAGGTTGGGACTCAAATTGCACCAATAAGAATTCTTTGCAGCTTGCTGAAGTGTGGGTGAATATTAATCCCGAACACTAACCCTTTTACAAAAACCACAATTCTGCAAAATTGAAAAAATAAAAGTTGACTAAATGATAAGATGACCATGAAGAGATTTAACCTTTTAACATTAATGATTGTCTTGTTTTCAGCCTGTGGGCGAACAAGCCATGAAACTGAAATGGACAAATACATCAGCAAATTGATGAGCCAAATGACCATTGAAGAAAAAATAGGCCAGCTAAATCTGATTACACCAGGTGGAGGTATTCCTACAGGTGCAGCAGTAAGCACCGATGTAGAAACGAAAATAAAAGAAGGAAATGTGGGCGGTATTTTTGGCATAACAGGACCAGAAAAAATTCGCCAGGCACAGCAACTGGCCGTTGAGCACAGCCGTTTAAAAATCCCTTTGCTTTTCGGTTCGGATATTATTCATGGATACAAAACCATATTTCCAATTCCGCTGGGTTTATCATGCAGTTGGGACATGGAACTGATTGAAAAAACTGCACGCACTGCAGCTGAAGAAGCCACAGCAGATGGCCTAAACTGGAACTTTTCACCCATGGTTGACATATCCCGCGACCCCAGGTGGGGCAGAGTAGCCGAAGGGGCCGGTGAAGATCCTTATCTGGGCTCAGAAATCGCCAAAGCTATGGTTCGTGGTTATCAGGGCAACGACCTCACCAGCAACAATACACTAATGGCTACAGTAAAGCACTTTGCCCTGTATGGCGCATCCGAAGCCGGACGCGATTACAACACTGTTGATATGAGTAGGCTACGCATGTACAACGATTATTTACCACCCTTCAGGGCAGCAATTGATGCTGGTGTTGGATGCGTTATGACTTCATTTAATGATGTAGATGGCATACCTGCAAGTGGGAATAAATGGCTTCTCACCGACCTGCTCCGAAACAACTGGAAATTTGATGGTTTTGTAGTATCAGATTACACCTCGGTAAATGAAATGGTGGATCACGGTCTTGGCGATTTGCAAGCCGTTTCAGCTCTGGCTCTAAAAGCCGGATTGGATATGGATATGGTTGGCGAAGGCTTTCTTACAACCCTGAAAAAATCATTAGAAGAAGGGAAATTATCATTGAATGACATCAACAGGGCGTGTCGCCGAATACTCGAAGCCAAGTACAAATTAGGCTTATTTAGCGACCCATACCGTTACATTGATGAGTCGCGCCCTGAAAAGACTATTCTGACTGCTCAAACCAGAGAAATTGCCCGTGATGCAGCTGCCCGATCGTTTGTGTTACTTAAAAACGATAAAAACCTGTTGCCCTTAAAAAAGAACAGAAATATTGCCTTAATTGGCCCATTAGCTAACAATAAAAGCAATATGCTTGGAACATGGGCTGTATCAGGCGATCCACAATTATCAATTACCGTATTGGAAGGATTAAAGAATGCAACAGACAATAGCTCCAATATTCATTATGCCAAAGGTGCCAACATATCCGATGACCCCGAATTTGCCCAGAAAGTGAATGTATTCGGCACCCGTATTGATATTGATGAACGTACGCCCCAAGCCATGATAAATGATGCTTTAATGCTGGCAAAGCGATCAGATGTTGTGGTAGCAGTAATTGGTGAAGCATCAGAGATGAGTGGCGAATCATCCAGCCGGTCCTCCATATCGCTCCCCGATAGTCAAAAAAAACTCATCAGAGCCTTGGCAAATACCAAAAAACCTCTGATTTTGGTTTTAATGACCGGACGCCCTCTGGCTTTGGAAGAAGAAATTCAGTTGGCCGATGCTATATTGCTTACCTGGCACCCGGGAATTGAAGCTGGTAACGCCATTGCCGATGTCCTCTTTGGCAAATACAACCCATCTGGAAAACTCACCATGACATTTCCGCGTAATGTAGGTCAGGTACCCATATATTATAATCACCGAACAACCGGCCGCCCAAATTCAGGTGATGAATTTCAGAAATTCAGATCGAATTATCTGGATGTACCAAACTCTCCACAGTTTTCGTTTGGGTATGGCTTAAGCTATACCACTTTTGCTTACAGCAATATAATGCTGAGCAAAAATTCTATGAATAGCAACGAAAAAATAACTGCCACCATAAAGCTGACCAATACCGGCAAAGTAGATGGAGAAGAAGTGGTTCAGTTATACATTTACGACAAAATCAGAAGTATTACACAGCCTGTCAAAGAACTTAAAGGTTTTCAGAAAATATTTTTAAAAGCCGGAGAATCCAAAGAGGTACATTTCAACATTGGAATTAACGAACTGGCATTTTACCATCATGACATGAGTTTTAAAGCTGAAGCCGGAGAATTTTTAATTTACATTGGAACCAATTCTGACGAGACAATTTCAGATGTGATTACATTAACAGAATAGATGGAACCTTAGACAAAAAGGTTTAAAAATAACAACAC